>JAHBYM010000020.1 GCA_019635975.1 Parvibaculum sp. | reverse complement strand
CCGCGCCGCGCGCCGAGAAGCGGCCGCAAAGCGACACGCATCACGGTATCACGCGCGTCGACGACTATGCGTGGCTGCGCGACGCCAACTGGCGCGAGGTGATGCGCGACCCGGACGCGCTCGACAAGGACATCCGCGCCTATCTGGACGCCGAAAACGCCTATACCGAGGACGCGCTGGCGCCGCTGGCGGAACTGCGCGAAACGCTCTTTGCCGAGATGAAGGGGCGCATCAAGGAAGACGACAGCTCGGTGCCGTCGCCCGACGGCGCGTTTGCCTATTACACGCGCTTCGAAGAGGGCGCGCAGCATCCGATTTTCTGCCGGCGGCCGCGCGACGGGGAAGGCGCGGAGCGGATTGTGCTCGACGCCAACAAGGAAGCCGAGGGCACGGACTACTTCAAAATCGGCGATGTCGATCACGACCCGGCGCAGCGGCTGGCCGCGTGGTCGGCGGACCGCAAGGGATCGGAATATTTCACGGTGCGGCTGCGCGACATCGAAAGCGGGCGCGACCTCGAGGACGAGGTGCCCGACACGTCGCCCGGCATTGCATGGGACGCAAGCGGCACAAGCTTTCTCTACACGCAGGTTGATGACGAGCACCGGCCGCTGAAAGTCTTCCGGCATGTGGTGGGCACGCCGACGCGCGACGACAAGCTCGTCTATCAAGAGAAGGACGAGGGATTTTTCGTCGGTGTCGGCAAGGTGCAGAGCGGCAAGTGGCTGGTTATTTCGAGCCATGACCACCAGACCAGCGAGCTTTACCTGATCCCGGCCGATGCGCCGGAGACGGCGCCGATGCTTGTCGCGGCGCGCGAGGACGGCGTCGAATACGATCTCGAACACGATGCCCCGCGCGGGCGCTTTCTGATCCTCACCAATCTCGAGGCCGAGGATTTCAAGATCGTCGAGGCGCCGGAGGACGCGCCGGGGCGTGCGAACTGGCGCGACGTCATTGCGCACCGGCCGGGCACGCTGGTGCTCGATCATGTCTGCTACCGCGACCATCATGTGCGGCTTGAGCGGCGCGACGGGCTGCCGCGCATCGCGATCCGCCGGCTTGCCGATGGCGACGAACACGAGATCGCTTTCGACGAGGAAGCCTATGACCTCAACATGGGCGCGGGCTACGAATACGAAACGACGCGCCTGCGCTTTTCCTACAGTTCGATGACGACGCCGGCCGAAGTCTACGACTACGATGTCGAGACGCGGGAACGCGTGTTGCGCAAACGGCAGGAGGTGCCGTCGGGGCACAATCCGGCGGACTACGTCACGCGGCGGATTTTCGCGACGGCGGCGGACGGGGCGCAGGTGCCGGTGTCGATCCTGCATCGCACGGGGCTCAAGCTCGACGGCAGCGCGCCCTGCCTGCTTTACGGCTATGGCGCCTACGGCATCAGCATTCCGGCATCGTTTTCGACGACCTGCCTGTCGCTTGCCGATCGCGGCTTTGTCTATGCGATCGCGCATATTCGCGGCGGCAAGGAGAAGGGCTATCGCTGGTACAGCGACGGCAAGCTGATGAAGAAGCGCAATACATTTACCGACTTCATCGCGGCGGGCGAACATCTGGCGGCGCAGGGTTTCACCGCGCACGGCAACATCGTCGCGCATGGCGGCAGCGCGGGGGGCATGCTGATGGGGGCGGTCGCCAACATGGCGCCCGATCTCTTCAAGGGCATTCTGGCGGAAGTGCCGTTCGTCGATGTGCTGGCGACGATCCTTGATGCATCCCTGCCGCTGACGCCGCCGGAATGGAACGAATGGGGCAATCCGATCGAAAGCCGCGAGGCTTACGATTACATGGCGTCGTACAGCCCTTACGACAATGTGCGCGCCCAAGCCTATCCGCATATCTTCGCGCTCGGGGGGCTGACCGATCCGCGTGTCACCTATTGGGAGCCGGCGAAATGGGTGGCGAAGCTGCGCGAGTTCAAGACCGACGACCATGTGACGCTGCTGCATATCAACATGGATGCGGGTCATGGCGGCAAGTCGGGGCGTTTCGAGCGGCTGAAGGAAGTGGCGCGGGTCTATGCCTTCGCGCTGGCGGTGACCGGCAAGGCGTGACGCCGGGCTTGCGCCGGGACGCCGTTCCGCCTTTAATGTGAGGAATATTCATATTCTTCGCGAAGGGCGGCAACCGTGAACACCTGGATCTGGGGCTATTCCGACCGGCTGAGCGCCCGGCCGGGCGAGAGCGTGACCTTCTTCATGTCGGCGACGGGGGCGACGTGCGACATCGAGATCGCGCGGCTCGGCGCGGCGCGGACGCCCGTGTGGCGCAAGGACGGCGTCGCGGTGGGACGGCACGCGGCGCCGGAAAGCGCGCATGTCGCGGGGTGCGGCTGGCCGGAAGCGTTCCGGCTGACGGTGCCCGCGGACTGGACGCCCGGCTATTACGATGTGCGGTTCACCGGCGCCGACGGCGCCACCGGCCATCACATGCTGTGCGTCAAGGCGGCGGCGCCACGCGCAAGGGCCGTCATCGTTCTCGCGACCAACACCTATCACGCGTACAATTCGTGGGGCGGCGCCAACACCTATGTCTGGATCGGCGGACCGGCCCCCGCCCCTATCCCCGCGGACAAGGCTAAGCATGTCGTTGCGGCGCGGCTTTCGACGGCGCGGCCGTTTTCGCGCGGGATCATGCAGCCCGCTTCGCCGAAGCACCGGCTGGTCAATCCGGAGCGCCGCGGCTTTCAGGAGAAGCCCGATGTCGGCGAGGTCGCCAACGAGGTCAAGGCCGGCGGCGAAGGCTGGGACTGCCCGGCCGGCTTCACCGACAAATGGGAACATGCGTTCGTGGCATGGGCGGAGGAGAACGGCGTCGCGCTCGACTATCTGACGGATTACGACCTCGAAGCGGAACCGCACGCGCTTGACGGCTACAAGGCGGCGCTCTTTGTCGGTCACAGCGAGTACTGGAGCTGGGGGCAGCGCGCCGAAGTGGAACGCTTCGTCGATAATGGCGGACGCGCGATCATCCTTTCGGGCAATACATGCTACTGGCAATGCCGCTGGGAAGACGGCGGCAAAACCTATGTCGCACACAAGGCGCGGGCCGAAGACGAAGACCCGCTGGCCGCGATCCCGGCAAAGCGCCACCTGACATCGGGCCTGTGGTCGAGCCCGTGGATCGGCAAGCCGGAAGCGCAACTGACGGGACTGTCGTTTCTCTTCGGCGGTTATCACCGCTTCGGGCTTTGCGTGGCGCGCGGCATCGGCGGCTATACGGTCGCGAATGAGGATCACTGGGCACTTGAAGGCGCCGATCTCTTCTGGGGCGACGTCTTCGGCGACGATTGCCGGCTGATCGGCTACGAGAATGACGGCTGCGCGCTGACCTTCGGCGAGGACGGATTGCCGAAGCCGGTGCCGCGGCTCGGCGTGCCTGCCAACCTCGAAATCATCGCCACCGCGCCGGTGACGCTGGGCGAGCCGGAATCCGAATTTGCCGGCGCCGTGCCACCCGAGGCCTGGGGGCCGCTGACGCGCGCGTTTGCCGGGCACGATGCGCCGGCGAACCGGGCGCGGATGATGCGCGGGCATGCGGTGCTGGCGACGTTCAGGCGCGGCAAGGGCGAGGTCTTCAATTCCGGCACGACCGAATGGGCCTATGGGCTCAAGGCGCGCAATCCGTTCGTCGAGAAGATCACGCGCAACGTGCTCGACCGCTTTCTGGCCTGAGTTCCGCTCAACGCGGCCGGTCGCCGATGATGGTGACGCGCTCCATGCGCCGGACCGCCGGCCAGTAATCCGATACCGCATAGTGCTGGCAGGCGCGGTTGTCCCAGAAGGCGATGGAGTTTTTGCTCCAGCGGAAGCGGCATTGATATTCGGGGATCGCGGCCTGCGCGTAGAGGAAGGCGAGCATGGCGTCCGATTCCGCCTTCTCCATGCCGACAATGTGCTGGGCGAAGGCGGCGTTGACATAGATACCCTTGCGGCCCGTCTCGGGGTGCGTGCGCACCACCGGATGTTCGACCATCGGATATTTCCGGTTCATCTCCTCGATCTCGGCTTCGGTCCTGCCGCGACTGCGCATCATCTTGCGGAAATGCGCGAAGTCGTGGACGGCAACCGCGCCGTCGATCTTTTCCTTCACCCAGTCGGGGAGATTGTCGTAGGCCGCGTACATGTCGGAGAAGAGCGTGTCGCCACCGACCTCCGGCACTTCCACTGCGCGCAGCACCGAGCCGAGCGAGGGGCATTCGCGCCATGTGACGTCGCTGTGCCAGACGTTTTCGCGGCCCTTGCTGTCCTTGTCATGGGTGATGGCGAGGACTTCCGGGTAGTCAGGCTTGTGGGGCGCGAAGGGATGTACTTCGAGATCGCCGAAACGGCGGGCGAAGGCCAGATGCTGTTCGGTGGTGATGTCCTGATCGCGGAAGAAGACGACCTTCCATTCGAGCAGCGCGGCGCGGATGGCCGCCAATGTCGCATCGTCGAGCGGCCTTGCGAGGTCGATGTCGAGCAGTTCGGCGCCGATGGCCGGCGTCAGCGGCATGACGGTGAAGGGCGCGGCTTGCGGCTTCAGGGCAGGCTGGCTCATGGCTTCCTCCGGGGTCGGGTTTCTCCGAACGCTTGCCGCCAGCCTAGGCGCGGCGGCACGGCGGCGGCCAGCACGCAATTGTGAAGTTCCGCCAGACGGAATTAATGGCAGATTGCCCCGCAAGCGCGGCCGGGCGATAAAGCGTCAGACGCGGCCCGCCGCCCGGCCCGCGCGGCACCACAAGGGAGACCTACCCATGAAAACCGGCGCGGTGCTGCGATTTTTCGCTTTGTCGCTCGCATTGCTGCTGCCGTCCGCCGCGCGGGCCGGCGACGCGCCGGCGATTGCGGCCGCTTCCGACCTGCAATTCGCGCTGACGGAGGTGGCGGCATCGTTCAAGGCGAAGACCGGCCGGGAGGTCAGGCTCGCCTTCGGATCGTCGGGCAACTTCTTTCGCCAGATCGGCCAGGGTGCGCCCTTCGAGATGTTCCTGTCGGCGGATGAGGAATTCGTGCAGCGGCTCGACGATGCGGGGCTGACGGAAGACGAAGGCGTGCTTTATGCGGTCGGGCGCATCGTGCTGATCGCACCGCATGGCTCGCCGCTCGCGGGTGACGGGACGCTGGGCGATCTTGCCGCCGCGCTGGAAGACGGACGATTGAAAAAATTCGCCATCGCCAACCCCGAACACGCGCCGTACGGTCAGCGCGCCGAGGAAGCGCTGCGGCATGCCGGATTGTGGGACGCGATCAAGGACAGGCTCGTCTATGGCGAGAACGTCTCGCAGGCGGCGCAATTCGCGCTGTCGGGCAATGCGCAAGGCGGCATTGTCGCGTGGTCGCTGGCGCTGGCGCCGGAGGTTGCGGCGCGCGGCGCCCATGCACCGATCCCGGAAACCATGCACAAGCCGCTGCGCCAGCGCATGGCGCTGCTGAAAGACGCGGGCGAAACTGCACGGCACTTCCACACCTTCATGCAAGAGGACGAGGCCCGCGCGATCATGCAGCGCTATGGCTTTGTCCTGCCCGGCGAAACGATGTGAGCGGCCGATGGACTGGGAAGCATTCTGGCTGACGATAAGGCTCGGCGGGCTGACCGTGCTGCTGCTGATCCCCGCCGCCAGCACATTCCACTGACCAGTACCGGCTGGCTGCGCGGCTGAGATGAAGCTGCCCCATCAGAAAGCAAGGTGGCACCACTGGTGTGCCGGCGGATAATCGCTTCTACTGACCGCTTTCGGGTCCGGCGCATGGTTCGGGCAGATGTTCGAGCGGCTGTTCGGGCAGACGCTGGTCTTCACCTTCGAGGGGCTGCTGATCGCCTCGCTGATCGTCAACATTCCCTTCGCCGTGCAACCCATCCAACGCGCCTTCGAGGCGGTGGGGCCGGAGCTGCGCGAGGCGGCAGCAAGCTGCGGGTTGTCGCGCTGGCGGACGCTGTGGCGGATCGAGCTGCCGCTTGCCTGGCCGGGCATACTCACCGGCACCGTGCTCACCTTCGCGCATACGCTGGGCGAGTTCGGTGTGGTGCTGATGGTGGGCGGCAGCATTCCCGGCGAGACGCGCACCATCGCCATTGCAATCTACGACCGAGTGCAGGCCTTCGACGAGGCGGCGGCCGGGCAGATGGCGGCGGTGCTGCTGCTGGTGTCGCTCGCCACCATCGCCGCGAGCTACATGCTGACGCAACGCATCGGACGGCGCTATGGATAAGGGGCTCACCGTCCGGCTGCGGCAGGAAACGCCGATCCCGCTCGATGTCGCGTTCTCGGTCGCGCCCGGCGAAGCGATGGCGCTGGTCGGCCCGTCGGGCAGCGGCAAGACAACGACGCTGCGCGCGATTGCAGGCCTCTACCATGCGGCGGACGGACAGATCGCCTGCAACGGCGCGACATGGTTCGACGGCGCGACGGGCCTTCACTTGCCGGCGCGGCAACGGCGGGCGGGGCTCGTGTTCCAGTCCTATGCGCTCTTTCCGCATCTGACGGCGCTTGCCAATGTGATGGAGGCGCTCAGCGACACGCCGCGCGAGACACGCCGCGCGACGGCGATGGCGCTGCTGGCGCGGGTGCATCTCGACGGGCTCGAAGACCGGCGCCCGGCGCAGCTTTCCGGCGGCGAGCAACAGCGCGTCGCCGTGGCCCGCGCGCTGGCGCGGCGGCCCGACGTGCTGCTGCTCGACGAACCCTTTTCCGCCGTCGACCGGGTGACGCGGCGCAAGCTCCGGCGCGAACTTGTCGAGTTGCGCCGCGACCTGCCGATGCCGGTGGTGCTGGTGACGCACGATCTCGACGATGTGACGCGGCTCGCCGACCGCATCTGCGTCATGCACCGGGGCCGCATCCTGCAATCGGGGAGCGTCAGCGACGTGATGGCGCGGCCGGCCAGCGCCGAGATTGCCGAACTGCTCGACCTCGCAGCGGACGATGCCTGAGCATTTGTAGATTCCGCGAGACGGAATTAGGCTTTGCGGCGGGAGGCGTTCATGCCGCAATCCGACGCCGACGGCGTGCAGCCGGTCATTCGCAGTCTGCAAATCCTGGAAGCGCTCAACGGCGCCGGGTTGTCGACGCTTGCGGATTTGCATGACGCGACCGGCTTGCCGAAGCCGACACTGGTACGGCTGCTCGACACGCTGATCGCGGCCGGCCATGTGGCGCGATTGCCGCGACGCGGCGGCTATGCGCTGACCGAGCGGGTGCTGCGTCTGTCGAGCGGCTTTCGCCATGCCGACCGCGTGGTGGAGGCCGCGCGGCCTTTTCTCACGGCGCTGACCGCCGAACACCGGTGGCCTGTGGCGCTCGCCACCTTCGACAATGACGCGATGGTCGTGCGCGCCTCGACGCGGCGAGAAAGTCCGTTCAGCACCGATCCCGACTTTCTCAATCGCCGTTTGCCGATGCTGATTTCGGCGCTCGGCCGCGCCTATCTCGCCTTCTGTCCGCATGAAGAACGCGAACTCATCCTTGCGGTGCTGCGCAAAACGAACGCGCCGGGCGACGCACCCGCACGCGACGAGAAATACATGACGGCGATGATCGCCGGCATTCGCAAACGCGGCTATGCGACGACGGCCCCCCTGCGCGGCGATCCGGCGATGGGGCTTGCGGTTCCGATCATGGAAGGCGAGCGCGTGGCCGCGGCCATCACCATGCGCTATATCGGCTCGACCATGAACGAAGCGGAAGCCGCGCGGCGCTACCTCGCACCGATGCGCGCCGCGGCGGCAGCGATTGCGGCGGCGCTCATTTCCGCGTGACGATGACCGCGACTTTCTGCGAGCCGACGGCATGGACCTTGAGGCTCTGGTTTTCGTCGTCGCGCGTCGCCGTTCCGCCTTCGACCTCAACGTCGTAGCCGTTCGGGTATTGAAGTTTCGGCACGAAGATTTCGGTCTCGCCATCTCCTTCCGCCTCGTAGACGAAACGGAAGGCGCCGGTTTCGCGCTTGAACTTCATTTTCAGCGGACGGCCGGCAATTGTGCGCGCATAGGGGCGCACGAAACCCTTCAACGCCCGGCCGCCGCTGTTGATGTCGGAGGGATCGATGCGCTGGTCGATGCTGTAGATCGAGAGGTCTTCCTGGTTCCAGCCGTCGCCGACCGCCTGGTCGTTGCGATTGGAGGCCGTGTAGTTCCAATGCGTCGAATGCATCAGCAACTGGTCGAGGGCGTTGTACATCAGGTCGAGCGCGATGATGTGTTTCTCCCACGGCCCGTCGGTGCGGTCGCCGGCGTTCCATGCCTTGTAGGCCGCGGCATCGTCGAGGTCGAAGGGGATGCCGAACTCGCCGAGCAGCGTCGGCGCGCCGGTGCCGAGATTGAGCGTTCGCGAGGCATCCTTCAGGCGGCCGAGCTGGCGCGTGTAGGAGGCTTCGATGGCGTCGGCGCCCTCGGTTGTGCGGCCGGTATAGGGATTGATCTTGACCGGGAAGTCGAAGCGTTTGGTCGACAGCGTCACGATGTCGTACCAGTGGCTGGCGTTGACGGTGCGCACCGGCGTTTCCTGCGGGAAGCCGCGGCCAAGGCCCGCGCCCGGATCGAGCTCGGCGAAAAGCAGCCATTCGTCGTTGATCGCGCGCATGCGCTGCGCGACGCGTGCGAAGAACGGCCCCATGAAGTCGTGTTCCATGTCGTAGCGGTCGCCATTGCGGCGGCGAACGAAGAAGTCCTCGTCCAGCGCAACGATCTCGCCGCCGTCGAGCCTGTAGACGCCGGCGCGCTCGAACGGACATTGCCGCCCCTCGCGCCAGATCGTGACGCCATCGGCGTTGACCAGCACGTCGCGCTTCTTCACCACGGCGCGCGCGTCCCAATCGATCCCCATTTCGGGAATCTCGCGGGCAAGGCCGCGCGCCGCCGCGAATCCGTCGAGCGGCGACCAGGCGAGGCCCGGCCGCGCCGGAAAGGGGTTTTTCTCGCTCGGACCGACATGGCGATAGCTGAGCGGCAGGCCGACATAGCCCGAGCCCGGCTCGTTGAGCGAGTCGAAGCCGATGACATTGGGCAGGTCCTTCACACGATGCGCGACCGCTTCCATCGCGCCCAGATAATGTTCCTGCAGATAGGTCTGCGCCGAACGGCCCTCGATCAGAAAATCGGGGCAGAAGGCGTCGCCGGCGAAGAACAGCGTCCACATGATCGCGTTGGCCGGATATTTGTAGTTCTGCGACCAGGTCATGGTCGGGTAGTTGTCTTCCTGACGCCCGCCGCGCGCGAAGTCGTATTTGTATTGCATCACATGCGCGGCGCCGGCCGCGTGGAACTTCGTGAAGTCGAGGCCGACCGCGTCGAAGAGCCAGCCCGGCGCACCATCGCCACCGGTCATGCGGCTCCAGACGTCCTGGTGGAAGTCGACAAAGACATACATGCCGAAGTCGTCGGCCTTGCGGCAGAGCGCGGCGAAATAGTCGAGATATTCCTCGTCATACTGTCCCGGTCCCGCATGTTCGACCGCTTCCCATGTCGTCAGCAGGCGCAGGCAGTTGAAGCCCCAGGCCTTCAGCCGTCCGAAATGCTCGTCGGCCTCGGCCAGCGGAAACGGCCGGCCGACGAAGGAAACCGTGCGGTGGTCGGAAAAATCGGTCGGGATGTTGGTGTGGCCGTTCGGTGTGTAGGGCATCTTGCAATCACCGCCCAGATTGACGCCGCGCAACAGGCGCCTGCGGCCATCGGTCCCCTGAAACCACTCACCGTCTATTCCGAGCCTCGGCAACGCCATTCTTTCCTCCCGACCTTCTTGTTGAAGGCGAGGATAGCGGGCACCATCGGCACACACAAACGAGGGATGCCGATGAGCGAGACCATGACGCGCGAACAAATGCCGCCCCTGCCCGCGCAGCCCGCGGGCGTCGCCTGGCCGACAAGGGACTGGCCGACCGGGGAGCTGCCCGGAAACATCGACAAGCCCCGTTTCGCGCGGCTGATGGACCATGCCTTCGCCGCAACGCCGCCCGACGATCTCGGCGAGACCTTCGGTGTCGTCATCATCAAGAACGGCAGGCTCGTTCACGAACAATATGCGGCAAGTCACGGGCCGGACGTCACCTGTCCGTCATGGTCGAAGGCGAAAAGCATCACCCATGCGCTGGCGGGCATTCTGGTTGGCGACGGCAAGCTCGATATTCACGCCGCGGCCGATGTGCCGGAATGGCAGGCGCCAAGCGATCCGCGCCGGGCGATCACGCTCGACCTCATGCTGCGGATGTCGAGCGGGCTTGCCTTCCGCGAGGACTACGTGCCGGAGCATCCTTCCGACGTCATCGAAATGTTGTGGGGCGAAGGCAAGGACGATGTTGCGCATTTCGCCGCCTCGTTTCCGCTGGAGCACGCGCCGGGCAGTTACTGGTCCTATGCCAGCGGCACGACCAACATCGTCAGCCGCTGCCTGGCGCGTGCGGCCGACGCGCATGGGCCCGGTTTCGAAGCCTTCATGCGGGCCCGCCTGTTCGAGCCGCTCGGCATGATGTCGCCGCAGCCGAAATTCGATGCGGCCGGCACGTTTATCGGTTCGTCCTTCTGCTATTGCACGCCCCGCGACTTCGCGCGTTTCGGCCTGCTTTATCTGCGCGACGGCGTGTGGGAGGGAAAGCGGCTGTTGCCGGAGGGCTGGGCCGATTATGCGCGCCGGCCGACATGGCAGCAGGCCGATGCCGAAAACCCTTATGGCGCGCATTGGTGGCTCGGCATTGCCGGCGCGGGCAGTTTCTCGGCCAATGGCTATGAAGGGCAATACACGGTCTGCGTGCCGGAACTCGACATGGTGGTGGTGCGCAACGGCAAGACGCCGCTCGCGCAGAAGGAAAATCCGAAGCACTGGATCGCCGAGGTCGTCGATTGCTTCAGGGGCGCCTGAAGCGCAAGGCCCAGACGCAGAACCCGATCGTGAGCGCGCCGGGGAGAATGACACCGAGCCAGTCGGTCGCCGTTCCGCCGGGCGCCGCCGCGCAACCGGCCGCAATGTCGGCGAGATGCGCCAGCGCATGGCCGCCCATGAAGATGGCGGGCGCGAGCAGCAGGGGTGCGGCGAGGCGCGGCCAGAACGCCGCGGCGCCAAGGCCCGCCGCGCTCGCGAGGTAAGCGGCGCCGACATCGCGGATCAGATGGGCGTTGGCGGCGCCGGTGAGCGCGAGGTCGGGGATCGAGGCGAACCAGCCGATCGGATCGGCGACCATGCGGCCGCCGTTCAGCAATGCGAAGATGCCCAGAAGCGCGGCGAGGATGCGGAAAACCGTTTGTTCCATGGCGCGAAGCCTAGGAGGCGCACGGGGCGCATGGCAGGGCCAATCCCCCGTCAAATATTGGAACCAAATGACGCTGCCGGTCGTGTAGACTGCCCGCCGGCAGGCGAAGGGCCACCCGTAACCAAAGGGTCACAGGCATTGGGAAGCATCGTCCGATTTCCCGGCGATCTCGTTACCGAGCATGACCGGCGGCGCCTGAAGGCGGCCGCGGACGGCTCGCCGTTCGATCTCGAATTTCGCAAGAACGGTCAAGGCGTGATGGCGCCCTACCTGACGCGTTGCGGCCATATGCGCCCGAGCTTCCGGCTGCGCAAGACGCCGGAGGGTTGGGAAGCGATTTCGCTCGGCGCCGAGGAGACCGGCATGGTCGCCGCGCAGGGACGCAGCGCCGAGGAACTTTTCCACGCGCTCGGCCCGCGCACGGAATGAACACAACAAAGAAAACAACGCCACGAGGAGACGTCCGATGAACATCATGCCCCGCATTTCGAAGCCCGAGGATGTCGGCCTCGACGCCGACCGGCTCGCCAACATCCCCAATTATTTCAGTTCCTATATCGACCGGGGCAAGCTGGCGGGCTTTTCGACGCTGGTGTCGCGGGGCGGCGAGATTGCACATTTCGAGGTGCGCGGCCAGCGCGACCGCGAGCGCGGATTGCCGATGGAGAAGGACACGATCTTCCGCATCTATTCGATGACGAAGCCGATCACCAGCCTCGCGCTGATGATGCTTTACGAGGAAGGACATTTTCAGCTCAACCATCCGGTGTCGCGATACATCCCGGAATTCAAGAAGCTGAAAGTCTGGGCCGGCGGCACGGCCGAGAAATACGAGACAGCGCCTTGCGCGCGGGAAATGACCATCCGCGATCTGCTGACGCATACGTCGGGCCTCACCTACGGTTTCATGTATGCCCATCCGGTCGACAAGCTCTATCGCGACGCCGGCATCGACGGCGCCAATACGCTGAAACTGACGCTGAAGGAAATGGTGACGGCGCTGGCCGACATTCCGCTGCTCTTTTCACCCGGCGAGCAATGGAGCTATTCGGTTTCGACCGATGTCTGCGGCTATCTGGTGGAAGTGCTGTCGGGGCGGCCGTTCGACGAATTTCTGGCGAGCCGCATCTTCGCGCCGCTCGGCATGGACGATACGGGCTTCTTCGTGCCGAAGGACAAGCTCGACCGCTTCGCGACCAATTATTTCAAGGATCCGAAAAGCGGCAAGACCGGCATCATGGATGTCGGCGACGAAACCAGCACCTATGCAAAACCGCCGAAGTTTCTTTCCGGCGGTGGCGGCCTCGTCTCGACGATGACCGACTACTGGCGCTTCTGCCAGATGCTGCTCAATGGCGGCGAAATCGATGGCGTGCGGCTCTGCTCGCCCAAGACCATCGAGTTCATGACGCTGAACCACTTGCCCGGCGGCAAGCGGATGAACGAAATATCGAACTCGGCTTTCAGCGAGCTTGCGCCGGCCGGCGCGGGCTTCGGCTTTCAGGTGACGCTCGATCCGGCGGAATCGCCGACGATCGGTTCTGCCGGAAACTTTTCCTGGGGCGGCGCGGCCTCGACCTATTTCTGGATCGACCCGGAAGAAGAAATGGTCGCCATCTTCATGACGCAGCTCTACCCCTCCTCCACCTACCCCTTGCGCCCGCAACTGCAACAGCTCGTCTACGGGGCGATTACCGATTAAGGCGGCACCCGGCCTATCATGCCGCTCTGGATACCGATCACGATCGCCGCCGCGTTCCTGCAGAACCTGCGCTCGACGCTGCAAAAGAAGCTCACCGGCGAGATGTCGGCGATGGGCGCCACCTATGTGCGCTTCGCCTATGGCCTGCCGGTGGCGGCGCTTTATCTCGCGGGGCTTGTTTTCTTTACCGGCGCGACGCTGCCGGAACCCAACGCGGCGTTCCTCGCCTATGCGGCGCTGGGCGGGCTCGCGCAGATCTGGGGCACGGTGCTGCTGGTGGCGATCTTCGCCTGGCGCAACTTCGCGGTCGGCAACACCTACTCCAAGACCGAGACGATCCAGACGGCGCTGTTCGGCGCGATCGTGCTGGGCGACCTCCTCAGTTTCGGCGCGTTCCTCGCCATCCTCATCAGCCTTGCCGGCGTCGTCGTCATTTCGATGGCGCAGGCGAAGCTGACGCTCGCCGCTTTCGTCCGCTCGCTCGGCGACAAGCCGACCCTGATGGGGATCGGCTCCGGCGCCTGCCACGGCGTCGCCGCCGTCTGCTATCGCGGCGCTTCGCTGTCGCTGGAGCGGCCGGACTTCCTCACCGCGGCCGCCTACACGCTGGTCGTCGTGCTGGCGATCCAGACGGTCGCAATGACGCTGTGGCTATTGTGGCGCGGCCCGGCGGACCTGCGCGCGGCGCTTGTGACATGGAAGGTCAGTTCGGTCGTCGGGCTTGCCGGCGCGCTTGCCTCGATGGGCTGGTTCACGGCCATGACCATCCAGAACGCGGCCTATGTGCGGGCGCTCGGCCAGATCGAACTGGTCTTCACCTTCATCTCCTCGCATTTCATTTTCGGCGAGAGAACCAACCGGCTCGAATTCATCGGCATCGCGCTGGTCGCGGGCGGCATTCTGCTGCTGCTCTTCGCGCGCTGACCCGGAAACGAAAACCCCGGATCCGGTGGCTGACACCGGACCCGGGGTTGGCGGCGATTTCGGGGAAGACTGCTGCCGCGGCGTCGGGGGGGCAAGGGGTCGCCGGCACACAATCGCATCCCGATGCTGCCGCCCTGGCGCGCCACGGGTGCGCGCCAAGCGAAACACCGTTCTTCGACTGTTGTCGAGACTAATCCTCCACGCGGCGGAATCAAAGAGATTCCATCCGTAGACGCACGATTCCGTTTTCTGTGCCGCAGCGGGACAGAATCCGGTTCCGGAATGGAGTCTAATGCCGGTCGTTAAACCGGCGTGTCGCCGCCGACGGTCGTGCGATGCATCACGCGCAAATGACCGTCATATCCGCCATCGGCGAAATGCAGCGTGCAGCGATTGTCCCACATGGTCAGCATGTTGGGCTGCCAGCGATGACGATAGACGAACTCGTCCTTCGTCATGTGCGTGTAGAGGAAACCGAGCAGCGCCGCGGACTCGTCCGCCGCCATACCCTCAATATGCGATGTGTAAACGGGGCTGACATAAAGCGCCTTGCGTCCCGTTACGGGATGCGTGCGCACCAGCGGATGCGGGCAGGTTTTCTCCGCCTCCTTGCTGACGATGATCTTCATCGTCCGCTCTTCTTTTTCCTGCGCGAAGATGCCCTTGGTGCCGTAGGGCAAGGCGGCGGTGTGGATCGCGACGAGACCGTCGAGCAGCCGCTTCATCGTGGCCGAAAGCGCGTCGTAGGCCCGCGTGCAGTCGGCATAGAGCGTGTCGCCGCCGACGGGCGGGGTCACTTTCGAATGCAGGATTGTGGCGGCGGGCGGCTGTTCCTGGAAGCTCCAGTCGGAATGCCAGCCGGCGCCGAAATTGCGCGCCTTCTCGTCCGGCTCGCGGCGCAGCTCCAGAATATGCGGGCGGCCTTCCATCGGCTTGATGAAAGGATCGTGGCCGAAGGGGCCGATCTGCAGCGTGAAGGCTTCGAGTTCGTCGTGGCTGAGGGGCTGGTCGGGAAACCAGACCACCGCATGATCGGCCCAGGCCTGCTTCACCTCGGCCAGCACATCCGGCGGCAGCGGCTTCGACAGATCGAGACCCGAGATCGCCGCGCCGAAGCCGTTGGCGTTCGGCGTGACTTCGATGCGGCGCGTTCTGGCGGCGGCTTGCGACATGGGTCCCTCCCTTGCCCCTTTGATGGGGCTTCGGGAGAGATTGCCACAGGCGGCGGCGCGGGCAAAACCGCTTACTGCAGGGGTCCGCCGGCAATCGTGATGCGGTGCATCAGGCGCTTGTGCCCATGATAGTCGTTGATCGCGAAATGCCAGGTGGCGCGGTTGTCCCAGAAGGCGACCGAACCTTCCCTCCATTCGAAGCGGCAGGTGAATTCGGGCCGCGAGGCATGGGTGTAGAGATAGTCGAGCAGCGGTTTGCTGTCGAAGGCGTTCCAGCCTTCGAAATGCGTCGTGAAGGCAGGGTTCACATAGAGCGCCTTGCGGCCGCTCAGCGGATGCGTGATGACGACGGGATGCACGGCTTCGCCGACAAGGCTCTCGCCCTTGAAGCCCGAGGCCTGATCGCTCGACTTGTAGGCGCCCGCAGCGCCGAAAACATGCGCATTGGAGTGAACGGCTTTCAGACCGTCGAGCGTTTTCCTGAGCCCCGGCGAAAGCGCCTCATAGGCCTTGTACATGTCGGCGAAGAGCGTGTCGCCGCCGGCATCGGGAAGTTCGCGCGCAACGAGGATCGAGCCCATCGCCGGCTCGGTGTCATAGGAATGGTCGGTGTGCCAGCCGCCGCCGACATTGACGAACTGGTCCTTCTCCTTCCGCACTTCGGCGATCTCGGGATATTTGCCGTTGGCGGGGAAGAACTTGTTGATGTCGATGTCGCCCCAGCGCCGCGCGAAGGCGATGTGGTCTTCCGGCGTCAGCTTCTGGTCGCGGAAGAAGATCACGCCATAGTCGCGATAGGCGTCGCGGATCGTCTCCATGTCGCTGTTCGAGGGATTGGCGAGGTCGACGCCCAGCACCTCGGCGCCGCAGCCGGGCGTGAGCTTCCTGACGGTTGTCGTTGCAAGACCCATGATCTTTCCTCCCGATGGGTTTTCTTGCCCTTGAGGATAGGTGGTGGCGCGCGCTAGATTGTTACTTCGATAACATTTTGGGAAAATTCATGGCGCCCTCCCCCGACCGGACAAGGATCGCCGAGACTTTCAGCCGCAATGGCTGGTTTTCGCGCTGCCCGGCCCGGCTGCGCGAGGCGCTGGTGGCGCATGCGCAAGTGAGCGCGGTGGAGGCCGGCCGCTGGATCTACGACACCGGCGACGAGGCGCACGGTCTCTACGGCGTTCTCTCGGGCTCGGTGACGACCCATGTGGTGCTCGACAATGGCGAGGCCGTGCCGATCAGCATTTCGGGGCCCGGCACGGTGTTCGGCTATGCGGCGCAGGTGCTGGGCGGCAAGCGCGTGACGACGGCGATTGCGCGGGAGCGCGCCGAGACCATTTTCATTCCGCAACATGCGCTGGCGGCGATCGTTCGCGATATGCCGGAGCTCTGGCTCCACTTCGCCGAGCTTGCAACCGAGCAGCTTGTCTGGGCGGCGCGCGCCTATGCCGAGCGCATGCGGCTCTCGCCGCCGGCGCAGATTGCCAGCCGGCTTTACCTCTATACGTTTCCCTGGGGCGGCGGCGGGCCGGCGACGCTGCCGATCACACAAGACGAGCTGGCGGAACTGACCGGCTTTTCGCGCAAGACCGTCAATCTCGTGCTGCGGGATTTTGCAAAACGCGGATTTGTGCGAACCGGCTATCGCAGCATTTCGGTGCTCGATCCGGAAGGCTTGCAGCGTGTCGCGCGGGAAGATGCGCCATGAAAAAGCCCGCGCCGTTTCCAGCGCGGGCCCGTTCGAACATTCGTGATGCTTATTCCGCGGCGCGCGCCGTGGCGATGCCGGCCATGCGGTTGAGGCGTCCGGCGATGATCGCCTCGGCTTCCGAGACGATGCGGGTGACGAGTTCCTGGCAGGAGGGGATGTCGTGGATCAGGCCCTGCACCATGCCGGCCGACCAGATGCCGTGGTCGGGATCGCCCGCTTCGTAGACGACGCGGCCGCGCGCGCCGGCGACGAGATGCGCGATGTCCTCGATCTTGGCGCCGCCCTTTTTCTCGATCTCGACGACTTCGCGGCTGACCGCGTTTTTGGCGACGCGGGCCGTGTTGTGCAGGGTGCGGAAAATCAGGTCGGTCGCGCGTTCGTCATTGGCGACGATCTGTTCCTTCACCTTCTGGTGGATGGCGCTTTCCTTGGTGCACATGAAGCGCGTGCCCATGTTGATGCCTTCGGCGCCGAGCGCCAGCGCCGCGACCAGGCCACGCGCATCGCCGAAGCCGCCCGAGGCAATCATCGGGATCTTCACCTTGTCGGCGGCGGCCGGAATGAGGATGAGGCCCGGAATGTCGTCCTCGCCCGGATGGCCCGCGCATTCGAAGCCGTCGATCGAGATGGCGTCGACGCCCATGCGTTCGGCCGAGAGCGCGTGGCGGACGGCGGTGCATTTGTGGATGACCTTGATGCCATGCGCCTTGAAGTGATCGACATGTTCCTGCGGCTTGTAGCCCGCCGTCTCGACGATCTTGACGCCGGAGTCGATGATCGCCTGGCGATACTCGGCATAGGGCGGCGGCTTCAGCGCCGGGAGGATGGTGAGGTTGACGCCGAAGGGCTTGTCGGTCAGGCCCTTGCACTTCTCGATTTCCTTGCGCAGATCGTCCGGCGTCGGCTGGGTCAGCGCCGTGATGAAGCCGAGCGCGCCGGCATTGGCGACCGCGGCCACGAGTTCGGCGCGGCCGACCCATTGCATGCCGCCCTGCACGATCGGGTGATCGACCCCGAACATTTCCGTAAATCTGGTTTTGAGCACTTCGCTGTCTCCCCTGAACGGGCGCCGCGCCACCGGGCCGGGCCGCTTCAATTCTCTTATGTGGCTGTTCTAGCAGAAGGAACGGCGCTTTTGCACATATGGAATCCGCTGTCCGACATTGCCGCAGGGTCGGCCAAGCGTCGCGGGGCGCGGACCCAAGTTCTTGAAATGAACTTGAAACCGGCGCAGTCTGCCGCTTCAGGATCGGACAACGGATTGTTCAGGCATGAACAACGAAGCCAATTGGGACGCCTACCGCATTTTTCTGGCGGTGGTCGATACGCAGAGCCTTTCGGGCGCCGGGCGGCGGCTGAAGCTCAGCCATGCGACGGTCGGGCGGCACATTGCGACGCTTGAGAAAAATCTCGGCACCAAGCTCTTTGTGCGCGAGCCGACCGGCTATGCGCTGACCGGCGCCGGCGAGCGGTTGCGCGCCGAGGTCGAGCCGATGTCGCTGGCCGCCGAGCGGGCGCTTCACGCGGCGACCGGCGCCGACGGACAGGCTCAAGGTTTGGTGCGCGTCGCCATTCCGCACAGCCTCGCCTCCTACTGGTTCATGCCCTATCTCGACGAATTCGCCACGCGCCATCCCGGCATCGAAATCGAAATCGCCAACGAAGTGACGCAGGTTTCGGTGAAGCGGCGCGACGCCGATGTCGTCATCCGGCCCTACGGGCCGGGACGCGAAAACGTCGTCGGCCGCAAGATCGGCCGTATCGGCGTCGGCTTTTATGCGTCGCGCAGCTATGCCGAACGCTTCGGCCTGCCGGGCAAACGCGAGGAATGGAAGGATCACCGGATCGTCGGCTTCGGCGGCCGCGCGGCGGAGGTCGAGCTTGCCGACTGGCTCGCCCATGTGACGCAGGGCGCGCGCGTGGCGCTGCGCTGCTTCTCCGACGCCGATCTCGTGCAGGCGGTGCGGGCCGGCATCGGCATTTCGACGCTGGTCTGCCTCACCGGCGACCACTATGCCGACCTCGTGCGGATCGCGCCGCAGAAACTCGCCAACGGCACCGAGATGTGGCTGCTGGCGCATCCGGACCTGCGCGACACGGCGCCTGTGCGCGCCGTCATCGACTTCATCGGCGAGAAAGCCAAGATCGACCGCGACCGGCTGGCCGGGCGCGATGTCGCCTGATCGTATCCGAACACTCCGGCATTCAGCGCTGAACAGACATAACAGCGTAATCCGGTCCATACTGCGCATAGCGAATTTCCGGAGGACACCGACATGGCGCTACCCGACATTCTGAAAAACAGCCTGGAGATACCCGTTATCGGCTCTCCGCTTTTCATCGTCTCCGGCCCGGAGCTCGTCATCGCGCAGTGCAAGGCGGGCATCGTCGGCTCGTTCCCGGCGCTCAATGCGCGGCCGGCGCATGTGCTGGAAGAATGGATCACGCGGATCAAGGGCGAGCTTGGCGAATACAAGGCCAAGCACCCCGAAAAGAAGGTCGCGCCCTTCGCGGTCAACCAGATCTGCCATGCCTCCAACGACCGGCTGGCACACGACATCGACATCTGCACCAAGCTGGAAGTACCGATCATCATCACGTCGCTTCGTCCGCCGGCCGAGGTGATCGATGCGGCGCACAGCTATGGCGGCAAGGTTTTCCACGACGTCATCAATGTGAAGCACGCCAAGAAGGCGGCGGAACAGGGCGTCGACGGGCTGATCCTCGTTTGCGCCGGCGCGGGCGGCCATGCCGGCACGCTGTCGCCCTTCGCGCTGGTGCGCGAGGTCAAGCAGTGGTTCAAGGGCACGGTGATCCTGTCGGGCGCGTTGTCGGACGGCTGGGGTATTGCCGGTGCGCTTGCGATGGGCGCCGATCTCGCCTATCTCGGCACGCGCTTCGTCGCCACGGAAGAAGCCAATGCCGATCCGTCGTACAAGGAACATCTGGTCAAATACGCGGCCGACGACATCGTCTACACCAATCTCTTTACCGGCGTTCACGGCAACTATCTGGCGCCGTCGGTTGCGGCGGCCGGCCTCGACCCGCACAACCTGCCGGAAGCCGACAAGTCGAAAATGAATTTCGGTTCGGGCGGCAATATGAAGCAGAAGGCGTGGAAGGACATCTGGGGTTCGGGCCAGGGAATCGGCCAGATCGTCGATGCGCCGCCCGTTGCCGAACTCGTCGACCGGCTGAAGCGCGAATATGTGCAAGCGTGCCGCGAATTCGCCGAGCGGATGCCGGCGGAAGCGCTTGCCGCCTCGAAGGCCGCGGCCGAATAATCGCTGCAACACAGCCACTCAATGCGACGGCGGCGGGAGAAATCCCGCCGCCGTTTTCGTTCAGATGACATAGAGCGTGGCCGTTTCGTGCAGGAAACCGAGGAGGTAGATGCCGAGCGCGGTGGCAGCGACGGCAGTGAACATGCGTTCGATGCGGTTGGTGCGGGTCATTGGATGGTTCCTTTCGTGGCGTGGGTGAGGATGAAGGACTCGTCTTCGGGATTGAGGTCGCCGGCGCCAAGGCAGCCGAGTGCGGCGAGGCTTTGGCGAACGGCGATGTCGAGTGGGGTGTGCGGTACGGTGCCGAGGAAGGCGGCGAGTTTCGTGTCGTCGAGCCGCACCGGCTTTTTCCAGAGGTAGCGCATCTCGCGCATCTCGCGGAATGTCTCGACGAAGGGCGACAGCAGCGTCAGCGCGAACCAGGGCAGCCGCTTCACCGGCGCATCGGGCTGTCGCGCGGCGGCGCGGATCGCATCCGCCATTTCGATGCCGTGTTCGAGCCAGTGGCCGCCGAAATGGAAAACCTCGAAGGTTCCGAGTTCATCGGCACGGGCGAGAAGACGCGCCGCCGTCTCGGCCATGTCCGGCAGGTAGGCCCAGGCGTGACCGATCTTGTGCGGGCCCGGATAGGTGACGGCGCGGACCGGCTTGCCGGGCTTCACCAGCCCTTGCGCGAACCAGTTGTTGCCGGCGAAACGGCCGCCGAAGAAATCGCCGGCGCGCAGGATCAGCACGGGCACGCCTTCGCCGGATGCGGCGCGCAGGCGGCGTTCCATCTCGACGCGGAGCTTGCCCTTGCGGGTCTTCGGGTTCTGCGGCGAGGTTTCGGCGAGCAGCGGAAAGGCGTCCGGGCCGAAATTGTAGACTGTGCCCGGGAAGAGGATGCGGGCGCCCTCGGCTTTCGCCGCCGCGATCGTGTTGTCGATCATCGGCACCACGGTGCCGGCCCAGTTGCGGTAGCCGGGCGGATTGACGGCGTGGACGATCAGCTCGGCGTTGACGGCCGCCGCCTTCACATCGGCGGCGTTCATGGCGTCGCCCTTCACCCAGTCGATGAAGGGCATGTCGGCCAGTTGCCGGGCCGCCGCCTTCGGCTTGCGGTGCATGGCGCGCACCTGCCAGCCATGATTGCGGAGGGCCAGGGCCATTTCGCTGCCGAAACCGCCGGTTGCGCCGATGATGAGTGCCGTCGAAGCCATGTTTCCGTCTCCAGTTCCGCGTTTCGTTGACTGGAGAATGGGATATTCATATTCGAATATGAATTGCCTAAATTCGGGGAACTTTTATACATTTCCGTATGATCGATGCATCGCCCGGCTGGGAACTCTATCGCTCCTTCCTTGCGGTCGTCCGGGAGGGCAGCCTTTCGGGCGGGGCGCGGCTGCTCGGCCTGACCCAGCCCACGGTGGGCCGCCACATCGACGCGCTGGAGCAATCGCTCGGCACCGCCCTTTTCACCCGCTCGCAGGGCGGGCTTGCGCCGACGGAACTGGCGCTCGCGCTTGTCCCCCATGCCGAGGCCATGTCGATGGCGGCGGAGGCGCTGCAACGCGCCGCCTCCGGCGAGGCGGAGGAAGACCGGGGCACGGTACGCATCACCGCCAGCGAAATGATCGGCACGGAAGTCCTGCCGCCGATCCTTGCGCGCTTCACCGAGGAACATCCGCGTATCGCCATCGAACTGGTGCTGTCGAACCGGTCGGACGATCTCATCCGCCGCGATGCCGACATCGCCATCCGCATGATCCGGCCGACGCAAACCTCCCTTGTCGCAAAAAAATGCGGCACGATCAGGCTCGGCCTTCACGCCCACAAGAACCTGATCCAGCGGCACGGGATGCCGCAATCGGTCGATGACCTCACACAATTGCCGATCGTCGGCTTCGACCGGGAATCCTCGATCCGGCGGCTGAAGGATCTCGGCGGCTTTCCGCTCAGCCGCGAGCTGTTCGCGTTCCGCTGCGACAGCGATGTCGGCCAGTTCGCGGCGCTTCGGGCCGGCGTCGGTTTCGGCATGTGCCAGTACGCGCTGGCACTGCGCTACCCCGATCTCGTGCCGGTGCTGCCGGGGGCGGTCGAGTTCGAGCTCGATGTATGGATCGCGATGCATGAGGACTTGAAGACCAGCCGGCGGATGCGCCTGATGTTCGACCATCTGGCCGGGGAAATGACGGCCTATGCGCGCGAGGCGGCGCGCTGACCCAAACAAGCGGGTGCGGGCCGCCTGCTTGCCTGCTATATCCTTCGACAAACCGCCCTGCCCCGACGTTTCGAGGACGAACCGATGTCGAATGCCGCCGAAGCCAAGTCGCCCGCAGCCGGCGAAAAACCCAATCCGCCGCTCGCCTCTTTCAACTGGCAAGACCCCTTGCTGCTCGACACGCAGCTCACCGAGGAGGAGCGGCTGGTCCGGGACAGCGCGCGGGCCTATGCGCAGGAAAAACTGATGCCGCGCGTGCGCGACGCCAACCGGCACGAGATTTTCCACCGCGAAATCATGAACGAGATGGGCGCGCAAGGGCTGCTCGGGCCGACGCTGCCGGAGAAATACGGTTGCGCCGGGCTCTCCTATGTCTGTTACGGGCTGGTGGCGCGCGAGATCGAGCGCGTGGATTCGGGCTATCGCTCGGCGATGAGCGTGCAATCCTCGCTCGTCATGCATCCGATCCACGCCTATGGCACCGAAGCGCAGCGCGAGAAATATCTGCCGAAGCTCGCGAGCGGCGAATGGGTCGGCTGTTTCGGGTTGACCGAACCCGATCACGGCTCCGATCCCGGCTCGATGAAGACGCGGGCGAAAAAAGCCGATGGCGGCTATGTGCTCAACGGCGCGAAAATGTGGATCACCAATTCGCCGATCGCCGATCTCGCGGTCGTCTGGGCGAAGACGGAAGACGATGTCATCCGCGGTTTCGTCGTCGAGCGCGGTTTCAAGGGCTTCGAGACGCCGAAGATCGAGGGCAAGTTCTCGCTCCGCGCCTCGATCACCGGCGAGATTTCACTGCAGGAGGTGTTCGTGCCGGAAGAAAACCTGCTGCCGAATGTGCGCGGGCTTGCCGGTCCCTTCGGCTGCCTCAACCGGGCGCGCTACGGCATTGCCTGGGGCGCGATGGGGGCGGCGGAGTTTTGCTGGCATGCGGCGCGGCAATATACGCTCGACCGCAAGCAGTTCGGCCGGCCGCTGGCGGCCAACCAGCTCATCCAGAAAAAGCTCGCCGACATGCAGACCGAAATCGCGCTCGGCCTGCAAGGCTGCCTGCAGCTTGGCCGCATGTTCGATGCCGGCACCGCGGCGCCCGCCTCGATTTCGCTGATGAAGCGCAACAATTGCGGCAAGGCGCTCGACATCGCCCGCGTCGCCCGCGACATGCATGGCGGCAACGGCGTCTCGGACGAGTACCACGTCATCCGCCACGCGATGAACCTCGAAGCGGTCAATACCTATGAAGGCACGCATGACGTCCATGCGCTGATCCTCGGCCGCGAGCAGACGGGTATTCAGGCGTTCTTCTGAGCAGGTGGAAGCCGGAGCACCGCATACCAGGCATAGCCGCGATAGAGCCGGCGGAGTTCGAGATCGGCGCCGAGCTTTTCGGCAAGCACGCGCAAGGCGCGGTCGAGATCGCGGCGCGGCGTGACGTGAAAACGCGCCAGCCATGCCTGCAATAGCGTGCGGCACCAGCGCGGCAGGCGTTCCTGCTGACCGAAATCGACGATGTGCAGGCTGCCGCCCGGCGCGAGGTTGCAGACGCCTTGCGCCAGCGCCGCCTGCCAGTCCGGGATCATCGACAGCGTGTAGGACATGAAGATGCGGTCGAAGCGGCTGAGGCCGAAAACCGCATAAGGATGCAAGCGCGTCGCGTCGCCGGCCGCGAGATGGATTGCATCATCGAAGCCCGCACGCCGCGCGGCGCGACGCGCGCTCGCCAGCATTTCATGCGAGATGTCGACACCGAAAAATTCGGCGTGGGCGTGAAGCCGCGCGGCGTGAACGAGATTGCGTCCGGTGCCGCAGCCGACTTCCAGTACCGTTGCGCCGGGCGGCGGCGACAGGTTCTCGATCAGCCGGTCGCGGCCCAACAGATAATAGCGCCGCGTCAGATCGTAGAAATGGCGCTGGCGGCGATAGACGCGGTCCATCAGCCGTCCGTGGCCTCCACCTTCCTCCTCGCGCTCGACCGCGCTCACGGCACTCATCCTCTGAAGACGTAAAGGTGGAAGCCGCCATAGATGGACGAGCGGTCCTGCATGGTGAAGGCACGCGAGGCTTCGGCGCGGTAGTCCCAGCGCGCAAGAATTTCGTCGCCGACACGGCCCGGCAGCAGGCTCGGCTCGGCGGCAGTACGGAAAATCACCCTTGCGCCGGGCCGCGCCGTGCGCGTGATTTCGGTCCACAGATCGTTCAGTTGCGCATCCGTCATCCAGTCCTGCGCATCGAGCAACACGTAGCGGTCGGCACTCGCATCCGCCTGACAGCGCAGATAGTCGGTGAAAGAAGCGTTCAGCACTTCGGCGCGGCCCGCATGCGCCTGGAGCGCGGCAAAATTTTCGCGCTTCAGGTAAGGCGGCAGGGGCCCGCCGGCGCCCGGCGCGTAGCCGCGCGCGAAAGCCTGCCAGGCGAAATAGTTTTCCTTCAGCGGAAAGCCGCACACAAGGCGTTCGAGCCTTTCACGCAGCACAAGCCTCATCTCGCGCCCGCCGGCCAGTGCTTCGTATTGTGCGGGCGGGATGCCGAGACCATAGAGCGACGAAGGCTTGCCGGTCAGCCAGCGAATGAATTTGCGGTCGAAGACCGGCGCAAGCGTCTCGTCGAAGAAGCGGCGCTGCCCCTCGATCGTCGGGGCGTCGAGCAGGGCGCGGAAGGAAATGCCGTAGAACCGCGCCAGAAGATGCGCGATGCCGATGAAATGGCCAAGCAGTCCGTGGCGGTAAAAGCCGCGGGCGAAAAGCGAGATGCGGCGGCGTCCGCTCAGGGTGCGCTTGTCCCAATAGGCGCGCGTCGCCTCGTCAAGCGCCGGTCGCAGCAGCCGCGCATAGAGGCCGAGATTGTCGCGCGTGTCAGCACGGCCGAAAAAGCGGAAGAAATGTTCATGGCTCGGCAGGCGGGCGGCGCCGGCGAGCTTCAGTTTGACCAATGCGACATGCGCCGCATTGAGATCGAGCGCGGAGACGCGCGCCGGTCCCGCGGCCAGATAGGACATCACATTGCAGCCGCCCGACGCGATGGCGACCACCCGACTCTCCGGCGTCAGCTCCATCGCCGCCATGTCGACCTCCGGGTCCTCCCAGATTTGCGGATAGACAAGGCCGGTGAAGAGCCAGGTAAAGAGGCGCTCCGTCAGCCCCTCGCGCGAAGCCGCCTTGTGGCGATGCACGGCACGGCCGAGGCCGCGGCGCACACCGCGCCGGCCGGCCACAGGGGTCACGAATTCGGCGTCGGCGGGGATGGCGGTTTCGGACAAGGGCCTCTCCTGGTGAAAACGGGTGGCGGCTCCGGCGACTGCCGGAGGACATCCCGCCGATACCGCTTTCGGATGACAGTGTCGTGACGGTTGGACGACAAGCCCGCTTCCGAATCGGTTTGCGAGGCGTATAGTCGAGGGCGAAGACGACAACCCCAGGAAGCATCGCCGCTCGCTCCCCGTCCGGTTCCCGCCGGAAAATCGGGGTCCGGTGGCCCCCCGTTTCAGCCGGCGCGGCCCGCCCGCGCCAAAGCCCCGGACGTTCTCCCGTGGAATCGCCGCGCAAGTCCCCGGAACGCAGCCCCCTCTGGCGGCTTGTGCCACTCGTCCAGCAGCACAAGCTTCGCTTCTGGGGCGGCATGTCGCTGATCAATTTCGGGCGCCTGCTCGAAGCCTTCATGCCGCTCTACCTCAAAATGGGCATCGACCGGATCGCCGCCGGCGACATGCGGCTTGCGCATCCGGCGCTGGCGATCCTCGGCCTGATGGTGGTCCGCTATGTCGCCTTCAATTTCGGGCGGCGCTATGTGCGCGAGGTCGGCGTCGAAATCGCCTTCAATCTGCGCCAGCGGCTCTATTGGCATCTCGAGCTGATGGGCCCGCGCTTCTTCTCGCAGTTTCCGACCGGCGACCTGATGGCGCGCGCGATCAACGACATCGCGCTGATCCGCCAACTGATCGGCATGGGCACACGGCTGCTTTTCGTGCTCGGCTTTTCGGGCCTCATCGCCTTCATCTTCATGTTCTACCAGTCGGCGTCGCTAACGCTGCTGCTGCTCCCGGCGCTGCCTGTCTTCGCCGTCATCGGCTGGATACTGGCCAAAAAAATCTTCAACCAGTCGACACGGGTGCAGGAGGGTTTCTCGACGCTCTCGGCACAAGTACAGGAAAACCTCAACGGCATCCGCACCATTCAGACCCATGCGCAGGAGGACCGCGAGATCGACCGCTTCGAGGCGACTTCGGATGCCTATGCGCGCGACTACTACAAGCTGATGTTTCTGAATTCCGGCCTTACCTCGGCCATGCTGATCGCAACCGGCTTCACGACGCTGCTGGTGGTCGGCTATGGCGGCTTCCAGGTGATCGAGGGCGCCATCACGCTCGGCACCTTCACCGCCTTCATCTTCTATCTCAACATGATGCTGGCGCCGATCAAGGAAGGCGGCGTGATGGTGACGCTGTTCCAGCGCGGCGGCTCGGCGGCGGCGCGGATTTTCGAGATTCTCGACCGCGAGCCTGAAATTCGAGATGCGCCCGATGCGGCCCCGCTCGACGAGATCGGCGGGGCGATCACGCTGCATCATCTCTCTTATGTGCATCCCGCAAGCGCGGGCGATGGATGGCCGGCGCTCAACGACGTCTCGCTGGAAATCGGCAAGGGCGAGATGGTCGCGGTGCTGGGCCGCGTCGGTTCCGGCAAATCGACGCTGCTGCGGCTGATCGTGCGCCTGCTCGATCCGCCGCCGGGATCGGTCTATCTCGATGGACGCGACATCCGCATGCTGCCGCTGACGCAGGTGCGCGGGCAGGTGGCGATGGTGCCGCAGGACCCATTTCTTTTCGCCACGCATATCGCGCAGAACATTTCCTACGACAATCCGGCGCGCGAAACGGAAGAGGTCTGGCGCGCGGCCGAGAGTGCCGACCTCGAAACGACGATCCGCCGCTTCCCGGACCGGCTCGAAACGATGGTCGGCGAACGCGGCGTCACGCTGTCGGGCGGGCAGAAGCAGCGTGCGAGCCTGGCGCGCGGGCTGATCCGCGAGACGCCGGTGCTGCTGCTCGACGATTGCTTTTCGTCGGTCGATACCGAAACCGAGGAATTCATTCTCTCGCGCCTCAAGACGCTGCGGAAGGGGCGCACGACCATCATGGTGTCGCATCGCGTCTCGACCGCGCGCCATGCCGACCGGATCGTGGTGCTGGAAGAGGGCCGCGTCGCGGAGGTCGGCACCCATGCCGAACTGCTGGCGAGGGGCGGCCTCTACGCAACGCTTGAGCGCCAGCAAGGCCGGCGCGACGAACTGGTGCAAAGCCTCGGCGGCCTGACGGAGAGCGAAACATGAGCGATCCGGCACAGACAGCGAAAAAAGCCCGCGACTACACTGTCTTCGACGACGAGATGGAGACGCGCGGCTTCGACTTCGGACTGATCGGCCGGCTGATGCACTGGCTCAGGCCCTATCGCCGGCAAGGCTGTATCGCGCTGCTCTTCGTGCTGCTGGCGGCCAGCGCCGCGGTTCTGGCGCCCGTCGTCGTCAGTCGCGTTGTCGTCGACGGCATATTGCTGCCCACCGCCGACGAAGGTGCACCCGATTTCGGCCAGAAGGCACTCAATGCGCTGCTGGCCGACCTCTTCGCGCTGCATCCGATCATTGCGGCCTGCATACTCTACGGGCTTTGGACATTGCTCTGGGCGGCGTTCGGCCACGGCTTCCGGGTGATGCTGGCGCGCACCGTGCTCAACGGTCTGCGCGACCTGCGGCGCGATCTCTTTGCTCATCTGGAGCGCCTGCCGTCGAGTTTCTACGACCGGGTCGCGGTCGGCCGCGTGATGACGCGGCTCACCAACGACATCGAAACGCTGTTCGAATTGCTGGCGGGCTTCGGTGTGCTGCTTGGCGAGTTCGTGCCGTTCTTCGTCGCGGTGTCCATCATGCTGGCGCTCAATCCGACGCTGACGATGGAACTGATGCTGCTGCTGCCGGTGGCGGCGCTGGCGACATGGATTTTCCGCATGGCCTCGCGGCAGGTCTATCGCGGCATCCGCTCGTCGATGTCGCGTCTCAACGAGAATTTGCAGGAAAACCTGTCGGGCATCGAGGTTGTGCAGCTTTATGGCCGCGAGCAGATCAACTTCGAGCGCTACAGCGGCATCAACCGTGAGAATCGCGATCAGGAAAACCAGGCCATTCGCATCGAAAGCTATTATGGCCCGGCAATGGACAGCATGGCGTTCCTCGCCATGGCGGCGATCATCTGGTTCGGCGGCAATCACGTCTTCGAGATGACGGCGACGCTCGGCAGCGTCATCCTTTTCGCACAATTCGCCGACATGATGTTCCGTCCCATCGTGGCGATGGGCGAACAATGGAACGTCGTTTTCCGCGCCATGGCGAGTTGCGAACGCATTTTCCAGGCGCTGGACTGGGACGAGGCGCTGAAGGAGCCGGCGGCGCCGAAACCCCTGCCGCAAGACATCAAGGGCCATGTCCGCTTCAACCACCTGACCTTCGGCTACCGGCCGGGCCTGACGATCCTCAACGATGTGACCTTCGACATCGCGCCCGGCGAGCGCATCGCGATTGTCGGGCCGACAGGCTCGGGCAAGACGAGCCTCATTCGCCTGTTATGCCGTTTCTACGACGTACCGGAAAACTCGATCCTGATCGACGGCGTCGACATCATGGACGTGGCGCCATCGGAAATCCGCCAGCGTGTCGGCGTCGTGCTGCAGGATTTCCACATTTTCTCAGGCTCGGTCTACGACAATATCGCGCTCGGCAATCCAGCGATCACGCGGGAAGCCGCGCGGGCGGCGGCGCGGCTGGTGCATGCCGACCCGTTCATCCGGATGTTGCCGCAGGGCTACGACACGATGCTGACCGAGCGCGGTCGCAATCTCAGCCACGGTCAGCGCCAATTGCTCGCCTTCGCGCGCGTTCTGGCGATGAACCCGGAAGTGCTGATCCTCGACGAGGCAACCGCCAGCATCGACACCGAAACCGAACTGCTGATCCAGGATGCGCTGGCGAAAGTCACCGAGGGCCGCACCTCCATCATCATCGCTCACCGGCTGCAGACGATCCGCGAAGCCGACCGCATCGTCGTGCTGACGGAGGGCCGGATACGCGAGATCGGTACGCATGAGGAACTGATGGCCGTGGGCGGCGTCTACAAGACGCTTTACGAATTGCAGGTGCAGGACGTGACAGAGGCCGGTATCGCGCGGCCCTGACCGTCCGCTCAGCAGCGCTGGTTGACGAAGACGATGTTGTGATTGCCGGTCTGCGTCGTGTAGGCGGTGTGATTGCTGCCCTGCTGGACGACATGGGTCGCGTTGTTCGTTCCGGTCTGCGTCGCAATGATGGCGTTGTTCGCGCCGCTCTGCGCCGCTGTCGCACTGTTGCCGGTGCCGTACTGATCGACAGAGGTTTCGTTGCCGCCATACCCGCCGCCGCAGGCGAGCCCGGCGATGTCCCAGAATGCCGGTTGCTTGTTCCTTGCCTTGGCGGCTTTCACGGCAAACCGGTTTGCGGTGACGGCTTGCAATCGCGGCTTGATCTGCTTCGTCACGACCTTTGTTTTGTCGCCCCTCTGCTGAACGACCGTCAGATTGTAATTGCCCGACTGATTGACGGCGGCGAAGGCCCCGGCATGTGCGGCCGGGACCGTCAGGACGAGGGCCATGCAGGCGACGGAAATGGCGAAGGGGAACCGGTTCATTTTCTCTCTCCTGTTGAGGAACGGCGCAAAGCATCGAATGTCGACCCCGCCTTTCTAAACGTGCCGCCCTGATCGCTCGCTGAAGTTTCCGTTCATGTCGCGTTCAGGCGCGCCGGCGCATGCGCGTGTGCGCGTTCCTTCATTCGTATTTTTTGGTGCCGTGAGGGTGAACGGAAAATGAATGCGCGCTTCAGAACCCGCTCAGGAACACCTCGCTAGAACGGACATCGTCAACCACCGGCCTCGATGCAGGTCACCCAGAGCAGGAGATGCAAGATGAAGAAGTTTCTACTGGCCAGCGCCGCCCTCACGGCCCTCGTCGTTGCGAGCGCCACGGGCGCCAACGCGGGCAACAGCGCTTCTGTTTATCAGAAGGGCTGGAACAACACCGGCGTCTACACGCAGAACGGTTACGCCAACAAGGGCGCGATCGACACCAGGGGCAATGCCAACTATTCCAAGGCCGTGCAGAGCGGGCAGTGGAACTACCTCTACCAGCAGCAGCTCGGCAACCGGAATTCGGCGCTCACCGACCAGTACGGCAAGGGCAACTACGCCGTTACGGGCCAGGAGGGCCGCCGGAACACCTCCGCGACCTACCAGACGGGCCGCAACAACACGGCCGGCACCGCCCAGATCGGCAACAACCACAAGGCGACGACCGATCAGTGGGGTTCGAACAACACTGCGGCCACCATCCAGGTCGGCAACGGCCAGAAGGCCAACACCGTGCAGACCGGTCACGGCAACACGTCGGTCGTCATCCAGGGTGGCTACTGAACCCGAAGCTCGCGCAGGGAGGCGGCACCCCCGCCGCCTCCGGCGCCTGCCTCTCAACCAGGGAGTATGACAATGTCGAAATTCCGGATGTCTCTCGCCTTCCTGCCGCTGGCGCTCGGTTGCGCGGCGGCCTCCCTCGTCCCGGCGAGCGCGGCGGCGCCCGCCGAATGCGAAATCCGCGCCTATGACGTGGCCGGCGGCGTGCGGATCGAGAGCGTGGTCTATGGCGCACCCGGTTCGGCCGGCAGCTACCAGCTCTCGCTGGTCCGTTCGGGCTCGGGCGGCACCTCGAATGTGTCACAGGGCGGCGATTATGAGATCGACGGTGCGGGCGAAGCCATCGTGTCGGTCACCGAATTCAACCGCAGCGCCCGCGATCGCTACAGCATCGAGATGACCGTCGAAGACGCCTTCGGCGTCACGCATTGCGACGGGGGGTCGCTCTAAACCCGCCGGACCGGGCGGCGACGGCCCGGTTCGTGCCGGCTTTCCCGCCGCCCGCCGCTTTTCCCTGCCGCCAAAATGCCGCCTTGGCCGTCCTTTTCGTGAAGGACGGCATCTTGTTGTTGCGGACCGTTTGTCTTCATGCTATTGCGAGTCATTCTCATAATGAGCATGCAAGGACAGACTGCATCCCAATGGCCGCAGAAATCGCGCAAGACAGGACGATCCGTCTGCCCGGCGCGGGCACGCCCACTGTCACCAGCGCCGACCTTTTCGGCTGCGGCCGCGAGGTCGTGATCCGTCACGGCGACGAGGTCTACCGGCTGCGCCTGACCAACAGCAACAAGCTCATTCTGATCAAGTAACGCCGCCGGCGGCGCCTCGCCGGATCATACGAAGGCAACCAAGCCAGCCAGACCCGCCTTTCGCGGGGGCCAGCCAGCCAGGAATGCTTTTTCACGCATCACTGGGACTGGACATGGCATATATCGCAGGACGACCTTCCTTTCGAACTCTCCTTCTCGCCGGCGCCTCGCTCGCCGTCATTTCGGCTGCCGCGGCGCAGGAACCGGCCGCCGAGGAAGACGCGCCGAAGGCAACGCAACTCGACGCCGTGACGTCGACGGCGGCCCGCGGCCCGAAGACGCTCAACGACATCGCCGGTACCGCTTCCGTCATCACGGCGGAGGACCTGGAGCGCCGCAACGCCACCAACATCAAGGACGCGGTGCGCTACGAGCCCGGCGTCACCGTCGGCAACGCGCCCAATCGCGGCGGCGCGACCAATTTCAACATCCGCGGCATCGGCGGGAACCGCGTGCTGGTGCTGGTCGACGGCTTCTCGACGCCGGACTTTCCCGGCTCCAACATCGGCAGCCCGTCGAGCTACACGCGCGACTTCGTCGATCTCGACAGTATGAAGCGGCTTGAGATCGTGCGCGGCCCGGCTTCGGCGCTCTACGGCAGCGATGCGCTGGGCGGCGTCGTGTCCTGGGTGACGAAGGATCCGGCCGATTATCTCGATCTCGTCGGCAAGGACTGGTATGTGAGCCTGAAGGGCGGTTATGCCAGCGCCGACAAGAGCTTCTCCGAAACCGCGACGGGCGCGGTGCGTGCCGGCAATTTCGAAATGCTCGGCCTCTACACGCGGCGCGACGGCGAGGAAACCGAGGTCGCAAGCTCGGCGACGCCCAACCCGACCGACTATTACTCGAACAACTTTCTCGGCAAGTTGGTCTTCAACGGCAACGACAACAACACACTGAAGCTGACGGGAGAATTCAACGAAAAGAACGAGGAAATCATTCTCCTCACCGATCTCGGCACCGCCTTCGGCACGACGACGCTGTCCTCGCAGGCAGAGGACGTCACCGAACGCAATTCTCTCAGCGCCGCCTATGTGCACGAGACGCCGTTCTTCCTCGCCGACCGCACGGAGTTCAAGGTCTCCTGGACGAAGGTCGACCGCAACGAGCACACCGT
>JAHBYM010000002.1 GCA_019635975.1 Parvibaculum sp. | reverse complement strand
CGCCAGGCGCTGCTTGAGGCCGCCTTCTCGGAGATCTACGAACAGGGCTTCCGCTCGGCGAGCCTCAACGAGATCGTCGCCCGGGCCGGCTGCACCAAGGGCTCGCTCTATCACCACTTCCCCGACAAGCATGCGCTGGGCGTCGCGGCGGCGGCGGAATTCATCGGCACATATATAAGAGAGATCTGGATCGAGCCGCTCGGCGAAGCCGCCGATCCGCTGGCCGCGATCCGCGCCATCATCGAGCGCCATGCCGAGGGCGGCATCGGCGTCGATCCGCGCGCCGGCTGCCCCTACCAGAATCTCAGCCAGGAGCTTTCCGGCATCGATGCCGGCTTCCAGGAAATTTTCACGGATATTTTCGAACGCTGGCGCGCCGCGGTCGCGACGGCACTCGAACGGGGCCAGGCGCGCGGCACCGTCCGGCCCGACATCGACCCCCGATGCGTGGCGACGCTGATCGTCGCCAGCCATCAGGGCGTCGTCAGCATGATCAAGGCGACGCAGGACCTCGAAGTGGGTCATACGGCGGCAACGGCATTTTTTGGCTATCTGGAAAGTCTGCGTCCGTAAATCGCGGTTGCGGCGAGTGAGGGTACATGAACGATTGGGTCGTCGCCTATGGCAGGGCGATTGTGAAGTTTCGCTGGCTGGTGGTGCTGCTGTCGGTCGCGAGTGTGCTCTACCTCGCAAGCGGCGGGCGCTTCATCGAGTTCTCGAACGACTATCGCTATTTCTTCACCGACCAGAACCCGAACCTTCAGGCCTTCGAGCGGCTGGAGCGAACCTATACCAGCCCCGACACGCTGCTCTGGGTGCTGAAGCCCGATGAAGGCAAGGTGACGACGCCGGAACGGCTGGCCATCGTCAAGGAAATCACCGAGCGCGCCTGGCAGACGCCCTTCTCGACCCGCGTCGACAGCCTGACCAACTACCAGCACACAAGAGCCGAGAACGACGACCTGACGGTGCGCGACCTGGTGGAAGACCCGGCAAGCCTCGATGCCGCCGGCGCCGCGGCGGTCGGCACGATCGCGCTCGGCGAGCCGGTGATCGCCAACCGCCTGATCTCCGACGACGAGACGACGACCGCCGTCGTCGCGACGCTGAAAATGCCGCGCGACGACCAGGAAGCGACCGCGGAAGTGATGGCATCCGCCCGCGCGCTGCTGGCCGACATGCGCGCCAAACATCCCGACATCCGCTTCGAGCTGACGGGCTCGGTCGCGCTTTCCAATTCGTTTTCCGAGGCCGCGGTGCGCGACCTCTCGACGCTGACGCCGGCGATGTATCTGGTGCTGGCGCTGACGGTGTTTTTCCTGACGCGCTCGATCCCCGGCACCATCGCGACCATCCTGGTCGTCACGCTGTCGGCGGCCGCCGCCATGGGCCTCGTCATGGGCTGGTTCGGCGTCAAGCTGACCCCGCCTTCCTCCGGCGCCCCGACGATCATCCTGACCATCGCGGTGGCGGATTCGATCCATGTTCTGGTCACCATGCTGATCGAGATGCGGCGCGGCCTGTCGAAACACGACGCCATTGTCGAAAGCCTGCGCGTCAACTGGGCGCCGGTGTTCCTGACCAGCGTGACGACCGCCATCGGCTTTGCGAGCCTCAACTTCTCCGACGCGCCGCCCTTCCGCGATCTCGGCAACACGGCGGCCGTCGGCGCACTGATCGCCTGGTTCCTGTCGATAACGCTCCTGCCGGCGCTGGCCGCCATCCTGCCGATGAAGGCGAAGGACACGCTGGTCCGCCAGAGCGAGTTCATGGGCCGCATCGCCGAAGTGGTGATCGCCAACCGCCGCGTGTTGCTGGTGCTGATGATCGTCGTGATCGCCGGCCTTGCGACGCTCCTGCCGCGCTTCACCTTCAACGACCGCTTCGTCACCTATTTCGACGAACGCATGGAGTTCCGTGTTGCCTCGGACTGGGCGGCCGACAACCTGACCGGCATCTACCAGATCAGCTATTCGCTGGGATCGGGCGAGACGGGCGGTGTGTCGAACCCCGAATATGTGGCCAAGCTCGAGGACTTCGCCAACTGGTTCCGCACCCAGCCTGAAGTCGTTCACGTCTCGACCTTCTCCGACGTGATGAAGCGCATCAACAAGAGCATGCATGGCGACGACGAAAGCTACTACCGCGTGCCCGACGACCGCGACATGGCGGCGCAATTCCTGCTGCTCTACGAAATGTCGCTCCCCTACGGTCTCGATCTCAACGACCAGATCAATGTCGACAAATCGGCGACCAAGCTGACCTTGACCCTGACCGACATTTCGACGGTCGAGATGCAGGGGCTGATCACCCGCGCCGACGACTGGCTGAAGGAAAACGCGCCGGAACATATGTATTCCTATCCGGCGGGACAGGCGGTGATGTTTGCCTTTATCGGCCGCAACAACTTCAACGCGATGACGACCGGCACGGCGATCGCGCTGGTGCTGATCTCGGCCTGCCTGATGCTGGCGCTCCGGAATCTGCGCCTCGGCATCGTCAGCCTGGTGCCGAACCTGACGCCGCCGATCGCCGCCTTCGGCATTCTGGCGCTATTCACCACCGAGGTCGGTTTCTGGTCGACCTTCGTTATCGCCACCGCGCTCGGCCTGATCGTCGACGCGACGGTGCATTTCCTGTCGAAATACCGCCGCGCAAGCATCGAGCAGGGCAAATCGCCGGAAGACAGCGTGCGCTACGCCTTCTCGACGGTCGGCACCGCCTTGTGGGTCTCGACTTTCGTGCTGGTGATCGGATTTTCGATCCTGGCGCTTTCGCCCTTCAAGGTTAATGCGATGCTGGGCATCATGGTGGCATTGACGGTCGCGGTCGCGCTCGTTATCGACTTCCTGTTGCTGCCGGCGCTGCTGATCGCGATCGACCGGCGCAAGCGCGCGGCGCCCGCTCCGGCGGCGGCAACCGCGGACTGAACGAAAACCGGCGGCATTTTTCGCCGGTCCGACGACGACAACATGGAGGTAAGTCATGCCGATCCGGATTCTTTCAGGCAGTGTGGGCTTCGCGCTCGCCGCGATGCTGGCTCTCCCGGTGAGCGCCGAGCCTGTGGCACTGCCCGACGACCCCGAGGCCAAGGGCCGCGCCATCGCCGAGGAAACGGACCGCCGCAACCGGGGCTTCGGCGACAGCCGCGCCTCGATGCACATGATCCTCGAAAACGCCTATGGCGAGACCAGCACGCGCGAGCTGCGCTCGATGACGCTGGAAAAGCCGAACCCCGACGAAGGCGACTGGACGCTGAACGTCTTCGACAAGCCGCGCGATGTCGACGGCACGGCGCTCCTGACCCATGCGCGCATTCTCGACCCGGACGACCAGTGGATGTATCTGCCGGCGGTGAAGCGCGTGAAGCGCATTTCATCGGTCAACAAGTCGGGACCCTTTATGGGCAGCGAATTCGCCTTCGAGGATTTCTCGTCCACCGAAATCGACAAATACGGCTACAAATGGCTGCGCGACGAAGCCTGCCCGGAGCCGGTGGCCGACCGCACCTGCCATGTGACCGAACGCACGCCGCTGTATGAGCATTCGGGCTATACGCGCCAGATCGCCTGGACCGACACGACCGATTATCAGCCGCGCAAGATCGAATATTACGACCGCAAGGACGAGCTGCTGAAAACGCTGGCGCTGACCGAGTACAACCTCCATGAAGGCAAGTTCTGGCGGGCGCACGATCTCTACATGCAAAACGTCGTCACCGGCAAATCGACGCGCCTGACATGGGAAAGCTTCGAGTTCGGCACCGGCCTGACGCAAAACGACTTCAGCACCAACGCGCTGCAGCGCGCGCGCTGACGCGTCGGGAATTTCGGGGGGTTCGATATGCGTTCGACAAACATGCTGGCCGGCGCCGCTGCTTTCGCGGCGCTGGCGACCGCGGCGGCGGCCGATCCGCTCGATATAAGGGTCCGCGGCTATGTGGAGCCCGAGCTGCAGGCCTTCGTCGAAAGCGGCAACGTCTCGGGACAGCGGCGCTGGAACGCTTCCGTCGCGACGGAAGTCAGCTTCGAAAGTTTCTGGGACAATTCGAACCAGTGGATTGTCGTCAAACCCTTCGCGCGGCTCGACCTGCGCGACGGCAACCGCAGCCATGCCGACATGCGCGAGGCGAAATACGCCCGCGCCATCGACAATTGGGAGTTTCGTATCGGCATCGACAAGGTGTTCTGGGGCGTGACGGAGGCCGTGCATCTCGTCGACATCATCAACCAGTCCGATTTCGTGGAGAGCATCGACGGCGAGGAAAAGCTCGGCCAGCCGATGGTCATGGTTTCGACCGTGCAGGATTTCGGTACCTTGACCGGCTATCTGTTGCCGTTCTTTCGCGAACGCACCTTTCCGGGCCGGAAGGGCCGTCCGGCTTTCGACATACCCGTCGACGACAATCAGACGCTGTATGAGAGCGGCGCCAAGGAGCACCATGTCGACTTCGCGCTGCGCTACGCCAATACCTTCGACATCTGGGATGTGGGCGTGAGCTACTTCCAGGGCACCAACCGCAACCCGCTGCTGCTGCCCGGCCTCGATGCGGGCGGCAATCCGGTGCTGGTGCCCTTCTACGCGCAGGCCAATCGCGTTTCGACCGATGTGCAGGCGACCTCGGGCGCCTGGCTCTACAAATTCGAGGGCTTCTGGCAGGAGCAGTTGAACGAGCAACACCTGCAGGCGACGGGCGGCATCGAATATACGTTTTACGGCATTTTCGATACGCCCTCCGATGTCGGCGTGGTCGCCGAATATGTCTGGGACGATCGCGGCGCAAACCCGCAGAACCCGTTTGCCAACGACATGTTCATGGCGCTGCGCTGGACGCCCAACGACGCCGCCTCGACGGCAGTGCTGGCGGGCGCGACGGTCGATCTCGACACGCAGGCGCTCGGCTTTTCCATCGAGGCGGAACGGCGCTTCGGCGACGACTATTTCGTGTCGCTCGAAGGCCGCTTCTTCGCCAACGTGCCGCGCACCGACCCGCTCTTCTCCTATAGCGACGACAGCTTCCTGCAACTGCGCATCGCCCGCTACTTCTGACCGGCCTCAAGACCGACCGGCCTCAGGGCGCCTTCGCGAAAGCGGCGGCGCCGATGAGGCTCGGATCGGCGACACCCGGCGCAAAGCGATAGGTGAGACCGGCATGGCTGGCGCCGTCGCCGGCGACGAAGCCGCGCACATCCGACCGGCAGGCGCCGCACGGATTGCCGTTGAGCGACGCCTCGACCGCAAAGCCGGCCGCGCCGTTGTTGTTGCCGTAGAAAAAGTCGGGCGGCACGGAGCCGACGCCGCCTTGCGCGACGAGCGACATGCCGCTTGCCGCCGTGGCGGCGAGTCCACCCGGCGTTTCGAGTGACCAGTCATTGCCGCCCTGCGACACGTCCAGCGTCAGCCCGACCCGCAGCGCCGCGAAATCGACGCGCATCGCCGCTGCATTCAATGTGCCGGTCTGCGCGGCATCGTCGGACATGGTCGGAACCGTGCCGCCGATCAGATTGTAGTCGGCGGTGCCGCCGACCGGGAGATTGGTAACCGGCGCGCCGACAATCACGTGGTAGTGCTGGGCGATGCTGCCGGCCAAGCCGAGGTCGTCCCAATCGCCGGACACGTTATTGTAGAGATCGGGCGTACCGGTGCCCCAGCGGCTCCAGGCGATGACATCGGCGACGCCACCCTTGTCCTCGACCGTCTTGGTGCCGCGCCCATAGGAGCCGCTTGCCGCTGTCCAGCGCCAGCTGTTCACCGTGTCGTCGCCGTCGATATAGACTTCGGACTCGTGGCGGACATCGACGCTGCCGCCGCCGAAGGCAACCTGCCAGTCGGTCTTGACGTCGCCGACTTCGGTTTGCGACGACCCGCCGCCCCCACCGCCACCGCCACCGGTGAAGCTCGCCTGCGTGAAGGCCGCGGCACCCGAAATCTGCGTGCCGCGGAAGAAGTCGTCCATATCGGCGGTGAAATCCATGATCCGGTAGACGATGCCGACATCCTCGCCCGCCGCGCCGCCGAGGAGACCGTAGATCGAGGCATCGCAGTTTGAACTCGGACAGGCCGCCCCGCCCTCGGCCATCGCAATGCCATGGACGCGGAAGATGCCGTTGGCGAAGTCGGTATAGGACGGCGCGGCCGAGGGCGCCGCGGCGCCGCCCGCGGTCTGGATCAGATAGATATGATCGCCCGGCATATCGACAGTGAAATCGATGCCGACGAGAAACGACGGTCCGAAGGTAATACCGAGTTCGCCGTCGAACGTGCCGGGCGCGAAACGGCCATTGTCCATTGTCGGATTGGTCGCCGCGACGAGACTGTAGATCGCGGCACCTGTGACCGGCAGATCGGCCTCGGGCGTCGGCATTCCATAGGCAATGTGGAAGCCCTGATGGCTGGTGCGTCCGAGCGTTGCGAGGGTGTCGCCATTAAACACGTTATAGTAATTGCCGTTGGTCTCGCCGCCGGCCCAGCGTTCGATGAAGATGTTGCCGTTGGCGTTGCCGCGTTCGAGCGACTGGTTCGAATTGCGTTCGAGACGCTCTTCGTAGCCGGGTTCGAGGTCGTACTGATTGAGCTCGCCGCCCGAGCCGATCGTGACGCTGGCACCCTCGCGCCCGTCGATGCCGAGCGAGTCGGCGGCGTAGATGACCGAGTAGCCCGGAAATTCATCGCCCTCGAGCGGCACGATGACGCCGGTGACCGGCGGCGTTCCGCCATAGCCGCCGCCGGTGACATCGTCGAGGATCTGCGCACCGCCAGGGCCCTGGTCGTCGGCCGGCGAATAATCCGCGCCCTCGCTTTCGAAAGAGGCCAGCAGGTATTGCGGTGTCGTCGTCGCCGGCGGCGTGAACGTGCCGGCAATCGAGGTTTCCGTTGCGACATAACCCTCGCCCTTGGCAAAGTCGCGTGTACCGGCGCCGTTCGTAACCGTCGCCGTGCCGCCATTGACGCGGCCCTCGAGGCCGCCGCCCTCGCCCTCGAAGGCCGAGAAGGCGCCGCCCGATGTCGAGATCGTCACCCCGCCCCGCGTCACCGAGATCGGCGTGCCGTTGGAGGCAACGCGCATCGAGCCGGAAATCAGCTCGAAGGAGATGTTGTCGCCCTCGCCGGTCAGGCGGAAGGTCGAGCCGGGCGCAAAGGTGACGATGCTGCCGTCGGCCGCCTGCAACTGCAGCAATGCACCTTCAACCGTCACCGTCTGTCCGGCTTCGATATTGCCGACCGCCCCGGCGACACCGTCGACCGTGACGTTGCCGCCCGTGAAGAGAACGGGAAGCGCCTGAGCCGGCGCCGCGAGGAGAAGCGCCGCCGCCATGGCGGTCGAGGCGAGAAGCCTGTCGAGCGATGTCGTCATGGGATAGAGCTCCTTGGCGGGTCAGAAATCGAAATTGAGGGAGACGGAAGCGACCGTGCGGTCATAGTCGTAGAGCACGATATTGCTGTCGGACCGCGTGTAGGCGACGCTGCCGCCCAGCGTGAGATCGGAAGTCAGCGCATAGCGCAACCCCACCACCGCATCGCCGCGCGTCGTCGAGCGCTCGGTCAGGAAGAGAGGGTCGGGGGCGTCGTATTTGGAGAATTCGACCGAGGCGGAGGCATGGACCCTGAGCCGATCCATCACACCGATTTCGCCGCCGGCGCGAAGTCCGGCGAAATCATTGCTGAGATGCCGGACCGCCGAATCCACAACCCGCTCCGTCCCGGCATAGGTGCCGGCAAAAACATAAGGGTCGCGCGCGCCGCCCAGCGCCTGGCCGATCGTCGCGCCGGCCGTGTAGCGGTTGGCGTTCTGTATACTGTTGTTCGGATAATTGAGCCGCGCATATTGCAGATAGACCGCATAGTCGGTGTTGCCGCGCGTCGTGATGCTCCACTGGCCGAGGGCGCCGAACGTGTAGCGATAGGCTTCGTCGTCGACCCAATAGGCCTGCATCTGCGCCGAAAGGCCGAAACTGCCCCAGTCGGGCGTTCGCTGCACAATGCCGAGATTGAGACCGGCAATCCCCTGATCGAAATTGCCGTTGGTTTCGTTGCCGCGATACGAAGCCGTGATGTCGGCAACGAAGTGGCGGTCGATCGAAATCCCGTGGCGCACCGAGACGCGGCCCGCCACCTCGGCAAAGGCGCTGTCCTGCGACACCGCGCCGGGCCCAAGCGTCGCAAAACCGAGACCGGCAAAGGCCGGGATCAGGATGCGCGCGTCGGACGTCGAATTGTTGATGTTGCTGTCCCAGCCGGCCGTGACCCGGAGATTGCCCTTGATCTCGGTACCGCCGCCCGAAAGCCCGGTGTCGAGCGCCGTTACATAGCGATTGATGGTCGCGCGCACCTCCGGCGGGACATTCCCCTGCGCCTCGACGGTGGCAAGCTCGCGCCGCGCCGCTTCCGGTTCGGCAAGCGCGATATAGGCGCGGCCAAGCTCGGCGCGGGCCTGCAGATGATCGGGCTTGACGGCGAGCACGCGTTCGAAGGCGGCGACGGCCTCCGGCGCATGGCCGCTGTCAATCGCCGCAAGGCCGAGCATATAGTCGAAATCGGGATTGCCCGCATGGGCACGCTCCTCGGGCTTCAGAATTTCATAGGCCCCGGCGGCATCGCCCGCCGCCATTTTTTGCCGCGCCTCGTCGAGCGCGCCGGCGCCAGCCGTGCCGGCGGCCAGAAGCGCAAGCCCCAGCGCAAGGGCGAGAGGCCGTGCATGGGCCCGTCCGAGCCTCGCCGATGCCGCGGAAATCGTCTTTTGCAGGATCATGCCCCACCCCTTACACAAACAGTCCCGGAATCCGGCGCACCACGCTCGCGGCTTCTTGGCCGCGACGCACGGATTGCTCCGGATGATTCGATTGGCGCCGAAGCGCTTGAGGGGAAGACTAGAAAGCGGCCCCCGCGCCCGCATGACGCAATTGGACTAGAACGGGATGGCTGCCGCGCCTGCATCCGCTGCGCCTAATTGCCGCCATTAGAGCGCCGAGCCATGGGGACGCGTGAGATCTTCCACACCAGCTTCGATGAACACCCGATCTGCGCGCCATCGACAGCAACCGCACGCGTCCAGGAGTTCACATCGTCATCGGCCACATGCTCTGCGCCTGCATCGAGAAGCATCTCGGCCAGGTCTGAACGCCCCACGCTGGTCTTCCGTCATATACGTTAGACAATGCGACCGCCGCGCACGCTATACGTTGGTATAGGAAACGGCAGATCGTATAGGCTCCTCTATACGAATAAACCCGTGCCACGCTGCAAAAACCCGTTGTGGCGCTGCATTGCTTTCTGAAATTTATACCTCTGCCGCGTATAACGAACACATCCGGGAACGGACGATGTTTCCCGGTGCTGTCGAAAGGCAGAAGTTCAGTTGCGTAACGCGTGATACGCGTCCCGGTCTCGGCCATCGAAGCCCCCCTTCACCGCGACCGGCGACTTTTTGGGTGAGTAAACAAGTGCGTGCGTAGACGGGGCAAATCATCCGGGGGGCACCTCCCCTCCCCGCCTCCCGGATGGTCTGCCTTGTTTTTTGGATTTGACGAGAGCCGCTGCATCCGGCCAGCTATCGGGGTGGCAAACGCCATGACGGAAATCGCCGAAAGAAACGACACGCCGGAAGAGCGAAAGAAAGCTTATCTGACAGCCGTGACTTTCGTCGAACGTCTGCATCGCAGCTTTCTCGACCTCATCAAGGACGAGCTTGAGCGCAGCAACATCACCGCGATCAACAATGTGCAGGCGCTGATGCTCTTCAACATCGGCGACACCGAGATTTCGCCAGGCGATCTGCGTACCCGCGGCCACTACCTGGGGTCCAACGCCTCATACAATCTGAAAAAGCTGGTGGACGCAGGCTACATCCACCACCGGCGCTCGTGCTCCGACCAGCGTTCCGCGCGAATCCGGCTGACTGAAAAAGGTCAGGATATTTGCGTTGCGATCGACCGCGTCTATGAACGGCATTGCCACGTGATCGGAAATGCCGGCGACGTGTCGTCCGACGAGTTGCACCGGTTCACCACGACAATGTTGAAGCTCGAACGCTTCTGGAACGATCAGATCCGCTACCGGCTGTAAACTTTCCCGAAAGCGGCGCGATCCAGGGCCACGCGCCAGGGCGCGCTGCGCCCAATTGCCGCCATCGGACAGACGCATCTTCCGCGCCGTGTGTGTAGAATACGGTGGTACACCTGGACGGCCCAAAAGGGAGCGCGGCAGCGATGTTCGGAGCACAGATCAGGCTTTTCCGTCTTGCAGGATTCAATGTGAATCTCGACGTGAGCTGGATATTCATCGCCCTGCTTATCTCGTGGACACTGGCGACCGGCTATTTCCCCACCTTCTATCCGGACCTCGATGCCACGACCTACTGGTCGATGGGTATTGTCGGCGCAATGGGGCTCTTTCTCTCGATCGTCCTGCACGAGCTGTCGCATTCCATCGTCGCCCGGCGTTTCGACATCCCGATCTCGGGCATCACGCTCTTCATCTTCGGCGGCGTCGCGCAACTCGAAAAGGAACCGCCGACGCCGCGCGCCGAATTCATGATGGCGATCGCCGGGCCGATTGCGAGCTATGTGCTGGCCGCCGGCTTTTATCTCATCGGCGCGGCGGCGCTCGCCGCCGGCCTGCCTGAAACCGTTTCCGGCGTCGCACGTTATCTGGCCCTGATCAACCTGATCCTCGCAACCTTCAACATGGTGCCGGCTTTTCCGCTCGACGGCGGCCGCGTCTATCGCGCCTGGCTCTGGGGCCGCACCGGCGACATGAACGAAGCGACGCGGCGCGCCTCGCGCGTCGGCCAAGCCTTCGGATTGGCGTTGATCGCACTGGGCGTTTTCAGCCTCTTTTCGGGCAACCTGATCGCCGGCATCTGGTGGGGACTGATCGGTCTTTTTCTCAACACCGCCTCGCGCGCCTCCTACACACAGTTGCAGACCCATCAATTGCTGAAGGCAGAGCCCGTGTCGCGCTTCATGACGGCGAACCCGCTGACCGTCCCGGCCGGCATCACGCTGCGAAAACTCGTCGACGATCACATCTACGGCTCATTTCACGAAACTTTCCCGGTGATGGAGGGCGACAGGCTCGCCGGCTCGATCGGCGTCGCCGACTTGCGCGATATCGCGCGCGACAACTGGGAACGCCTGCAGGTGCGCGAGGTCATGCACCCGGTTTCGCCGTTCAACAGCATCCGCGCCACAGAAAGCGGCGAGGCGGCACTCAAGCTGATGCGCGAAAGCGGAAATGCACGGCTGCTGGTCCTGCGGGACGGGAAACTCGCCGGCATCGTCGCCCTGCGCGACATCATGCGGCTGATCCGGCTGAAGGAGGAGCTGGGTCCGCGCGCTGGCGGGATCACGGGCAAAGGCTTATAAGTAGTCCGGATGAGAAGGGCCAGATGCGGCCCCGGCAACGAGGAAATGCCTTGGGCACGAGCGAGATTTTCCACGCCACTTTCGACGAGCACCTGAAAGTCGCGCATGAAACGGTGAAGCTGCTGGAGAATGATTTTTCCAGCCTTGCCGCCGCATGCGCCGAAGCCGTGGCGGGCGGCGGCAAACTGATTTTCTTCGGCAATGGCGGCAGCGCCGCCGATGCCCAGCACATCGCCGCCGAACTTTCCGTGCGCTTCGTCAAGGACCGCCCGGCGATTGCCGCTTTGGCCCTGACGACCGACACCTCGGTGCTGACGGCGGCCGCCAACGACATGGGCTACGCGCATGTGTTCGAGCGGCAGGTGGAAGCGCTCGGGCGGCGCGGCGACCTCGCCATCGGCATTTCAACGTCCGGCAAAAGCCCCAATGTGGCGCTGGCGCTGGCCGCCGCGCGAAAACAGGGCCTCGTCACCGCCGCCCTCACCGGCGCCGAACCGAACGCGATGACGGATGTCGCCGACCACCTGATCTGCGTACCGTCGAAAACGACCGCGCGCATCCAGGAAATGCATATCGTCATCGGCCACATGCTCTGCGCCGCGATCGAGAAACATCTCGGTTACGTCTGAGCGGCTACTTCTTCTTCCGCGGCACGCGGTAGGAATAGAACCACCATGGCTTCTTGTCGATCATTCGCGCTTCCGGTTCGCGCATGAAGGCCGACGCATCGTTGTAGTCCGACTGGCTGATGGCGAGGTAGCTGAGGATCAGCGTCCGCGTGACCAGTACGTTTCCCGGCAGATAGCGCCGCCCGACGTCGTAACCCAGATAGATGACACAGAATGCCGCGAACAGCTGAAACAGCGTAATCGCCAGCACCGCCACGCGCGTATCCGAGTTCACTTCGCTTGTCAGCACGATCGAAAGGCCAAGCCCTGCCCACCAGATCGACAAAACGCCGTACGACATTGCAAATGTCGCCCACCGCTTGGTGCGGGCGTAAAGACGGAAAAGCTCCATATAACCCTCGGCCGATTGCTCGGGCGCACGGGCATCCGCCCTGGCCGAATTCTTTGCCCAGTCGTGATCGCGTTCGCGGCGGTACCAGAGCAGAAGCCAGAGCCATAGCGCCGCCGTTGCCAGCGCCGTTGCGCCGGGCAGGATCGTCACGGAGTCGGGAACAAGGCCGGCAAGCGATCGAAGCGGCTCTTCCAGCGCCGCCGGATCGGCGTAGGAGTCGAGTGCGACAAGCCAGTACAGCGGCGCCAACGCCGAAAGCAGCACAACAACGGTCGCATTGACGATCTGCCGGAGCGCACGCTTGCGATGTTCCTGGACGGCTCTGCGGCGATGCTCGGCATTGTCGGCATCGGTCGTGTCGTCATGCTCGAAACTGCGCGGCAGAACAGGCACACTGGAAATTTCCAGGTCCGGCCGCGTATCGGCCGGACTCCTGATGGTTTCGGCAACCGCCATACTTGATCCCCCCTCGTCCGAATGATGCAAAGTCTAGCGGGATCGACCTGAGCGAAAACCCGCAAGGGGAAAACCGGCGGAAACTTTCAACGTCGCGTGACTTTTCGGTCACGGTACGGAGCATAATCGGAAGCGGAAATCGGGATTGTGCGGTGCAACGAGCGTGAGCTAGCTCTGCGCCGTCTTCGGTCCGAGCTTCGCGATTGTAACCGTCGTGCTGAAACCCGGCACGATGTCGACAATCTCGACACGGCCGCCATGCGCCTGCACGAAATCCGCGCCGACAATGTCGGCGACCTTGTAGTCGCCGCCCTTGACCAGCAGATCGGGCTTCAGCACCTCGATCAGTGCTTGCGGCGTGTCTTCCTCGAAGATCGTCACGAGATCGACGGTGCCGAGCGCGGCAAGCACGGTGGCGCGCGCGATGTCGGGCTGCACGGGACGGCCCTCGCCCTTGAGACGGCGCACGGAGGCATCGCTGTTGAGACCGACGACCAGCCGGTCGCAAAGCGCACGCGCCCGCGCAAGAAGCGCCACATGGCCCGGATGCAGCAGGTCGAAACAGCCATTGGTGAAACCGACCTTGAGCCCGCGCGCGCGCCAGCCCTCGGCGATCTCGGCGGCACGTTCGCGGCCCGCCAGCTTCGCTTCGATTGCCGACAATTCATGTTCGCGCAGCGCCGAGGTGAGCTCGTCGCGGTGGACGACGGCGGTACCGACCTTGCCGACGACGATGCCGGCCGCCGAATTCGCCAGCCGCGCGGCATCGGCAAGAGACGCGCCCGCGCCGAGCGCGCAGGCAAGCGTCGCAACGACCGTGTCGCCGGCGCCCGACACGTCGAACACTTCGCGTGCCTCGGCCTTGAGGTGGTGCACGTCGCTTTCCATGATGACGCTCATGCCGTCCTGCGCCCGTGTGACGACAACGGCGCCGAGCCCGTGCGCCGCGGCGAGGCCGCGCGCCGCGGCAACGATTTCGCTGTCGTTCGCGGCGGGCGTTCCGCTTGCCTCGGCCAGTTCCTTGCGGTTGGGCGTGACGACGGAAGCCCCGGCATAGCGCGCATAGTCTTGGCCCTTCGGATCGACGACGACCGGAATTTTCAAATCGCGCGCCGCCGCGATGGCCGCCGCAGTCACGGCCGGCGTCAGCACGCCCTTGCCATAGTCGGAGAGCACCAGCACGTCGCATGATTTGAGCGCCGCTTCGAACGCCGCAACAAGCGCCGCGCCTTGCGCTGCATCGAGCGCCGCCGTGGTTTCGCTGTCGGCGCGCAGCACCTGCTGGCTCATCGCGACGAAACGGGTCTTGACCGTGGTGATGCGGTTCGCGGCGCGCGTCAGCCGTGCCTCGATGCCGGGATGTTCGTCGAAGGCGCGGGCAAGCGTCGTGCCCGCCTCGTCGTCGCCGACAACCGACAGAAAGACGACCCCGGCGCCGAGCGCCGCCAGATTGCGCGCCACATTGCCGGCACCCCCCGGCATCGCGCGCTCGGCCTCGACGCTGAGCACCGGGATCGGCGCCTCTGGCGAGATGCGCTCGACCCGGCCATAGACGAAGCGGTCGAGCATCGCATCGCCCACGACCAGCACGCGCACGCCGGCAAGCCGCGCGGCCAGCGCCTGAAGAGTCTCGGTATTTTCGGTCTGCGGGCCGGTCATCGCGAAGCCTTCGGAATTTTCCCTTTCGGGATAGTGGCGAAACGGCGCTCAAGATAGCGTAAAAAGCCTGAGAGTTTTCGCTTCCCCGCCCCCGGCTCGCCCCCGACCGCCCAAGGCTCCCCATGCTGACCGACCAAGGCATCTGGCTCTCGACCGAAACGCCGCCGCGCCGCGAAGGCCGGCCGGGACTGTTTCTCGACCGCGACGGGGTTCTGGTCAGGGAGGTTAACTATCTGAAAAACAAGGAAGATGTGGTTCTGGAGGCTGGCGCCGCCGGGATTGTCCGATGGGCCCGGGCGCGGGATTTCGGCGTGGCCGCGATCACCAACCAGTCGGGCATCGCGCGGGGCATTGTGAGCTGGGCCGCGTTCGAGGCGGTGGAGGCCGAGATCGCCCGCCAGCTTGCGGCGGCCGGCGCGGCGCTTGACCTCGTCGTCGCCTGCCCCTTCCACCCCGATTTCACGCCCGGCTACGGCCCCGCCGAGGCGGCCTGGCGCAAGCCCGGCCCCCGCATGATCGAGGAGGCGGCGCGGCGGATGGACCTCGATCTCGCTGCAAGCTGGCTTATCGGCGACAAGGCGAGCGACATCGAAGCGGCAAAGCGCGCGGGCCTCAAGGGCGCGGTGATCGTCGCAACCGGCTATGGCGCGCAAGAGCGCGAGGCGACGCTGGCGTTCCGCGACAACACCTTCGAAGTCATCGCCGCCGACAGTCTGACAGAGGCGCAGTCAGCGCTCGACGAAGCCTTCTAGCCCGCCGCCCGCGTGCCTTGCGCGACATAGGCACGCCAACCGCCAAGCGCGGTAATATCCTCGGCGCCGTCGAGGCCGCTTTCCTCGCAGAGAAACCCCTTCACGCTTCGCCCGCCGGAAATCTCGACCGTGCCGATGCACAAGGGTTGCGGCACGCCGGCGATGAACGAGCCGAAGGCGGCGCGCGGCAGCCGCCAGACTTCGAGTTCGATCGCCGCGCCGCCTTGTTGAACGCGCACCATGCCGGGCCGGAAGGGCGGTCCGCCCGCCAGCGCATGGAAGCGGTAACAAGGCGCGGTCTTGGTGCGCTCGACGAACATCGCGCCGCGCGACGTGAGCTCGTGATTGAGCGGCAGGCCGGACATATGCGCGCCGACAACCGCAAGCTCGATGAAACCTTCATCCTCCGGATGCGTCAATAATGGCGCGCCGGGCGCGAGCCCCTGCGCGGCGGCAAAGCGCGACGCGAGCGCAACGAGCCGCGCTTCCGAAAACGCCGGGGCGCAAAGCGTGATGCCGAAGGGAAGTCCCTTGCCGCCGATGCCCGCCGGCACGGCGATGCCGACCATGTCGAGCAGGTTCATGAAATTGGTGTAGGTGCCGAGACGGCTGTTGAGCTTGACGGGTTCGGCCATCACCTGATCAACGCGGTAGATCGTCGGCGCGGTCGGCACGACCAGCATGTCGACATCGGCGAAAAGCGCGGCGGCGCGGCGCTTCAGCGCTTCGAGCCGGTAAAGCGCCTCGAAAGTCTCGACCGCTGTCTTTTTCTTGCCGCCGAGCACGATTTCCCGCACGACCGGGTCGGCGCCCGACGGATGCGCCTCGATGAAACCGCCGACCGCCGCCATGCGTTCGGCAACCCAGGGCCCCTCGTAGAGCAGCGCCGCGGCCTCGGCGAACAATGCGAAGTCGATGCGCCGCGTCTGCCCGCCCATCGCCTCGAGACGCGCGACCGCCGCAGCGAAAAGCCGCGCCGCCTCGTCGTCGCCGAAAAATGTCAGGTCGGCGGCGCGCGGCACGGCAAAGGTGAAGCCCGCGCCGGGCGCGGCCGGCGTTTCGGGCATCCGCGCCCGCGCGTAAGGATCGGCGGCATCGAACGCCGCCGCGACGTCGAAGACTTCCGCCGCATCCTCGGCTGTCAGGGCGAAGATCGACACGCAATCGAGCGAGCGGCAGGCCGGCACGACACCGCGCGTCGAGAGAAGGCCACGCGACGGTTTCAACCCGACAATGTTGTTGAAGGCCGCCGGCACGCGGCCCGAACCCGCCGTGTCGGTGCCGAGCGCGAAGGAAACGAGCCCCGCCGCAACGGCCACCGCCGAGCCGGAAGACGAGCCGCCCGAAATGTAGTCAGCATTGAATACCGAACGCGGGGCGCCATGCGGCGAACGCGTGCCGACAAGGCCGGTCGCGAACTGGTCGAGATTGGTCTTGCCGACGGGGATCGCACCCGCCGCGACGAGCCGCGCAACGACCGGCGCGCTCTCTTTCGGCGCATAGGCATAGGCCGGGCAGCCGGCACTGGTCGGCAGACCCGCAACGTCGATATTGTCCTTCACCGCGAAAGGCAGACCGAAAAGCGGCAGACGCGCCCGTTCCTCGCGCGGCAGGGCATCGAGCGCACGGGCGCGGGCGAGAACATCTTCGTCTGGAAACCGGGCGATCCAGACGGCGGGATCGCCATAGGCCGCGATGCGCCGCAGCGCCTCGACTGCGATGTCCTCGGCGCGCACGCCGCGCGCGCCGGCCTCGCGCAACGCGGGAAACGAAAAAGGCAGGACATTCACGATGCAACCTCCAGCTTCGGATGCGCAGCCGCACCGATCGGCACCAGCGTGACAAGCGCCTGACCCGCCTGAACCATGCGGCCGGGCACGCAATGCACTTCGTGGACGCGCGCGGCGACGGGCGCCCGGACCTCGATTTCCATTTTCATCGATTCCAGAACGACCAGCGCGTGACCTTCGGCGACCTCGTCGCCCGGCGCGACGCCGACCGACCAGACATTGCCGGGCACGCCCGCCTCGACCAGCCGCCCGCCCGGCGGCAGCGTCGCAACCTCCTCGACCGGCGGCGCCTCGGGCTCCATCGCCGCCATCGCAATGCCCTGCGTTTCCCAGCGCCGCCGCTCCTCCTCAAAGGCGCGGCGCTGCCTCGCACGGAAAAGCGCGATGCCGTCGGCATTGGCATCGAGGAAAGAAAGGTGGTCGCTCAGGCGGAACTTGTCCTCCTCGATGCGCAGCCGGTAATCGCCATGCGGAAAGGCCTCGCGCGCTTCCGCCAGCTCCGCCGCCGAGACGGGAAAGAATCGCAGCCGGTCGAAAAAGCGCAACAGCCACGGCTTCTCGAAATCCGCTGTTTGCCGCCAGCCGTTCCACATCTGCACCGTGCGGCCGACAAGCTGGTAGCCGCCCGGCCCTTCCATGCCGTAGACGCAGAGATAGGCGCCGCCGATGCCGACAGCGTTTTCCGGCGTCCATGTGCGCGCCGGATTGTATTTGGTGGTGACGAGCCGGTGCCGCGGATCGAGCGGTGTCGCGACCGGCGCGCCGAGATAGACATCGCCGAGACCGAACACCATGTAGTCGGCATCGAAAACGATGCGCCTGACATCGTCGATATGATCGAGACCGTTGATGCGGCGGATGAACTCGATATTGGACGGCGCCCAGGGCGCATCGGGCCGGACAAGCGTCTGGTATTTGCGCACCGCTTCGCGCGCCGCCTCGTCGTCCCACGACAGCGGCAGGTAGACGATGCGGCTTTGCACCTCGATGTCGGCGCTGGCCGGAAGCGCGCGCTCGGTTTCCTCGAGCGCCGCAATGAGCTTGCGCAGCGGCAGCCGGTCCGGATCGAAATGGATCTGCAGCGAGCGGATGCCCGGCGTCATTTCGACGATGCCGGGAAGCGCGCGCGCCTCCAGTGCCGTCATCGCCGCATGGGCGCGGAAACGCAGGGCGAAATCGAGCACCGGATCGCCATACTCGACCAGCAGATAATCGTCGCCGGCGCGGCGATAGACGATCTCGGTTTCAAGATCGGAAATCCGCCCCAGCACGGCGTCCTCCGCCGGCGCCGCGACGACGGCCGGCGCGGCGGGTTGTGAAAGCGTTTCGACCCAAGCCTCCTGCGCATGTCGCAGCGCCTCGGCTTCGTCCTCGCCGATACGGCGGAAGCGCAACTTGTCTCCCGGTTTCAACTGACCGAGTTTCCAGAGCTCGGCCTGGGCCAGCGTCGCCGGACAGACAAAGCCGCCAAGGCTCGGCCCGTCGGGTCCGAGGATGATCGGCATGTCGCCGGTGAAGTCGATCGTGCCGACCGCATAGGCATTGTCGTGGATGTTGGAGGGGTGAAGCCCCGCCTCGCCGCCATCGGCCCGCGCCCATTGCGGCTTCGGCCCGACAAGGCGCACGCCGCTACGCGCCGAATTGTAGTGAACCTCGTAGGTGGCGGAGAAAAGCGTCGCGATGTCGTCCTCGGCAAAGAAATCCGGCGCGCCATGTGGCCCATACAGCGCCGCGATCTCCCATTCGCGCGCGAGAGCCGGGCGCGCGGATGCGGCGAACGGTTCGGCATGCGGCGCGTCGACGGCGCCTTCGCGGTTGAGCCGCAGCACATCGCCCGTTTTCAAGGCGCCCGGCGCATGACCGCCGAAGCGCCCCAGCGTGAAGGCGGCGCGCGAGCCGAGATAGAGCGGTGCATCGAAGCCGTGACGCACGGCGAGATATGCGCGCTGACCGGCACCCGAAACCGCACCGAGCGTCAGCACCTGCCCCGCCGCAACCGCAACCGCCCGCCAGAACGGCACCGACACATCGTCGAGCGTCGCCGGCATCTCCGCACCGCAAAGCGCGATGACGGCATCGCTGCGGAAGCGCAACGTCGGCCCGTTCAAGGTCATTTCAAGCGTCGCCGCATCGCCCGGATTGCCGACAAGGCGATTGGCGAGGCGATGCGACAACGGGTCCATCGGTCCGGAGGGCGGCACGCCGACATTCCAGTAGCCGACGCGGCCCGGCCAGTCCTGCAGGCTCGATTGCGCGCCGGGCGCGAGAACATCGACGGCCAGGCTTTCGGGCGCGAAGCCCGCCAGCGTCGAGGTCAGCATCCGGCCTTCGAGAAATTCCGGCGCGCGGGCAAGCGCCCGCAAATAGTCGAGATTGGTCTCGACGCCATGAACCGACGATGCATCGAGCGCGTCGGCAAGCTTCGCGGCCGCCTCTTCGCGCGTCGCGCCATGGACGATGATCTTGGCCAGCATCGGATCGTAGAACGGCGTTACTTCCGTTCCGGTCGCGATCCAGCCGTCGATGCGCGCATCAGCCGGAAACGAAACCTCGGTCAACAACCCCGACGAGGGCTGGAAATTGCGCCCCGGATCCTCGGCATAGAGCCGCGCTTCCATGGCATGGCCGCGCGGTCGCCGCGCATATTGCGCAAGGTCGCCAAGCTCGCCCGCGGCCTGCCGGACCATCATCTCGACGAGATCGAGGCCGGTCACCTCCTCCGTCACCGGATGCTCGACCTGCAGGCGCGTGTTGACTTCAAGGAAGTAGAATTTCCTTTCCGCCTCGTCGTAAATGAATTCAACGGTGCCGGCCGACGCATAATTGACGCTCTCGCCGAGCCGGATCGCCGCCGCGTGAAGTTCGGCACGCGCGTCCTCCGGCAGATTTGGCGCCGGCGTCTCCTCGATCACCTTCTGGTTGCGGCGCTGCGCCGAGCAGTCGCGCTCGCCAAGCGCGATGACGCCGCCCTTGCCGTCGCCGAAAATCTGCACCTCGATATGACGCGCGGCCGCGACATATTTTTCGAGAAAGAGCCCGCTGTCGCGAAAATTGGCGAGCGCCAGCCGCCGCACCGTTTCGTAGAGACGCGGCAGCTCGTCGGCCGAGCGGCAAAGCTGCAATCCGATGCCGCCGCCGCCCGCCGTGCTTTTCAGCATCACCGGATAGAAGATCGCCTCGGCGCGCATCAGCGCATCTTCGAGATCGACGATCAGCGGCGACCCCGGCAACAGCGGCACGCCGCTTTTCTCGGCAAGATCGCGTGCCGTGTGTTTCAGCGCGAAGGCGCGCATATGTTCCGGTCCGGGCCCGACAAAAGCGACACCCTCGCGCCGCAGCGCTTCGGCAAAGCCCGGATTCTCGCTGAGGAACCCGTAACCCGGATGCACGGCGTCCGCGCCGGTCGCCCGCACTGCTTCGATGATCGCATCGGCATCGAGATAGCTTTCGGCGACGGCGGCCGGACCGATGCGCATCGCCTCGTCGGCGGCGCGGACATGCGGCGCGAAACGGTCGGCATCAGACCAGACGGCGACCGACGCCACGCCCATCCGCTTCAATGTGCGGATGATGCGCAGCGCGATCTCGCCGCGATTGGCGATCAGGACTTTCGTAAACATGGCCTCAAGCGTCCCAGATCAGGGTGCGAACCGGCGTCGGGTTGAAGCCGTTGCAGGGATTGTTGACCTGCGGACAATTGGAGATGACGCAGATAAGGTCCATCTCCGCCCTGATTTCCACATAGTCGCCCGGCTTCGACATGCCATCGACGATCGCAAGCGTGCCGTCCGCCTCGACCGGCACGTTCATGAAGAAGTTGATGTTCGATACGATGTCGCGCTTGCCGAGCCCGTGGTGCGACAATTCCATGATGAAATTGTCGCGGCAGCTATGCATGTATTTCGTCTCGTGGCCGAAGCGCACCGTGTTGGCCTCGGCCGAGCAGGCGCCGGCCGACGTGTCGTGGCCGCCGGCCGTGTCAGCGACGATGACGGCCATGACACGGCCTTCATTCGACATCAGCTTCGTGCCCGCCGTCACGTAAGGCGAGCCTTGCGCGCGCACCGTGTCCTGCGCGCTGTAGCGCTCGGCCGGATCGGCGGCGTTGTAAAACAGCGTGTCGACGGCCTGCTGGCCCTCAAGATCGACGATGCGCAGCACCTGGCCCGTCGCGATCCGGTGCGACCAGGGACGAAGCGCCGGCACGGTGAAATCGTAAAAGGCATGTTCTTCGTGGCGATTGGAAATGCTCATCACGCAACCCTCCCCTGCTGGCCGAGATAGCGCGCGTTGTTCTCGAAGCCGCGCTTCGCCTCCTCGGTCGCGGTCATGCAGAAGTCGTCGGCGGTCGGCGGCGGCGACGCCCAGACGATGAGTTCGATATCGGCGGGCGCATAAGCGCCGGGCGACAGCGGGTGTGGACAATTGGAAACGAAGACCAGAAGGTCGAGCTCGGCGCGCAGATCGGCATAGGCACCGGCGGGGGCGCCGCCGCCCTCCCATTTCAGCCTGCCTTCGCCGTCCACGCCGACCGGCGCAAACAATGTCAGGCAGGGCGGGATGTCGCGGCTGGTCAGCCCGTGCTTTGCAGCCAGCAGGATGAAATTGTCGCGTGTGCTGCGCAGCGGCGTATCGCCGTATCTCTCGGCATTGGTCGCCGCCGTCGAGCCGCCGGCCAGCGCGTCGTTGCGGCCATAGGTATCGTCGGTGATCGAAGCGAGCACACGCCCCATATCGGACAGGAGAACGCGGCCGCGGCCGAGCCGCGCGTTCCACTGCACCTTCATCGTGTCGCCGGCGTTGAAGCGTTCCGTCGGGTCGGCCGCGTTGTAAAGCAGCACCGAGACGCCCGGCGTCGCGCTTCGATTGACGATGCGCAGCGTATTGCCGCGCGCGATCGTGCCCGACCAGCCCCAGCCGCCGGGGACAGTCTCCGTCAAACGCACCAGATCGCCGGCAATCGTCGCCGGATTGCCCGTCGCCTCGCTGAAGTCGCGGCTCTTCGCCTTCGCGCCACTGAAGAGCCGGTCGTAGCGCTCTTTCTGCGCGGCATAGGGGCCTGAATATTTTTCACTGCGGGATGCTTCCGCCATCGCGCGTCTCCTCTTGCGCGCCGGAGCCTCGCTCCGGGCCGAAGCCTGGCCGTCCAGGCGGTTCGTCGAAACCGGGCGGGTCGTCCCGCCCGGAAAATTACTGCGCCGCCAGCGCGGGCGCCGGCACGGACATCGCCGGCGGCACCGCCTTGCCGTCGACCTTGATGTCGAAGGTCACGGTGGCGCCATAGGCCTTGAGCTCCTCGGGGCGCGTCCGGCGGCGGTCGAAAGCGATCACGCGCGTCGCGAGCTTGAAGGCCTCCGACAGATCATGCGTCACCATGAAGACGGTCATGCCTTCTTCGCGCCACAGGCTGAGCAGGATTTCATGCACCTCGGCGCGGATGCCCGGATCGAGCGCCCCGAAGGGTTCGTCGAGCAGCAGGATCTTCGGCTTCTTGACCAGCGCCTGCGCAATGGCGAGCCGCTGTTGCATGCCGCCAGACAGTTCGGACGGATATTTGCGCACCGCCTGTTCGAGGCCGACGCATTTCAGCATGTCGAGCGCACAGTTTCGCGCCTCGCGCCGCGCCCGCCCAAAGAGCCGCGCCGCAAAGGGGCTGCCGGCAAATTCGAGCCCGAGCATCACATTTTGCAGCGCCGTCAGGTGCGGAAAAACCGAATATTTCTGAAAGACGACGCCGCGGTCCGGCGACGGCTCGGCTTCGAGCGGAACGCCGTCGACCAGGATGCGGCCGCGGCTCGGCGCCTCGTCACCCAGCATCATGCGCAGAAAGGTCGACTTGCCGCAGCCCGACGGCCCCACCAGCGCAACGAAGGAGCGCGGCGCGACATCGAAGGAAATGTTTTCCAGCACCGTCTGGTCGCCATAGACCTTCCACAATTTCTCGACGGTCACCTGCGTCAATTGCCGGTCCCCCGATACATCCAGCGGAACGCCGCGCGCTGGAAGAGACGCAGCGCCAGATCGAGCGCGAAGGCGAGCAGCGTGATCCACGCGACATAGGGCAGGATCACATCCATCGCGAGATAGCGGCGCATCAGGAAGATGCGGTAGCCGAGGCCTGCATTGGAGGCGATGGCCTCCGCCGCGATGAGAAAGAGCCATGCCGCGCCGAGCGACAGGCGCACCGCGTCGATCAGGCGCGGCAGCATTTGCGGCACGACGACGCGCAGGATGATCTGCCAGGTCGAAGCGCCCAGCGTCTGCGCCTTGATGATCTCCTCATGCGGGATCTCGGATGTCCGCAGCGCCAGATCGCGAATGATGAAAGGCGTGATGCCGACGACGATCAGCAGCACCTTGGCCGGTTCGCCGAGCCCGAACATGATGAAGAGGATCGGCAGCACCGACAAGGGCGGGATCATCGACAGCACATTGGTGAAGGAATTGAAGATCGCGCGAAAATAGGGGATCAGCCCCTGCAGGATACCGAAGACGCCGCCGATCGCGGTAGCGATGACGACGCCCATGCCGAGCCGTGTCAGGCTCGCCAGCGTGTCGTTGAGCATCAGGTAGTTGCCGGTCCGGCTGTCCGGCAGAAACGCCATGCGCTCGACCGCCGCCGATATGGACGCCCATCCGGGAAGCAGCTTGTCGTTGGGATTGACGGCAAGCCGCGCCTCGGAGGCGGCCATATAGGCAAGAAGCACGAGGAGGAACGGCAGGAGCATCAGCGCGAGCCGCGCCACTCCATCGGGCTTCCGGTTGATCAGTCTGCGCATGGCGGGTTCCGGACCGGCAGTCAGAGCATGCCGGCTTCGAGCATCTGCGCATATTCGGTCGTGAAGCGAAGCAGCACATTGTCCGCATCACCGACAACCGAGCCGTCCGGCATCTCGATACCGATATAGCCGGGCGACGTCGCCGCTTCACCGAGAAGCCCGTGTTCGAACAGGAAGGCCGTGACCTTCTCGGTTGCCGCCGCAAGCTCTGCCTCGCCGAAACCGATATAGTCGGCGGGCGTGTAGAACATCGCCGTCGCCGCGAGCTGCGCCTCATAGCCCGCAAGGTCGGTGCCCGACGCAATGCCCATCGCCTCGCGCGCCGCGGCGCCTTCGGGCGTATCGGCCGACATGATGGCCATGGTCTCGTACCAGGCGCCGGTGAGCGCCTTGCCGAGTGCCGGATTGGCGTTCAGCGTTGCCGTGTTGACGACCAGCGAGTCCTGGATCTCGCCGGGAATGCTCGACGAATCGAACACGTTGTTGGCGTTGGGGCCGCCGAGAATTTCGGCCGCCATCGGATTCCAGGTGACAACCGCCGTGATGTCGCGCGTCTTGTAGGCGGCAATCATGTCGGCATCCGACGTGTTGACCACCGTCACGTCCTTCTCGGTCATGCCGACAGTCTCAAGCGCCCGGGCCAGCGTGTAGTGCGACACCGACAGCTCGACCAGATTGACCTTCTGGCCCTTGATGTCCGCAAGTTCGGTCTTGTCCTTCAGGATGATGACGTCGTTGCCGTTGGAATAATCGCAGATCACCACAATGGTCGAATCGACGCCACCGGCCGACGGAATGGCCAGCGCATCCATGTTGGTCGACATCACGCCGTCGAAGGCGCCCGCCGTGTATTGGTTGATCGATTCGATGTAGTCGTTGAACTGCACCATCTCGATCTCGATGCCGTATTTGTCGGCCCATTTCTTGACGATGCCGTTATCGGCCGCATAGCCCCAGGGCATCCAGCCGACATAGATCGACCAGGCCACTTTGAATTCCTTTTTCGCCTGCGCCTCGGCTTGCGAGAGCGGTGCGAACACCAGCGCCAGCACGGCAAGCGCAGCCGCCATGGCACGTATCGAAGAGAGTTTGAATGAAGTCATAAGCCAGTCCTCCGGATCGAGTGATCGCGTTTCAAAAGCGGAGGATCGGCGTCACGGCGGTCTTGCAATGCCAATCCTCGCATTACATCCGTCTCCCGGGCTTTTGTCCCGCCGTGTACCTGCCCGCTGTTCACCGGGCAGGTTGCGGCTCTCGGACCAGCACTTCGCGAAACGCCACGCACGAAGCCGGAACCCTAGCCGCTGCCGCTACCGGTATCGCAAGCGCCGTGCCAGACGCGAATGCGCCGCGAAATGGCGCTTCAAGGGACTTGGCGGCGCCCGAGCGCCGGTGCAGGCTCAGAAATCATGCAGACCGCGATGCGGCCTGCCTCAAGTTTGAGCACGACGCGCCAAATGGCGGGAGGAGACGACGATGCCGGTACTGGCGCGGGGAAATCTCGAAGTGGCGTTGATGCCCGAGGCGGGCGGCTGCATCGCCCGCTTCGCCGCCGCGCATGATGGCGGCGTTCAGCAGATGCTGCGGCCCCTGCCCGCCGGCATCGCCGCGCCGGGCCCGCTCGACATGGCCTGCTATCCGCTGGTGCCCTTTTCGGGCCGCATCACCAACGGCCGCTTCGCCTTTGCCGGCCGCACCGTGCAATTGCCGCCCGACGACATCTGCCCGCCGCATGCGATCCACGGCCGCGGCTGGCAATCGTCATGGGATGTGATCGACGCCGATAGCGGCGCGGCGCGGCTGCGCTACCGCCATGATGGCGGCGACCGGCGCTGGACATGGCCCTGGAGCTTCGACGCCGAACAGCATTTCGCGCTCGACAAGGCAGGCCTCACGGTGACGATGCGCCTGACCAACTGCGCCACCGAAGCGATGCCGGCCGGGTTGGGATTGCACCCGTTTTTCGAAGGCCGCGCAACCGCCCGCCTCAAGGCGCACCTGCCGCGCGTGTGGGAAAGCGGGCCCGACGAAATTCCGACCGGCATCGCCGCGACACCCGAAAAATGGCGTTTCGACGAACCGCGCGCGATGCGCGATATCGAGGTCGATCACTGTTTTTCGGGCGGCGACGGGAATTTCCGCATCGGCTGGGAAGACCGGCCCTTCGCGCTGCGGATCGAGGCGGCGGGCGCGCCCCATGCCATCGTCTTCGCGCCGCCGGGCGAGGATTTCTTCTGCGCCGAGCCGGTGAGCCATGCGCCCGATGCCGTCAACCGGCCGGAACCGGAAGGCGTCACCGGCCTCGTTGCGCTGTCACCTGGCGAAACGATGGAACTGACCTGCCGCTTCGGTGTCGAACCGCGCTGAGGATCAGCCCCAGGGCCCGCGCCCCTCGCCGCGCCCGTCGAAAACGCGCGGCGCCGGCTTGTGGAAAAACGGCACCTCGGGACGCTTGAAAAAGCCGATCAGCAAAGCGCCGGCGACAAACCCGCCGACATGCGCCCAGAAGGCGACGCCCGCCTCCTCGATATCGCTGCCGAGCCCGCTCAGCACCTGGATGACGAACCACAGCCCGAGCACGATCAGCGCCGGGATGTAGAAGGTGCGAAGCAGAATCAGTGGAAACGGAATGAAGAGAACGCGCACCCGCGCCCGGGGGTACAGCAGCAGATAAGCGCCGAGCACGCCTGAAATCGCGCCGCTGGCGCCGACCAGCGGAATGGTCGAGCCCGGAACGAGGAACGCATGCGTCAGCGTCGCCGCAATGCCACAGACAATGTAGAAGACAAGGAAGCGCACACGCCCCATCGCAAGCTCGACATTGTCGCCGAATATCCAGAGATAGAGCATGTTGCCGGCGAGATGCGCGAAGCCGCCATGCATGAACATCGAACTGATGATCGTGCCCCAGGCCGGCAGTGGCGCATCGGCGACCGTGACCGACCCGAACAACACCCCCGGTATCAGGCCGAATTGATAGAAGGCAAGCTCGTCGGCGCCCGGCGGCAGCGACGCCTGCCAGAAGAACACCGCCACGCAGCCCGCGATCAGCGCCCAGGTGACGATCGGCGTACCGGGCTCGGGATTATCGTCGGAAATGGGGAACATGGTTCTGTCCGGCTGGTGGCGATCAGTCGCCCAAGCCTACAGAGTTTCACCGCGCCGCCTAGAGACTTTCAGTGTTTCTTGGAAACGCTGAAAGACTCCGGGTTATTGCCTGCTCGCGCTTCTTTTCGGAAAACCGGATTCCACTTTTCCGAGAAGCGCTCTAGCGAACATGCGGGGCACGGACCGAAAAATCGGCGCTTTCGGCGGTCGCGAGATCCTGCTTTTGCCGCTCCGACCCCTCGCGCAGCGACCGCGCCGAGGCAATGGCCGCCTCGTCGGAGGCCTGACGGAAGAAAGTGTAGGACAGCGTGATCGTCCGCACGTTGCGCGTCTCGATATCGTCGAGCATCTCCGGATCGACAAAGAAGACGATCGGCATTTCGGCGCTTTCGCCGGGCGCAAGCTTCTGCTCGACGAAGCAGAAACATTCGGTCTTGCTGAAGAAATAGCCGGTCGCCTCGGGCGTTACGTTGAAGGTCGCGCGGCCCACCACCGTCTCGTCGCCCATGTTGGTCGCGTGATAATAGACCGTCGTCGGCAGCCCGATCCGCGTCTGGACCTCGCGCTGGGCAGGCCGGAAATCCCAGGGGAGCCCCGGCGAAACATTGGCGTCGAAGCGCACGGTTATGGGTGGCCCCGCCTCGTTGAGATCGGCGCTGAGCGGACGGCTGGTGTTGACGGTCCCGCCATAGCCCGTTGCCGCACAGAACATTTCGTAAAGCGTCGGCGAATAGACGACCGCCGTCGTCATTACGGCGAGGATGGCCCCCGAAAGCGCCAGCGGCGGCAGGTTTTGTCCGAATATTTTCATGGGACACACCCTAATTCCGGCACCCCGCCCGGGCAAGAAATAGCGGCCGCGCGGGCGACGCGGCAGATGGCCGCGCCGGGGAATGGACCTGCGGGCCCGGCATGGTAACAATGGGCGTGAAACCGGCCGCCAGAGCCGGAAGGGGAGCGAAAACGGGGGTGCCGGTGTCGGAATTTCGGGTTGCGTTGAAGGGGGGCGCCGCGGCGCTTGCATTGTCGATGGCGCTGGCGGCCGGCGCGGCCGCCCAGGATGAGCCCCCGGTGCTTGAGGATCTGATCGTCACGACCACGGGCTTCGGCACGCCGCGCGCAACCCATATCGGCAACATTTCGCGGATCGGCGGCGACGAAGCCGATTTCGTTCTGCCGCTCCAGCCGGCCGAGGCACTGAACCGCCTGCCCGGGCTCGCCATCCAGCAGGGCAGCGGCGCCGAACACCTGACGGCCATCCGCTCGCCGGTGCTGACGGCCGGTGCCGGCGCGGGCTCCTTCCTCTATCTCGAAGACGGCGTGCCGATGCGCGCGGCGGGCTTTGCCAATGTCAACGCGCTGATGGAGGCAATGGACGAGGTCTCGGGCGGCATCGAGGTGGTGCGCGGTCCCGGCAGCGCGCGCTACGGCTCCAACGCCGAACACGGCCTGATCAACTTCCTGAGCCGCCCGCCCGCGCCCGACGCCGACGCCGAACTAACGGCATGGGCCGGACCCCATGACCGCTGGAAGACGATCGGCACCGCAAGCCGCACGCTGCGCGGCGACGGCCTGACGACGCACGGATTGCGCGGCAGCTTCTCGGCCTATAGCGATGGCGGCTTCCGCGCCGCCTCCGGTCTCGACCAGCAGAAGGCGCGCCTGCGCTACGATTTCGCGACGCCCGGTACACGCGCCGTCGCCACGCTGACCGCCGTCAACGTCAATCAGGAAACCGCTGGTTTCGTCGTCGGCCCGAAGGCCTACAAGGACCCCGCGCTCTACCGCACCAATCCGAACCCGGAAGCCTATCGCGACGCCTGGGCGGTGCGCGCCGCACTGCGCCTCGAACATGACATTGCCGACGGACGCATGCTGGTGCTGACGCCCTATGCGCGCAAGAACGAGATGGATTTCCTGATGCATTTCCTGCCACCGGGAAAACCGCGCGAGGAAAACGGCCACTGGAGCGGCGGCCTTCTCGCCAGCCTTGTCGCCGATCTCGATGGCGGACATCGCCTGATCCTCGGTTTCGACACCGAATACAGCGACGGCTACCTGAAGGAGATACAGGACCTGCCGACCATGGGTACCATGCCTCAGGGCACCCATTACGATTACACGGTGAAGGCACTGGTGCTGGCGCCCTACATTCACAGCGAATGGAAACTTTCGCCCGCGACGCTGCTGAGCGCCGGCCTGCGCTTCGAATACACGCGCTACGATTACACGAACCGCACCGCCAACGGCATCACCGGCCGCTTCCTGCGCATCCCCGACACGGTCGACGAATTCACCGACGCAACGCCGAAATTCGGCCTGTTGCACATCTTCAACGACAGCCTGACCGGTTACGTCAATGTCGCGCGTGGCAGCCGCGCACCGCAGACGACGGATCTCTACCGCCTGCAATCGCTGCAAGTACCCGGCGAAGCGAAGTCCGAAGTACTCGACAGCGTCGAAGTCGGCGCGCGCGGACAGATCGGCCTTCTGCGCTACGAGACGAACGTCTATTACATGAAGAAGAAGAATTTCTACTTCCGCGACGCCAACGGCTTCAACGTCTCGAACGGCAAGACAAATCATTTCGGTATCGAAGGCGAATTCGCCGCGCCGCTCGGTGCCGGCTTCGACATCGCCGGCGCCGCGACATGGGCGCGCCACACCTATGCCTTCGACAACATCATCGGCCCCGGGATCAACGCCACCGAAACCATCCGCGACGGCGACGATATCGACACCGCGCCGCGCACCATCGCCGGGCTGCGCCTCGGTTACAATTTTCACGAAGGCGCGGCCCGCGCCGAGCTTGAATGGGTCCATATGGGGTCGTACTGGATGGACGCGGCCAATACAGTCAAATATGACGGCCACGACATATTCAACCTGCGTCTTGACTATCAGGCGACCGAGAATCTTGCGCTATTCGGAAAGCTCACCAACATTCTGGACCGGCGCTACGCCGACCGCGCGGATTTCGCCTTTGGCAGCGAACGCTATTTTCCCGGCGAGGATCGCGGCCTGACCCTCGGCGGCACGGTGCGTTTCTGATGCCGCCGGCCGCGAGATGAGGCGCGACCGGACAGGCCGCTTGCTCTAGTCTGGACGGCTATGCAGACCGGATTCTCAGATCTCTGGCCGATCCTTCTGGCCGTCATCCAGTTTGGCGGCGCGATCGGCGCCGCGATCCACGCCATGCTGATCAAGAGCGACGAGCGCGCGGCCGCCGGCTGGGTCGGGTTCATCGTACTGGTGCCCTTTGTCGGCTGGATCGTCTACCTGCTTTTCGGGGTCAACCGCATCCAGCGCCGCGCCCGCGAACTGCGCGGCCAGAAGAACGAGACGCTGCTGCTGGCGCCCTTGCCCACCCGCAGCGGCGGTCGCGTGACGGCCGACGAGGGGCCGCGGCTGCAGGCGCTGGAAAGCCTTGCCCGCTTCGGCCAGAAAGTGCTGCCCGAGAGTTTCGAGCCCGGCAATTCGCTGGGCGTGCTGCGAAATGGCGACGAAGCCTATCCTGCGATGATCGCCGCTATCGAAAGCGCCGAACGCTCGATCGCACTGTCGACCTACATCTTCAACAACGACCCGGCCGGCCGCCGCTTCGTCGAAGCCCTGTCCGCGGCAAGCCGGCGCGGCGTCCGCGTCCGCCTGCTGATCGACGGCGTCGGCTCGTGGTATTCGCGCCCTTCCCTCGTGCCGCTGCTGGAAGAGCACGGCCTCGACTATGCCCGCTTCCTGCATTCGTTCATGCCGTGGCGTATGCCCTATCTCAACATGCGCAACCACCAGAAAATCATGGTCGTCGACGGCCGCCACGGTTTCACCGGCGGCATGAACATCGCCGAAGGCAACATGCTCGCGGCCCGGCCGCGCAAGCCGATCCTCGACCATCATTTTCGCCTCGGGGGTCCGGTGGTCGCGCATCTGATGCACACCTTCGCCTATGAATGGAATTTCACCACCGGCGAACTCCTGGATGGGCCGGACTGGTTTCCCGAGATCGAGGAAACAGGAGACGTCGTCGCGCGCGGCCTGCCGGCCGGTCCCGACATGGGCCTCAATCCGATCCGCTGGACGCTGCTTGGCGCGCTTGCCGAAGCGCGCCACAGCATTCGCATCGTCACGCCTTACTTCCTGCCCGACGCAACGCTCCGGACCGCGATCTCGGTTGCCGCCATGCGCGGCGTCGTCGTCGACATCGTCCTCCCGCGCGCCAGCAACCTGCCCTTTGTCGACTGGGCGACGACGCCGCAACTCGAATGGCTGGCCCGCGCCGGTTGCCGCATCTGGAAAACCGCCGGCCCCTTCGACCACACCAAGATCATGACGGTGGACGGCATGTGGTCGATGATCGGTTCGGCCAACTGGGACGACCGCAGTCTGCGCCTCAATTTCGAGTTCAACCTCGAATGCTACGGCGCGAACTTCGCCCGCACGCTTGATGACATCGTCGAGCGGAAAATCTCGGACGCCCACCCGGTCTCGCTCGAGGAACTTGCCGCCCGTTCCTACCCGGGGCGCATCCGCGACGCATTTTTCCGCCTCGCCTCGCCCTATCTCTGAGCGTGCTGCGGCATCGGGCAGCAGGCGGCGCCGCCTTGAATGTGCCCGCAAGGGGACTATGCTGATCGGGCGGGGGACAACCGGCCAGAACCGGAAGGCGACGCCAATGACCGACAAGAAACCGGACGCGAAACCGACCGTCGAGGAGCTTCAGGCCGAAGTCGAGGCGCTGAAGAAAGCCCTGGAGGAAGCGCGCGGCGAGACGCCCTTCGGCATCGACGATGCCGAAGCGATCGGCGAGCGTTTGCAGGAAGGGCTCGGCGACATCCAGAAACAGATCGACGCACATCCGGTGCCGAGCGCCCTGCTGGCATTCGGCCTCGGTTTCCTCATCGGCCGCCTGCTGGCGAGATAGGAAACGGACATGATCGATCCGACGTCGCAAATCCGCAAACTTGCCGAAGCCGAACTTTTCCGTGCCGAGCTCGAAGCGCGCCGTCTCGCGCGCAAGCTGTCGCTGGTCGGCATCGCGGTTTTCATCGCGCTTTTCGCGCTGACCATGCTGGTGATCGCCGGCTTCCTGGCGCTCTCCGAAATCTACGGCTATCCGCTCGGCGCGCTCATCACCGGCGGCGTGCTGGCGGTGCTGGCATTCATCGCGCTCGTTTTCGCCGCCAAAAAGCCCGGCCGCGCCGACCGCCTCGAAATGGAGCTCGCCAACGCCACCATTCTTCAGGCGCGCGCCGAAGTGAAGCGCGACTTCGACACGATCGAACGCACGCTCAACGAGCTGAGCCTCGGCCTTCTCGGCATCGTCAAGGGAACGACCGGCAGCCTGCCGCTCATCACCATTATTGTCGGTGCGCTCGCCGCGATGAGCCCGGTGCTGCGCCGTTTCCTGATGCCCTATCTGCGAAAGGAATGAACATGATGCATTCCCGCACCAGATGGAGCGTCGCATTTGCCGTGCTCGCGGCGCTCGCCGTCTCCGCCTGTGCGCAGACGCAGTTGCCGCAGCCCGAAGTGACGATGAGAAAGCCCGAAGCGCCGGTCGGCGGCGTTCCCGTCGATGATCGTGGCACGGGTCTTGTCGGCCCGGCGGGCGGCGCGCTGCTCGGCATGGCGATCGGTTCGGGCGGCGGCACCGAATGGGCGGTCGCCGCCGGCGTCGCGGCGGGCTATATGGTCGGCGGTTCCGAAGGGCCGACGCTGACGGGCATGCCCGCCAGCGCGCGGAACGAAGCGATCGCAAAAATGATGACCGTGCCGCTGCGCGAACCCGTCACATGGTTCACCGCGCAGGACAAGGCGAGCGGCAAGATCACGCCGATCCGCGAATTCACCGACGAGCGCGGCCGCACCTGCCGCGAATTCGTCGAATGGCGCACCATCCGCGCCATGAACGGTCACACCAGCGGCACCGCCTGTCTCTGACATCTCCCGGCAAGGAATTTCGATGAAGCTCTATCATTCCCCGACCTCGCCTTTCGCGCGCAAGGTCCGCGTGCTGATCCGCGAGAAGGGCGCGCTGGCGCAGGTGACGGAGGAAACCGCCGCAGCAATGAGCGACCCGCAATCGCTGATCGCGGCCAATCCGCTCGGCAAGGTGCCGGCGCTCGCCCTGAAGGACGGCACGTCTTTCTTCGACAGCCCGTTGATCTGCGAATATCTGGACGCGACGCTCGACGGCCCCGCGCTCTTTCCGGCAGCGGGCGCAGAGCGCTGGCGCGCCTTGCGCTTTCAGGCACTGGCCGACGGCATCATGGACGCCGCCGTGTCGCTGGTCTTCGAGACCAACCGGCCGGAAGCCGAGCGTTCGGAAATGTGGACGGCCCGCTGGCGCCGCGCCGTTGCGCGCAGCCTCGATCTTCTGGAACAGGAAGTGAGCCTTCTCGATGCACCGCTCGACATTGGCGGCATCGCGACGGGCGCGGCGCTTGGCTATCTCGACTTCCGCCACGCCGCCATGAACTGGCAGACGCAGGCGCCCGAACTCGCCGGCTGGTGGCGCGACATGGCGAAGCGGCCTTCTTTCGCCGAGACCGCCCCGCCCGCCTGAACGCCTACCGCCAGGGCTCGACCAGAATCTTCGCGTGCTTCTCGGGATTGCCGAGTTCGGCAAACGCCTCTTTCACCCCTTCGACACCGACCTTGGCCGTCACCAGCGGCGAACCGTCGATCTTGCCTTCGGCGAGATGATTGAGCGTCAGCGCGAATTCCTCCGGCGTGTAGCCGAGCACGAATTGCACGTTGAGTTCCTTGTTGATGCCAAAGAACGGCTCGAAGCGGTCCTGCTCCATGCAGACGCCGACCACGACCACGCGGGCAAAGCGCGGCGCGCCTTCGAATATCTGCTGGATGACGCCCGGCACGCCGACGCATTCGAAGATGACGCCCGGCCTGAGCTTCGGCCCCATGCCGAGCAGCGTCATGATGTTCTCGGGGTCGTAGCCCTCCGGCGTCGCCTCCTTCGTCCAGCGCGCATAAGGCGCCTCGACCTTCGGATCGAGCACGATGTCGGCGCCCATCTTCTCGGCAAGCTTGCGCCGCGCGGGTGAGAAATCGGCCGCGATGATCGGATGCACGCCCCTGATCTTGAGGCCGGCGATCACCGCAAGGCCGACAGGCCCGCAGCCGATGACGAGCGGAATGTCGTCATCGGTCAGGTTCGCCTTCTCGACCGCATGCCAGCCAACCGCCATCGGTTCGGTCAGCGCCGCCTGTTCGGTGGGCAGCCCGTTCGGCACTTCGAGCAGCATCAACTCGTTCAGCACCATCTGCTCGGCAAAGCCGCCGGGCATGTTGTTGGAATAGCCGACCGGATCGATCTTGGCTTTCTCGCCGTTCGTCGTGATCGCAATCGGCATCGAGCAGACGCGCGTGCCCGGCTTCAGCTTCTTCTCGGTGCCCGGTCCGTGATCGAGAATCTCGGCGCAGAACTCGTGTCCGAACACGATGTCGCGCTTGAGGTCCATCGTGAAGCTCGACCCCGAACGCTGCGCCGTCTCGACCATCTTGTCGGCGTGATGAAACGCATGCAGGTCCGAGCCGCAAATGCCGCAGGCCAGCGTCTTGACCAGCACCTGGCCCGCTTGCGGTGTCGGTTCGGGGATCGTGTCGGCGACGAGATCGCCATTGCGGAAAACGGCCGCGCGCATGGGTGTTCCTCCCGGTCTGGTTTCTTGTTGGCGACATGCAAGCAGGCGGCAACGGCCGAGGCAAGCACTAAAATAGACCTTGGTCTATTTCCCTGAGGCGGCCCGCCGCGCCGCTCGCTCATTGCCGAGAATGATCAGGAAAATCGGCAGCGCCAGCATCAGCGTCACGCCATTGGCGCCGATCAGCGCATAGTCCTGCCGGTTGATGCCATGCAGCAGCCACAGAAAGATGCCAACGGTCAGCAGCCCGTACATGCCGAGCGAAAGGCCCGACGTATCGCGCGAGCGGATCGTCTTCACCGCCTGCGGCACGAAGGCGAGCGTGGTCAGGAAGGCCGCGATATAGCCGAGTTCACCCATGTGGCACCGGACAAAAAGGTTGTGGACGCGCCGCATATGACGCCCGCGCGTGCGGGAAGGCAAGTGCGCTCCCCTGGTTACTCATCGAAGAGGTCGGCGTGAGACCCCGTTCGCGCCAGCAGCAATTCGTCGCCGGCGACCCGATAGATCAACAACCAGTCCGGCTCGATATGCGCGTCCCTGTATCCGTTCCAGTTGCCCTTCAGCGGATGATCGCGATAGGTCGATGGCAAAGTTTGTCGTCCGATCAGCAAGGTCAGAAGGCGCCGCAGCTTGCCCAAATCCTTACCGCGCTTTTCGGCACGTTTCACGTCACGCTTGAATTGGCCCGAACGGACCGGCGTCAGCACGATCAGAGGCCCAGATCGTCGAACAATTCATCGGCCGTGGCGAACTTCTTGCCCTTGCCTGCTTCAAGTTCCTTGATGGCTTTGGCCGTTGCTTCGTTTGGAACCTTCACGGCAAAAGGCAGCCGCTTTTCGTCCGCGACACGCAGCAGCAGCAAACGGATGGCATCCGAGATCGACAGCCCCATCGCGTCGAGCGCGGCGGCGGCTTTCTTTTTGGTCCCGGAATCGATCCGGGCGCGAACGACGGCATCGGCGGCCATGACATCTCCTGATTTTTGTAGACTCAATGTAGCTACAAACTTCAAAGATTGCAACCCCTCAATCCGCTGCCCAGCCCTGCAGGACCGCCGCCTCGTGGCGCACCCGTTCCGGCGAGCCCAGCATTTGCCGGTTGAGGCCGATGCGCTTGAACCAGTAGTGCAAGCCCACGAGATCGGTAAAGCCCATGCCGCCATGAACCTCCGTCGCGGTTCGCGCGACGAAGCGCCCGGTTTCCGAGGTCAGCGCCTTGGCATGCGCCGCCATCAGGCTCGCTTCGTCCGGCATCGTGTCGAAGGCATGTGCCGCATACCAGACCAGCGACCGGCAGGGTTCGAGCTCGGCCGCCATCTCGGCGCACATATGCTTCACCGCCTGGAACGAGCCGATGACGCGGCCGAACTGCTTGCGCTCGCCCGCGTAAGCCACGGCCTTCTCGATCATCGCCCAGCCCGCACCCAGCGTGTCGGCGGCGAGCATCACGCGGCCGGCATCGACCATCCGCTTCAACGCCGCGCCCGCATCGCCGGCATTCAGCGGCTCCGCCTCGACATTGTCGAAGCGCAATTCGCCGAGCGGCCGCGTGAGATCGATGCTGGTGAGTGCAATCCGCGTCAACCCCTTCGCATCGCCCTTCACGAGATGGAGCCCGCCCGTCTTGTCGGCAACGATGAAAATATCGGCGCCCGCCGCATCGAGCGCAAACAGCGCCGTGCCGGTGAGCTTGCCGCCAGACACGGCAACGCCCGCGCCCTCGCGTGCCCCCGCCGCGCGCTCCGACACCGCGACACCGGCAATCGCCTCGCCGCTTGCGAGCTTCGGCAGCCATGCCGCCTGCTGCGCCGTCGAGCCCGCGCCGGCAAGCGCGATCGGCGCCATGACGGCGGTGGCGACGAAAGGCGCCGGCGCGACATGTCGGCCGAGCATTTCCGACGCCAGCGCCGCATCGAGCAGGCCCATCCCCATGCCGCCATGTTCCTCGGCGATCAGCATGCCCGCGACGCCAAGCCCGGCAAGCGCCTGCCACACATCGCCGGCATAAGCGGCGTGTTCCTCCGCCACCTTGCGCACGCGTTCCAGCGGCGACACTTTTTCGAGCGTCCGTCCGATGCTTTCCTGGAGCAGCTTCTGGTCTTCCGACAATCCGAATTCCATGTTCCGCTCCTCACGCTTTCGCCGGTTTCGGTTCGCGCGGCATCCCGAGCCCGCGTTCCGAAATGATGTTCTTCTGGATCTGCGCCGTGCCGCCGCCGATGATCAACCCGAGATCGAACATGTAGCGGTGCTGCCACGCACCTTGCGCGCGCAAATGCGGACTGTCCTCGTAAAGCACGCCGATCTCGCCTAGCGCGTCGATGGCGAGCGCCGCAAGCTGGTGGTTGAGTTCGCAACCCTGCAGCTTGACAATCAACCGCGCGATGCCGGGGTCCTCGCTCTTTGCCGCCGCCGTCAGCAGCCGAAGCCCGTGAAACTGCATCGCGAAGACCCGGGCCTGCAACGCGACGAGACGGTCGCGATAGACCGGATGGTCGATCAGCCGCGTCCCGTCCATCGTCTCCTTGTGCATCAGGTCGGTGATTTCCTTCAGCCGCGTTCCGGCCTGGTTCGGATCGCCGAGCATGCCGCGCTCATGCTTGAGCGTCGCATTGGCGACGAACCAGCCCTGGCCGCGTCCCGCCACGATGTCCTTTTTCGGCACCCGCACATCGGTAAAGAACACCTCGTTGAATTCGGCATGTCCCGTCATCGTCTTCAGCGGACGCACTTCGATGCCCGGCGTCTGCATCGAAAAGATCAGGTAGGAAATGCCTTCATGCTTCTTCGCCTCGGGCTCCGTCCGCACGAGACAGAAAATCATGTCGGCCGCATGCGCGGTCGAGGTCCATATCTTCTGTCCATTGATGATGAAATCGTCGCCGTCCTCGACCGCCTTCGTTTGCAGCGATGCGAGATCGGAGCCCGAGCCCGGTTCCGAATAGCCCTGGCACCAGACGACTTCGCCGCGGAGTGTCGGCGCAATCCATTTTTTCTTCTGCTCTTCGGTCCCGAGTTCCAGCAGCGTCGGCACCAGCATCGAGATACCCTGATTGGCAATCCCCATCGGCAGGCCGGCCGCCGTGAACTCTTCGGCGATGATCCGCGACTTCAGAATGTCGGGTTCCGCGCCATAGCCGCCATATTCCTTCGGGATCGTCCGCGCGGTCAGGCCATGCTCGATCAGCAGGCGCTGCCAGTTCTGCGTTTCCTCGGAAGGACGCGACACGCCGAAACGGCGCGGCGCCTTTGCGCCATGCTTGGCGATGAAGGCGCGAACCTCCGCGCGAAAGGCTTCGTATTCGGGCCCATAGGCGAGATCCATGAAAGACGTCTCCCGGCGCGGCGCCTGCGGCCCGTCGGGCGCCGGCGCTCATTGTTGGTGGTGCGACGCGGGAGTGTAGCGCGCACCGCGCGCGCGTAAAGCGCCGCCGCCTTGCGCAAGGCGCCCGCTGCGTCAACGGGAACGGGAGGTGTGATTCAGGCGGCGTTGCCGGAAGCGGCGACGCGCCGCGCGCCGGCCGGCGAGTTGCGCAGAAAGACCTCGAACTCGGCGGGCGGCATCGGCCGGCCCATGAAATAGCCCTGCACCTCATCGCAGCCGAGCTCGCGCAGCTTGTCGAACTGGTCGGCACTTTCGACGCCCTCCGCCACCACCGACACGCCAAGCGCATGCGCCAGGTCGATGATGACCTTCGGAATGATGTGTCCCTCGCGCCCATCGGCGATGTCGTTGACGAAGCTGCGATCGATCTTCAGCCGCTTGACCGGGAAACGTTTCAGATAGGCCAGCGACGAATAGCCGGTGCCGAAATCGTCGATGCCGATGCCGATGCCGAGGCTCCGCAGCCGCCGCAGCGTCCCGATCACGGTGTCAACGTCCTCCATCACCATGCTTTCGGTGACTTCGAGTTCGAGATATTGCGGCGAAAGCCCGCGCGCGATCAGCGTATTGGCGATCGTGTCGGTGAGGTCCGCGCGCCGGAGGTCGATCGCCGACACGTTGACGGCAACCGTGATGCGCGGCAATCCGTCGTCCTGCCACTGGCGGTTCTGCCGGCAGGCTTCGTCGAGTACCCATCGGGTCAGATCGACGACGAGACCGCTGCGCTCGGCCACCGGAATAAAAACCGAAGGCGGAATGAAACCGCGCTCCTCATGCGGCCAGCGGATCAAGGCTTCCGCGCCGGTGATCTGCCCGGTCGCGACATCTACTTTCGGCTGGTAATAGAGCTTCAGCTCCTGCCGCGCCACGGCGGCGCGCAGGTCGCGTTCGATCTGGTTGCGTTCGATGGCGCGCAGATGCAGCTCATGGCGATAGAGCACGCAGGCGCCGGCGCCTTCCTGCTTGGCGCGCGACAGCGCCAGGTCGGCATTCTTCATCAGCACTTCGGCATCGCGGCCATCCTGCGGAAACAGCGTCATGCCGACGCAGGACGCCTGTTGCAGTTCCTGAGCGCCGAGGCGGAACGGTACACCCACCGCGCGCACAAGACGGCTCGCCATTTCGAGCGCCTCGTCGGCGCTCTTGATACCGTTGAACACGACTCCGAATTCGTCGCCGCCGATGCGCGCCACGATGTCGCCTTCGCGCCGGCAGCCCTTCAGAATATCGGCCGTCCGCTGCAACACGAGATCGCCCGCATCGTGGCCGAGCGTATCGTTGACATCCTTGAACCCGCCGAGATTGAGTATCATCATGCCGACAAGCCCGCCGCGCCGTTCGGCATCGGCGATGGCGCCGGCAAACTGCACCTTGAAGGAACCGCGATTGCCGAGCCCCGTCAGTCCGTCGGTCGAGGCGATATTGGTAAGCCGCGCCTCGCTGTCCGCCGCCGCCTGGAACGATGCGGCCAGCGCCTGCGCAACAATACCGATTTCGTCGCCATGCTGCGACGCCTCCGCCGCGCCGCGCCGGTAGTTCCGCGCAAAATCCCGCAGCGCCTCGATCGGCGCCACGACGATACGGTGCACCAGCATTGAAATCGTCAGAATGGCGAGGATCGCGGTGATCGTCAGCCAGGTCATGGTGTTCCACGCCTTGGTGGTCAGCCGCGCTGCCAACCGTTCCATGTCGACGCGAACGATGGCGACGGCCTGCTCGCCGGACTGTGGCAAGTCAAGCCATATCGCATAGTCGCCGTCGTAAGCGCCAGCGCCCGTCAGCTGCCGTTGCGTTTCGATGGCGAGCGGACGGCGCCGATCGGCAGCCACGTCCGCAAGCGTCGTCGCGACCGGCGCAATGCTCCGCCCATTCCATGCCGCGTGCGACGAAGCAACGATCGTTCCATCGCGTCCGGCAATCGCGGCTTCGGCGATGTAAGGCGCATTGCCGATCGCCGACAGGATCGGTTCCAGTTCACCGGACGCCTGCACGCGCGCCGCGGCATGGATCAGCACATCCCTTGCCGCGCCGGCGCGCAGGTCCGCTTCATGTGCGAGGTTCTGGTTGAACGTCGTGAAAACATAAATGCCGCTCATCGCCACCAGAACGGCGCCGATCGACGTCAGCAGGCCGACCACCTTGGATCGCAACGAGGTGAAATGCGTCGCGACGCTGCGGCGCAGGCCCGCCACGAAGGCACGCGCACGCGCCGGCGCACCGTCCTTGCCGGACGGCTCGTTTCGGGTCTCCGGCGCTTCGCCTTCACACTCGACCGACACCTGGGTCCTCGCTTCGAAACCCGGCACGCGCCGGATTTGTCGGGAAACTCAAGTATTTATAGGTGTCGGGAAACTAAGATTGCGTTACGCGCCGGGCGTCGCGGCAACGCCTTTGTCCTGAAATGGAACAATCGTCACCGGGCTCGACGGCGCGGACGGACGCGCGGCCGGCCGGATGCCCTTGAGCCACAGCCGGAGCGCCTCCCAGTGAATGCCGCCGACGACTTTCAGCGTCAGCAGCGGGTGGCGCAGAAAGGCGGCCGCGAGCTGACCGTCGGTGAAGGCGCGCGCCGCGCCCGCGAACGAGGCCGTCAGCAGCGCACCCGCACCGTCGCTTTCGCGGATGGTCAGCGTCAGGCGCGCGCCGGGCCGCAACACCTTGAAGTGATAGCACCCGGCAACCGGCAGAAACGGCGACACATAGAAGGCCTTGTCGCAGGTCTGCGACACCGTGGCCGCATGGGGCGAGGCGACCGGCACGAGATAGCTGTGCCGCTCGCCGAACGTGTTGTTGACCTCGTAAAGCACCGCCGCGAGCCCGCCATCGGCGCGGTGGCAAAAATAAACGGTCAGCGGATTGAACACATGGCCGAGCACGCGCGGAAAGCACAGCGCCTCGATGCGCCCGCCCCCCGTTTCGATGCCGGCGCGCGCCAGCTGCGCCTCGACCCAGCCCCGAAGTGGCCGCCCCGATCCGTCGCCATGATCGGCGTCATGGAAGCTGAAAAGCGAAAAGCGGTTATGCGCGAAAAGCCGCGACGCCCGCGCCAGCGCCGGCACCTCGTCGAGATCGAGAAGCATGTAGAAGACGCGGTAGGAAAGCGCATGCACGCGCGGCCGCAAGCGCCGGTGAAACACCGTGCCGGTGTAGAGGCGCGAATGCAGGGCCTCGCTCACGCAACCTCCTCCATTGCGGCGCGATCTGCGGTCAGCGATATGCGTCCCGACGGATTGTCGACCGTCCAGGGCCGGGCGATCCCGCCCAGTTGCTCCGCGACCGCAAGCCCGGCCTGCAATCCATCCTCGTGGAACCCCGAGCCGAAATAGGCGCCGCAAAACCATGTCCGCCGGACGCCCTGTAAATCCCAGAGTCGGCGTTGCGCGGCAAAAGCGCCGGCATCGAACACCGGATGATCGTATTCGATGCGCGCGAACACGCTTTCGGGCGCCGGATCGTGCGACGGGTTGAGCGTCACGAAGAGATCGCGCGCGGTCGGCAGCGGCTGCAGCTTGTTCATCCAGTAGCTGACACAGACCGGCGAGCCCGCGCCGCCGCCCATATAGTTCCAGCTCGACCAGACGCGCCGGTTGCGCGGCATGAAAGCCGGATCGGCATGCAGCCAGGCGACGTTCCGCTGATAGGAAATCGCGCCGAGCAGCGCCCGTTCGCGCCCGTCCGCATCGCCGAGCATCGCCAGCGCCTCGTCGCTATGCGCCGCCACGACGACATGATCGTAGCGCGCGACGCCGCCGCGCATGTCGCGAAGCGTGACACCCGCCGCATCGCGCTGGATTTCCGCAACGCCGGTCCCGGTCCGGATGCACGGCCCGAGCGGCCGCGCAAGCGTCGCCACATATTCGCGCGAGCCGCCCTCGACCGTGCGCCATGCCGGACGTCCGCTGAGCCGCATCAATCCGTGATTGTCGAAAAAACGCAGGAAAGCCAGCGCCGGAAACTGCTCGACGCGCTCGATCGGCAGCGACCAGATCGCCGCGCACATCGGCAGCAGATGATCCTCGCGCAGCGACGCCGAATAGCCCTGCTCGCGCAGGAAATCGCCGAGCGGCTTGGCGTCGAGCCCCGCCTGCGCGACAAGCCCCGGCGCCGTCCGGTAGAGCCGCGCGATATCGCCAAGCATCCGCCAGAGCCGCGGGCTGAGGATATTGCGCCGGTCGGCGAAAATGCCGTTGAGCCCCGAGCCTGAATATTCGAAGCGCCGGCCGCCGCCCGTTTCGAGCGAGGCGGCAAACGACATGTTGCTGGCGCTGGTCTTGACGCCGAGCACATCGAACATCGCGGTCAGGTTCGGATAATTGCGCTCATTATAGACGATGAAACCGGTATCGACCGGCACAGGTCCCTCGGGCAGCGCCACCGTCACCGTGTTCGAGTGGCCGCCGATGCGCGTCGCCTTTTCGTAAACCGTCACATCGTGGCCGCGCGACAGCAGCCATGCCGCAGACAATCCGGATATGCCGGTCCCGACAACCGCGATGCGCAGCCGCGGCGAAGCCGGGTCGCGCCGGCCGGGAAACGGAAGCGCGCGGTCGTCGAAGGGTGTCATTTGTTGCCTTTGCCGGGTTCTCTGAGGGAGAAATCACAATCTTCCCTACGCGCCGCCATGGCCGCCGGATCACCCGCCTTTCGCCACGCCGCACCTTTCCCTAGACTCGAACCACGCATATCGGCGCGCGGGGTGATCCGCGGGCCGTCCGGGCACGTATCCGCCATATGACCGCAACCGGCATATCGCAGATCGTCCCGGCCCGCGCCGGCCGCACATATTGGCGGCCGGATCTGAGAAAGCTGGGCTTGATGGATCGGGACAAGACGTCCGCGGCGGCGTCGGCGGAACTGGCGGAAGAAATGGCGGCGCTGCTGGCCGCGATCGCGCGCGACGGCGACCGCACGGCCTTTGCCCGTCTCTTTGGTCACTATGCGCCGCGCGTGAAATCCTATCTGCGCCGCCTGCATGTCGAGGAACGTCTCGCCGAGGACATCGCGCAGGATGTAATGCTGACGGTCTGGCGCAAGGCCGGCCAGTTCGATCCGGCCAAGGCCTCGGCCGGCACCTGGATTTTCACCATCGCGCGCAACCGCTTCATCGACACGGTGCGCCGCGAGCGCCGGCCCGCCCTCGACCCCGACGAGCCGATGCTGCTTCCCGAAGCGCCGCGCCCCGCCGACGACAGCATGGCCGCCGGTCAGATCGGCGTGCGCGTCCATCAGGCGATGTCGGCCCTGCCGCCCGATCAGGCCGAAGTCGTCGCGCTTTCCTTCCTTGAAGGATTGCCGCATTCCGCCATCGCCGAACGGCTCGACATTCCGCTCGGCACCGTCAAATCGAGACTGAGACTTGCGTTCGGCCGCCTGCGAGCGGTGCTGGAGGACCTGCAATGAGTGCCGCCCTGAACAATTCCGCGCCCGTCACCCACCGTCTCGGCGACGAATGGCTGATGGCCTATGCGGCGGGCGCCCTCTCGGAAGGCCAGTCGCTGCTTGTCGCCTCGCATCTGAGCTTCCTCGACGACGCCCCGGCGCGGCTCGCCGCCGCCGAAGCGGTCGGCGGCGCGTTGATCGACGATCTCGCGCCTGAACTCATGGCGCCCGACGCGCTCGCGCAAACGCTGGCGCGGCTCGACGCGGCCGAGACGTCGCGCCCCGTCGCCGTACCGCGCAGTGCCAGCGACGATCCTCTCCCCGCTCCCTTGCGCGACTGGCTGGGGCACGGCGTCGATGAATTGAAATGGAGCTTCCTCGGCCCCGGCATGAAGAAGGTCAAGCTCTGGCGCGGCGGTCCGAACGATCAGCGTTTGTGGATGCTGCGTGCGCAGCCCGGCGTCAAGATCCCCAAACACGGCCATCGCGGCACCGAGCTTGTGCTGGTGCTGAAAGGCAGCTTCAGCGATCCGCATGGCGGCTTCCGCCCCGGCGATGTCGAGGAAAGCGACGGCGCCCGCATGCATGCCCTCGATATCGATGAGGGCGAGGAATGTATCTGCCTCGCCCTCACCGAAGGACCGATCCGCTTCGAAAGCTGGATTGCGAGGGCGATCCAGCCCTTCATCGGCCTGTAGAAGACGGGGGGAGAGGCCTCCTACAAGCCGGCGATCGATCGGCGTTCAGAACCGCGCCGTCACCGCGAGGCGCACATTCCGCCCCGGTTGCAGCACGTCGTTCTTCTTGAACGAGCTGTGGTTGCGTATTTCCTCATTGAGCAGATTTTCGCCGACAACCGCGAGCTCGATACCGACATTGTGGTTGAAATCGTTGGGCGGCACGATCTTGTAGCGCAGTTCCGCCCGCACATTGGTGTAGCTGCCGGTCTCCGTTTCGTTCGCCTCGATCCGGTCCTGCTTGAAGGCATGCAGGAAGCCGAGGCTACCTGAAATCCGGTCCTCCTCGAAGAACACACCGGCGCCGGCCCGCATCGGCGGAATGCGGGGAACATTGCCGCCCGCGTCTAGTTTCGCGCGCACCATGTCGAATTGACCGGTGACGCCCGCGCGTCCCGTCGCCCAGCGCAGCACCGTCGCGCTGGCCGCCGTCTCGAAACCGCGGAAGGTCGCATCCTGCTGCCGGAAGAACACCTGGTCGAGTTCGTCACCGGTGCCATGCGGCGTACAGGTGTCGAAACCGTCATCGTCGCATTCTTCGCCGGTCAGATGCTTGTAGATGAAGCCGTCGAACGACGTGTGGAAGACAGCGGCCTCGAACGAGAAGTCCTCACCCTCGCGCCGGGCATTGATCTCGAACGACCGCGCCTTCTCCTTGCCGAAGGTTGGATCGCCGATTTCGAACGTCTCGGTCGCCTCATGCGGGCCTTTGGAGAAGAGTTCCTGGACGTCGGGCGCCCGTTCGACATGCTGCGCCGTCGCACCGACAACCCAGCCGCCGCCGAGGCTCTGGACAAGGCCCAGCGAGCCGCTGACCGGCGTGAAGCTGCGCGACACCGCGAAGTCGAAGGGGTTGAGCGGATTGGTGATGTCGAGCGCCGTACCCTTGACCTCGACGCGTTCGATGCGGCCACCAAGCTGCAGCTTGAGACTGTCGGTGACCGGCATTTCCTCGAAGATGAAACCGGCCAGCGCCTCGCTATGCGCCGGCGCCAGGAGTTCGCCGCCCTCGCCCGCGGCCTTGACCTCGCGCTTGCGGAAATGAACGCCCACGGCGCCGGTGAAAGGCCCGACGGCGCGATGCAGCAGCTCCGCCCTGATTTCGCCCTCGCGATTGTCGAAGCGCGATTCCGTGCTGTCGCCCGCATCGAGTTCGCCATGCGAATACTCGCTGTAGCCCGCATCCGCCTTGAATCCGCTGAACGGGCCGCCGGAGAATTCGAACTCGGCCGCACCCTGAAGCCGCGTCTGCCAGAGTTCGATGCGCAGCGGATCGTTGGGATCCTCGGGCGCCGGAATCCCGTACTGGCTGTCGTAGTGACTGATCGAACCGCCGATATAACCGTTCTCCAGCAACACCGAGGCGCCGCCGGCCACGCCCGCGCTCTCGGTCCATGTGTGGTGCTGCCGCTTGGTCGGCTGATTGGGAATCTGGTAGTTGCCGGTCTTGCGCGCGAACGTGTCGGCATGCCAGACCACGTTCCCGGTCGCGACATTGAGATCGGCATATCCCTGCCGGCCGTAATTGACATGGTCGTAGGCGGTCGAGACTTCGCCCTCAAAGCCGCCCTTCGGTCGCGCGGTCGGAATGCGGTTGTTGATGATGTTGACGACGCCGCCGATCGCCTCGCTGCCGTAACGCAGCACCGCCGGCCCGCGCACCACCTCGACGCGCTTTGCCGACAGGGGGTCGATCGGCACCCCGTGATCCTCGCTCACCGTCGAGACGTCGCCGGCGCCGATGCCGTTTTCCTGCACCCGCACCCGCGTGTTGTCGAGGCCGCGAATGATCGGGCGGCTGGAGCCCGCCGCGAAGGAGCTTTCGGCGATGCCGGGCTTGTCGCCGAGCAGCGCGCCGATGCTGGCGGCCGACGAGCCGAGAATCTCGTCCCGCTCGACGACGATCACCGGCGCCGCCAGCTCGTCGAGCGATGAGGCGAGCGGCGAGGCGGTGATGAACAGCGGCGGCGCCACAGCCTCATCGGCCAAAGCCGGAAGCGCGGCGGTGAGCGCGATGACGGAAACCGCCGCATGGAGCGGCGAGGACAGATGTTTCATGGAAAGCCCCCTTAAGCTGAACAACCCGGACATGTGATGTTATAATGTATCAATCCCTGTAAAGCCAGCGGCCCTGGCGGTCAACCCCCCGAAGGGGCGGGTCCCCAAAACAGCAGCCCTGCGCCAAAACCGCCGCCGCCATTCCGCCCCGCCCGCCATGGAGCTAGGCTGGCGCCGGTCGACAGAGAGCGTGGGCGGAAGGAACGGCAATGGCAAAGGCAACGAAGGCAAAGCCCGCGAAATCGTCCGGCGACGGGCCCTACCGCAAGGCGCTCTACGACCTTCAGGTCGAGCTGGTGAAGCTGCAGCGCGACATCATCGCCCATGATCGCCGCCTCCTGGTGATCTTCGAGGGCCGCGACGCCGCCGGCAAGGACGGCGTCATCAAACGCATCGTCCAGCATCTGAGCCCGCGCGAAACCCGCGTCGTGGCGCTCGGCAAGCCGTCGGACCGCGAAAGCAGCCAGTGGTATTTCCAGCGCTTCACCGAACATCTGCCGGCCGCCCAGGAGCTCGTGCTCTTCAACCGCAGCTGGTACAACCGCGCCGGCGTCGAGCGCGTGATGGGCTTCTGCACCGGCGAGGAATACGAACGCTTCATGGCATCCGTCCCGCTTTACGAAAACATGCTGACGGGATCGGGCATCGTGCTGGTTAAGTATTATCTCGACATCACGAAGCCCGAGCAGAAAACGCGCCTTGCCGCCCGCGCGAAGGATCCGCTGAAGCAGTGGAAGATTTCGCCGATCGACCATGTGGCGCTGAAGCACTGGCGCGACTACAGCCGCGCCCGCGACGAGATGCTGGCCCGCACCCACACGCTCACCGCGCCCTGGAACATCGTCCGCGCCGACGACAAGCGCGCCGCGCGCCTCAACGTGATCCGCGATCTCCTGTCGCGCGTCGACTATCGCGGCAAGAACGCCAAAATCGCCGCGCCCGACCGCAAGATCGTTTTCGCCTTCGATCCGGCACAACTGAAATCCGGCGTCATCGCACCATGAATTACCGCCACGCCTATCACGCCGGCAATTTCGCCGATGTGATGAAACACGGCATCCTCGCCCTCGTCATCGAGCACATGAAGCTGAAGGACAAACCCTTCTTCCTGCTCGACACCCATGCCGGCACCGGCGAAACCGATCTCTCGGGCGTCGAGGCGCGGAAGACCGGCGAATTCCGCAATGGCATCGCCCGCGTGCTGGCCGGCGAAAATCCGCACCCCGCGCTCGCGCCCTGGATCGCCGCGCTGGGGGACGAACCGCTGATGCAATATCCGGGCTCGCCGCTGATCGCCGCGCGGCTGATGCGCGAGACCGACCGCCTCGCCTTTTGCGAGTTGCATCCGCAAGACGCCGCCGAACTGAAGCGCAACTTCGCCCGCGACGCCCGCGTCAAGACCCATGCGATGGACGGTTACGCGGCGCTGAAATCCATGCTGCCGCCGAAGGAGCGCCGCGGCGTGGTGCTGATCGACCCGCCATATGAATCGCGCGACGAATTCGCCCGCATCTTCGACGCGTTGATGGACGCCGTCGCCCGCTTCGCCACCGGCACTTACATCATCTGGTATCCGGTGAAGGACCCGTCGGTCTCCGGCGCCTTTCTCGAACGTCTCGCCGAGGACGGTCCGCCGAAATCGCTCTGCCTCGAACTCCACATCATGGCCGCCGATCCCGCCCGCATGACCGGCTGCGGCCTCGTCGTCGTCAACCCGCCCTGGACACTGGCCGGCACCGCGCGCGACCTGCTCGACTGGCTGGCCAAAACGCTGGCGCAAGCCCCCGGCGCCCGCGCCCGCGAGGAATGGCTGCGGCCCTGACGTACCGTCCAAGCGGCCCCAACGAATCGAATGACCCGATTGCCCATTCCAGTCTATAAAGGCGCCGGCGCCACAGCTGACAAACAGTCAGAAAACAACAGGAACCAGCCGCGTGGACCGGGAGCAGCCCCCGACAGACGAAGACGAACGCGCGGCGCGCCTGCGCGCGGCCGAAACCGCCTATGAGGCCGAGATCGAGGGCAATCTCCGCCGCAACTACGCGGCCAACCTCGCCCACGGACTTCTCGGCCAGACCGGCTTCCGCCTCGTCAACGCGCCGACTTTCGTGCCCGCCTATATCTACCTGCTCTCGGGCTCGGAATTTCTGGTCGGCCTCGCGCTCGCCGCGCAATGGCTGGGCGCTTCCGCCTCCTCGATCTTCGGCGCGACGCTGATCGAACACCGCAAGCGCGTGCTGCCGATGGGCCTGCTGATCGGCTGGGGCATGCGCGCCGGCGTGCTCGGCCTCGCGCTTGGCGGCTTCTTCCTGCCCGACCGCTGGGCGCTCGTCACCGCCATCGGCTTTCTCTGCCTCTTCGGCCTCTTCAACGGCATGCAGGCGGTGATCTTCAACACGCTGATGGCCAAGGTGATCCCGCTGCGCCTGCGCGGCCGCCTCACCGGCTTCCGCAATTTCGCCGCCGGGCTCACCGCCGCCGGCGTCTCCTGGATGGGCGGCCATTATTTCGTCGAGGGCAATCTCTTCGGCAACGGCTACGCCTCGACCTTCCTGATGGCCTTCATCCTGACTTCCATCGGCCTGTCGCTCTTGATGCTGGTGCGCGAACCCGAACCGCCGACCATCCGCGCCCGCGCGACGCTGGGCGGCCGCATGCGCGACATCCCGATGATGCTGCGCGCCGACCCCGCGCTCGGCCGCTTCTATGTCGCCGCCGGCCTCGCCGCGCTCGGCACCATGGCGGTCCCCTTCTACATTCTCTATGCGGGCGAGCGCATCGGCCTGTCGGGCGCCACCATCGGCATCCTCTCCACCGCCTTCCTGCTCAGCCAGACCACGACCAATCTTTTCTGGGGCTGGCTCGCCGACCGCTTCGGCAACCGCCTGGTCTTCATCCTCTCGGTCGGCACCTGGGGCGCGGCCACCGTGCTGCTGCTCGCCGTCGACACGCTCTGGCCGCTCGCCATTGCCTTTGCCGGCCTCGGCGCGGGCCAGGGCGGCTTCCAGAATTCGAACCAGAACATCATCGTCGAGTTCGGCGCCCGCGACGACCTGCCCATGCGCATCGCGGTCCTGAACACCGCGACCTCCCTGATGCATGCGGCCGGCCCCCTGCTCGGCGGCGTCGTCGCCTATGCGATTTCCTTCGACGCCCTCTTCGCCCTCTCGATCGCCGTCCTCACCGCCGCCGTATTGACGATGTTTTTCCTCGTCGACGAACCGCGCAAACGGCGCAAGACGCTGTAGCGCGCCTTCTTTCCCCCCCCTCCCCCCGCAACAAGCTTTCATTAGCATTCCCCCGCCATACTCCGGCTGACGCGCAAACCGCGCACCCGCCGGGGCTCTTCGCATGTTTCGTCCTTTCGCCGCCGCCATTCTCGCCACGCTGTTTATCCTCCCGGCGCACCCGCCCGCTGAGGCGGCGTCCTTCTTCGGCACGGCGTCGGCCGACAAACTGATCGCCGAACGCACCACGGCCGCCTGGCGCAAGATCGGCACCGGCGACCTCTATCGCTTCAACATGCTGCAGAAAGACCTGATCGCCGGCGAAGCCACAGCCGCCGCGCTGGAAGAGGGAATGGCGCTCGGCCGCCGCTGGCTCGACAAGGAACCCGTCTTCGCCGGCTCGGTGTTCGGCCTCATCGCCCGCGCACCCGAAGCCGCCCAACGGCCGGCCGCCCCGCTCTACAGCGAAGCACTCTACTGGAACGCCATTGCCTATGACCGCATCTGCGAGCGCGACGGCGAACTCTGCCAGGCGCTGGCCGCCAGCATCCTTTCCGGCGAGCCGGGCGCGGCATCGCTGAAGGCGAGCGCGCTGCGCTACATCAATTTCGCCAATGCCGCGGCCGCCGCCGGCGCCCTGCCGCCCGGCCTCGCCGCCGACGCCGCCGCCAAATGCCGCACCGCGCACGAAGTGCTCAAATCGCGCGCCGCCCGCGATGCCCGCGACACCCAGGGCTTCTACGCCGAGCAACTGCAGGCCGCCTGCGGCGCCGCACGCACCGCCGCCGCGCCGTGAACTGACGGCGAACGCCGACACACGGCATCAACCCACCCGCAAATGTCACCCCACACTCGTCATTGCCGGACTTGATCCGGCAATCCAGAAGGCGCGCGCAACGCGCGCCGTCCCTCTTCACAAAAATGCACCTTGAGCATCGTCCGCCGTTTCAGAATCGGATTCTTGCGAAGAGAGACGCCGCTTGCAGCGGCTCCTGGATGCCCGGGTCAAGCCCGGGCAAGACGACTTGGGTTGAAGCACCAATTCCACCCGCAGGTGTCATCCCGGCACTTGTTGCCGGGACCCATCCTGCCCGCCGTAGCGACGCGCCAGCGTTGCGAAGGCGGGTGGTTCCCTCAGCAAAAGCGATTGCGCGCCGCGACCGGCGCCTAAACACCTCACCCTCTACCAACCGCTGCGGCAAGCCGAACGGCGAGTGGGTCCCGGGGACAAGCCCCGGGATGACACCCATGGGTTTGGCAATTCCTCACCCCCCCTCGTCATTGCCGGACTTGATCCGGCAATCCAGAAGGCGCGCCAGCGCCGTCCCCCTTCGCAACAAAAAAGCCGGCCCCTCGCGGGACCGGCTTCTTCCTTGTCCGGATCAATCCGGAATTCGCATCAAGCGGCGTTATACCCGAGCACCGCCTTCACCTCGAGGAACTCCTCGAAGCCGAACTCGCCCCATTCGCGGCCGTTGCCCGACTGCTTGTAGCCGCCGAAGGGCGCGTTGAGGTCCGGCCCGGCGAGGTTGAGATGCACATTGCCGGTGCGGAGCCGCGCGGCGACTTTCCGCGCATGTTCCGGCTCGCCCTGCACATAGCCCGAGAGGCCGTAGACCGTGTCGTTGGCGATGCGCACGGCGTCTTCCTCGTCCTTGTACGGAAGGATCGCCATGACCGGCCCGAAGATTTCCTCGCGCGCGATGGTCATGTCGTTGGTGACGTTGGCAAAGACGGTCGGGCGCACGTAATAGCCCTTGTTGACGCCTTCGGGACGCCCCGGACCGCCGGTGACGAGCGTCGCGCCTTCCTCGATGCCCTTCTGGATCAGGCCCTGGATCTTGTTGAACTGCACTTCCGACACCACCGGCCCGATCGTCGTGCCTTCGGCGTTCGGGTCGCCGGCCTTCACCTGCTCGGCGGCGGCCTTGGCGATCTGGATCACCTCGTCCTGGCGTGCGGCCGGCACCAGCATGCGCGACGGCGCGTTGCAGCTCTGGCCCGAATTCGACATCATGCCGAACACCGATCCCGTCACCGCCTTCTTGAAGTCGGCATCGTCGAGCACGATGTTGGCCGACTTGCCGCCGAGTTCGAGCGCGACGCGCTTGACCGTGTCGGCGGCCGCCTTCGAAACCAGAATGCCGGCCCGCGTCGAGCCGGTGAACGACACCATGTCGACATCCGGATGCGCCGACAGCGGCGAACCGACGCCCACGCCGTCGCCATTGACGAGGTTGAACACGCCCTTGGGCACGCCCGCCTCATGCAGCACTTCGGCGAAGATATAGGCGTTGATCGGCGCCACTTCCGAAGGCTTCAGCACCATGGTGCAACCGACGGCGAGCGCCGGCGCCACCTTGCAGGCGATCTGGTTGATCGGCCAGTTCCACGGCGTGATGAAGGCGCAGACGCCCACAGGCTCGCGCAGGATCCGCGTCGGGCCCTTGTCTTCCTCGAATTCGTATTTCTTCAGGATTTCGAGATTGGTGTTCAGATGCGCGATGCCCATGGCGGCCTGCGCGTTCTGCGACAGCTTCTGCGGCGCGCCCATCTCCTCGGTGATCGCGGCGGCGATTTCGGCATAGCGCTTCTGATAGACCGCCATGATCGACTGCAGGAGGTCGATGCGCTCCTGTTTCGTCGTCGTCGAGAATTTCGGGAAGGCGGCCTTCGCGGCGGCCACCGCCTTGTCGACGTCCTTGGCCGTGCCCATGCTGATGCGGGCGAAAGGCTCCTCGGTGGCCGGGTTGATGACGTCGAGCGTCTTCTTCTCGACGGGATCGACCCACTGGCCGTCGATATAGAATTTCAGATAGTCCTTCATGGGGGCTCATCCTCCTTGTTTGATGCCGTCCCTCGGCCGGTCCGCCCCCGCCCGTCTTTTGCGGGCGGTCGGGGCTTTTTCAGGGTCCGGGCCGGGCCTTTTGCGGGCGCCGCCCCGGTGCCGGAGAGGGGATTCCTGTTGGCATGAAACCTCGCATGAGGCCCCCCGCCCGGTCCAGCGTAAAACGGCCTCGAAAACGGCCAAAACCTCGGTATAAATCCGGCGATGTTGCCGCTCCTGCCCTATTCGAAGAGTTCAGCATGCGTCCCGGCGCGCTCGAAAACGACTGACTCGCTGTCGCAGGTGTAGATCAGCAGAAAGTCGCCGCCGACATGGCATTCGCGATGGTCGGCCCATGTGCCCTTGAGCGGGTGATCTTTCCACTCGGCAGGCAACGGACCATCATTCGCGATGAGCAGCAGCATGACCGCCTTCAGGCGGCCCATATCGTAGCGGCCGGTGCGCGAAAGGCGGACCCAGTCTTTTTAAAACGCCTTGGTGTGGTCCGAGGTGCGTGGCCGCGAAGCCCGCTTGTTGTTAGCGGGTTTTTCCGAGGGCATTCAGATGCTCTTCTCCACCGGAAAACCGTGCCCGCCGCGCCTTGATCAGCTTCCGGCCCTCCTTCATCGCTGCCTGCGTTTTTGCGTTGGGCGCGGTGAGCTCGAAAGGAACCGCCCGCTCCCGGGCCACGCGGGTGAGCGTCATGCGGATAATATCGGAAACGGTCAGCCCGAGCTCGCCAAGCACGGCCGCTGCATCTTCCTTCACATCGTCTTCGACGCGGGCGCGAACGACACTCGTGGACATTTCCATATCTCCTGCAAACTGAATTCTCTATGTAGCCCAATTGGGCTACATTTTCAAGTCCCGAACGAAGAGGGGCCTGCTGCTGAAAGTGAGGGCTCCGGCCTTTCCCTCGGGTAATATCTGACCGATTCAGGCGCCGTCGGTGACGGCGTTGGGGCGAAACCCGCAAAAGTCCGGGCGCCGCCGCAATTCCGGCGAAATCGGGTAAGAAATAGCAGGGCGGGATCTGGCCCGCGCATGGAGAAGCACCCCCCAATGTTCATTGACGGACAGAGCGTCCCCGACGGCGCCACGATAGAAACCGACCTCGCGATCGTCGGCGCCGGCGCGGCGGGCATTTCGATTGCCCGCGAGCTTGCCGGTTCCGGCATTTCCGTGGCGCTGATCGAAAGCGGCGGCTTCGAATTCGATGCCGACACGCAAGACCTCTATGAAGGCGAAATGGCGGGCGTCGAATATCCGCTCACAAGTTCGCGCCTGCGCTATTTCGGCGGCACCACCAATCACTGGGGCGGCTGGACGCGGCCGCTCGAACCGATCGACTTCGAGGAGCGCGACTGGGTGCCCCATTCCGGCTGGCCGATCACCCGCGCCCTCCTCGACCCGTATTACGAGCGCGCCGCCGATGTCTGCCAGCTCCGCTCCACCGCCTTCGACGACGCGTCGGCCTGGGCGGAGGCCGGCGAGCCGCTGCCGCTCGCCGGCGACGAGGTGATGACGCGCTTTTTCATCTACAGCCCGCCGACGCGCTTTGGAAAGAAATACCGGCCCGACATCGAAGCTGCGAAAAACGTCACCTGCTATCTCAACAGCAATGTCATGGAGATCGTGCCCACGGAAAACGGCGCCCGCGTCGAAACCTTGCGCATCGGCACATTGTCCGGCGTCCGCTTCGAGGTGAAGCCGAAAGCCTGCATCCTCGCCGCCGGCGCCATCGAAAACGCGCGCATCCTGCTCCTGTCGAACAGCGTCGAGCGCGACGGCCTCGGCAACCGCAACGGGCTTGTCGGCCGCTTCTTCATGGAGCACCCGCACATCCCCTCGCCCGCGACCTTCCTCGTCACCGACCCGGATCATGTGGCGCGCTTCTACCGCACCTACACCAAGCTCCACAATTCGGTGGTGCGCGGCTGCTTCCTCTTCTCGCCCGACTATCTGCGCCGCACGCGCCGCATGGGCACCGTGCTGACCTTCGGCATGAGCTATGCCGTCACGGAAACGACCGGCACCGAGCCGGACAACCGCGACCCCGCCGCCTGGATCCAGCCGCTGGTGCTGAAGCTCGCCCGCGACACAACCTCGGCTGCCGCGCCGAACGCGGAATATGGCTGGCGCATCGGTGTCGGCTGCGCGAGCGAACAGGAGCCGAACCCGGCGAGCCGCATCACATTGTCGAACGAAAAAGATGCCCTCGGCCTCGCCCGCACACGCCTTGCCTGGCGCCTGCGGAAATCCGATGCCGCGAGCCTGCGCGGCAATCTCGAGGCGCTGGCCCGCGCATTCGGCGCCTGGGGCGAGGGCCGCGTCCGCGTGCTCTTCCCGGAACGCGACGAATGGACGGTCGCCGAAGGCTGGGGCAATCATCACATGGGCACGACGCGCATGGCATCCGATCCGAAAAAAGGCGTCACCGATGCCGATTGCCGCGTCCACGGCATGTCGAACCTCTACATCGCCGGCTCCTCGCTCTACCCGACCGGCGGCACCGTCAACCCGACATTGACACTGGTCGCCCTGGCGCTGCGCCTCACCGACCATCTGAAAACCCGCTTCGAGGAAGGGGCCTTCGCCTGATGGAAAAGGATATGGAGCACACGGAGCATCCGCCGGTCTCGAGGCGCAACCTCGTCATTCTCGGCGGCACCGCGCTTGTCGCCGCCGCCGTGCCGGCCGCCCTCTTCCACCGCAAGCCGAAGGGTCTCGCCCTCGACACCGATGTCTTCATGCGCCTGCTGGCCGATCCGGCCGCCGCCGCGAAGCTCGGCGAAATCCGCTTTGCCGAAAGCAAACCCGGCCTCACCCGCGCCGTCTACGAAACGCGCCTCGCCCGCCGCCTTCGCGCCCACGGCTGGTCGCCCGCCGCCTCACCGGAGCTGGCGCGCCGCGCCCTCGCCGCATCCGTCCGCGCCGACTATCTCGGCGACCGCATGGTCGAGATCGAGAAATGGCATCTCTCCGAAACCGAAGCCGACCTCTGCGCGCTCGCCGCGCTGGTCATGCGCGACGGCGGACACGCCTGACTTGTCCCGCAAATGCGGGATAAACGCGGGGACAAGTTGCGGGATAAATCCCGCCCGCATGTGTTTGTGACAGTTTTTTGACAGTTCGATGACAGTCAGCGCGCGCAGGGCCCGTTTTGCCCGAGCGTCACCGACCGCGCCCGCGCCTCGATGGTCCGCGACCGCGCGCCCGGCGTCGGCGTCCAGCGCAGCGGGCTCGGCAGCACGGAAGCAAGCTGCGCCGCCTGCGACGGAGAAAGATCGGCCGCACTGACGTTGAAATAATGCCGCGCCGCCGCCTCCGCGCCGTAAATGCCGGGGCCAAGCTCGACGACGTTGAGATAGAGTTCGAGGATGCGCCGCTTGCTCAAAATCGTTTCCAGCCAGACGGTTATGTACGCCTCGCCGCCTTTGCGAAAGTAAGTGCGTGCCGGCCACAGAAAGAGATTCTTGGCCGTCTGCATACTGATCGTCGACGCGCCTACGAGCCGCCCGCCCTCGCGACGCCGTGTCAGCGCGGTATCGACCGCCGCCCAGTCGAAGCCGCCATGCTGACAGAATTTCGCATCTTCCGCCGCAATGACCGCGCGTTGCAGATGCGGCGAAATCCGCGTCAACGGCACCCACTGCTTCGAAATCCCGTGTCCGTCCACCGCGCGAATAATCATCAGCGGCGTCGCCGGCGGCGGCACCACCGCATAGAAAAGAATGACGAACGCCGGCAGGAAAAAGACAACAAGCACCGCGCGCGCAACGGCAAGCCCCGCCTGCCCGGCAATGCGCCGCGCGGTCTCCTTCCGGCGCTCGGCCGCTTCCTCGCGCCGCCTGTCGCCGCTTGGTCCTTCGGGTCTGATGTCCTGTGTCATCGGCGGCGATCATCCGCAAGTAAGCGTGTTCACACAAGGCCCGCCGTCAAGCAATCGGCCATGAATTGCCTCATTACCGCCCTGCTTTGGCCTCCGTCCGGGCCGAACCTGCTTGCCGTCGATTCATTGATGATGGAGGCGGAGATGAAAAAGACCCCGGCAATTCTGGTCATGACTGCCTTTCTGTTGACGACGGGCTGCACCAACCTGAGCAAAACCGAACAGGGCGCGCTTTCGGGCGGCGCTATCGGCGCCGGTGTCGGCGCCGCCGCAACCGCAATCGCTGGCTCAAGCGTTGCCGCCGGCATGATCGTCGGCGGCGCGGTCGGCGCTGCGGCGGGTGCTTATTCCGGTTGCAAGAAGGACGAGAAGTGCTGATGCACATTGTCCATTTGAGATCGAAGAGCCCGGCGAAAACCAGTCGCCGGGCTTTTTCATGCGCCGGGCGTGAGTTGTTCCTCGACCGCATCGAACGAACCGGCGACCGGTGCGGCGTCTTCTGCGCGCCATGTTCCGGGGCTGAGTTCGCGGTCGATCCGTACACACCGCATCCCCGCCTTGAGCGCCGCCTCGATCTCGCCGACGTGATCCGACAGAAATAGCATCTCGTCCGCCGCGAGCGTTGCCGTCCGCGCAATCGCCTCATAGGATGCCGCCTCGAGCTTGCCACCAATCCGTGTATCGAAATAATTCTCGAACAGCGGCGTCAAATCGCCTTGATCGGAATAGCCGAAAATCAGCCGCTGCGCTTCCTCCGAACCCGACGAGTAGACGAACAACCGCAATCCCCTGTCGCGCCATCGCTTCAGCATCGCCGCCGCATCCGCATAGACGGGCCCGTTCAGCACGCCGTCCTCGTAACCCTGCCGCCAGATCAAGCCTTGCAGAAATTTCAGCGGGCCCGCTTTCCGGTCTTCATCGATCCACGAAAGAAGCAGCCCCACCGTTTCGTCGCGCGACGCATCGGGCACGCCGCCCAGCGCGCGCGCTTCGGCCAGCGCCGCCGCGACCTCCGCGTCGTCGCCATACGTCGCGACAAACGCTGCGAGCCGTTCCTGCGCATAAGGAAACAGCACCTCATGCACAAAGGAGATCGGCGTCGTCGTGCCTTCGATGTCGGTGACGATTGCACGAATGCGGCTCACGCTGCCGTGCCTTCGAACTTCGGAAAGCGCGTCGCAATGTCGTCGCCGGTGAAGTGACCGACCCAGCCTTCGGGCGAGGTGAAAATGCGAATGGCGCAGAAATGCGGAGCGGGTCCGGTGTCGAACCAGTGCGTCGTACCCGCCGGAACCGAAATCAGATCGTCGCGCTCGCAGACGACGCGATAAACGCGGCCGCCCTTGCGCAGGTAGAACGCGCCCGCGCCTTCGACAAAAAATCGCACTTCGTCGTCGTCATGCGTGTGCTCGGCGAGAAATTTCTGGCGCAGCGCCTCGCGATCGGGATTGTCCGGTTTGACGCGCACCACGTCGGCGCTTTTGTATCCGCCCTCATCCATCAGCCGCTTCACCTGCGGCCCATAGGCGTCGAGCACGGCCGCCTGGTCGGCCTCGTCCGGCAGCTTGTGCGATGCATCCCATCGCTCGAACGTCACACCGATGCCGTCAAGCACCGCCGCGATCTCCGCCGCATCGCGCGTGTCGAGCAACACCTCGTCGGGGTTCGTGTCCGGATAAACGGTCAGCTGTGTCATCTTGCGCCCTCCTCATGCATCTGGGCGGTGAGCAGAAAATCGAAAGCTTCCATGTGACGGATCGTTTCCGTCACCGTCGCACCCCACACATATAGGCCGTGCCCGGCGATAAGGTAGCCCGGCGCCGCGCTGCCTTGCAGCCTCGTCTCGACCAGCGCCGCCAGCCGCGCCGTGTCCTGGTCGTTGGCGACGATCGGAATGTCGAGCGCGACATCATGCGTCGTCACGCCGGCAAAGGCCTTCAGCAATTCCCACCCTTCGAGACGAAGTGCGCCTGCGCGCGCGTGACGCCGCGACAGCACCGTCGCCGCAACGCCATGCACATGCGCGATGGCGCCGATCCCGGGTGCCGCCGCGTAGCGCACGAGATGCAGCGGCCCTTCGGCCGAGGCGCGCGGATGCGGCGGCCCGGCGATCTCGACCTCGATCACGCCGCTCGCGTCGAGCGCCGCCTTGTCGCCGCCCGTCGCCGTCAGCACCGCGCGCGCCGCGTCGATCCGTACCGAAAAATTGCCGCTGGTCGCCGGCACCCAGCCGCGCGCTCCGGCAAATCGCGCCATGGCGACGACGCCCTGCGCGGCTTCGTCAAAACTCTGTTTCGTGGCAGACATCGGCGGCGCGGGCTCCGGAGACGTGAAAAATCGGCGCCACCATAGTGCATTCGCGTGACGATGGAACCCATCGGCGCAACGGCCCGCCCGCCGCCTCGCGGACCGCTTTCCATCCATTTTGGTTTGCGAAACGGACCAGTACACGGGACGGCAAGGACGCCCATATTTAAAGTTGCATAAACCTTTTTATGTGTGTCATTGTGGTTGAGTACAATCCGATTCGACTAATCAAAAAGGTTTACATCATGCGCCCGATTTCGCAGCCGAATGAGAAACAACCTTCCGCGGCACAGCCCGTTGCCGCCCTTGTCGACCCGGAGGGCGCCGAGCGCCTGCGCGCCATGGGTGTCCAGCCCTCGGAGCTCGGCACCGGTATCGCCTGGCAGGTCGCCAGCTCGCGCGGCGCGGTGCGCGACCGCCTGCTGCGCGACGCCTCGATCCGGGTCGTCATCGTCGATGCCGACACCGAGACGGATCCCTTGCTGCGCGACCTTTCCCGCAACACGGCGCAGTTCGCCGAGCGCCCCTGGCTGCATTTCATCGCGCTGACCGCAAACGTCACCCCGCAGTTGCTGCGTCAGCTCCGTCAGTTCAAATCCTGGTCGGTTCTCACCACACCCTGCGACGCCGGTGAAATCCGCGAAGCGCTGCAGGAAGCCACCGCCAGATCCGCCGAACAGCACCGCCTTGCGATGCTCTCCGCCGCAATTCGCGCCGAGGCCGAGGACATCCTGACCCGAACCCGCAATATCGTCGGCGCACTGCGCGACTGCGAAGTACCGGCAGCGCTCGGCAATCTTGTTCGCCTTGCCGACCGCATGACCGACACCGACGGCGCACCGCAAGCCCGCCGCATTGAGGCAAGCCCGTCGACGGCCGGCCACGCCGCGCCGCTCCACGGCCTCTCGCCCGACGATAGCGGCCGCCACTGGACCCGCAGTCTCATCGGCCTCTGCTCGGCGCGCCAGCATTTCTTTCCCGACGGACTTTTCTCGGACCCGGCCTGGGACATGCTGCTCGATCTGACCCATGCCCGGCTTTCGCAAAAGCGCATCTCGGTGTCGAGCCTCTGCATCGCCGCGCGCGTACCCGCCACCACCGCCCTGCGGCGGATCGGCGATCTCGTGAACGAGGGTCTGGTCACGCGCATCCGCGACGAAAACGACGGACGCCGCGTTTTCGTCGAACTGACGGAGGACGGCTTTTCGCGCATGATGGCCTATATCGAAAACATCCGCGGCGCCTTGCCGGACGAACGTCAGGGGATGCTGAAAAAGGCGTGAGCGGCGCGCGGCCTCATCCCGACATGTTCCACAGGATCGACTTTCGGCGCAGCACATCCTCGACGCCCGCCACGCGCATCCCGCTGGCAACGACACTGAGCGCAAGACCGCGCTCGATCGCATGAGCAAGCGTCCCGTCGAGCTGCCCGGCCTCGAGTTCGAAATCGTCGTCGCCGATCGCAAGGCTCATCAGCGGTGCAAGCGCGGCGACACGTGAGACGAACATCGAGCCCGCGAAAAAGCTCCCATGCGTCACATCGCGTGCCGTCAGGCCGAGCCGCCGTGCCAGCCCGAAGACACGTGCCTCATTGGCGACGATATGGTTGCGAAATCCGGTGAGATGCGCGTCCGGCCCCGTCATGCCGAGTGTGGCATCCTCCGCGAAAGCTGCAAGTATACGAGCGAACCCATCGCCTCCCGCAATCGGATCGATCAGCGCCCGCCGCCAGTTTTCTCCGTCCTTTCGATGCACCGATTTCTTTGTGTGGATTTTCGCGACGAGATCGAACCCCTCGGCGCGGATCTCCTCGTAGACCCCGAGGAAGGGCAGGATGTCGCGTCCGCGGTTTTCGACGATGCGCAATGTATAGTCGCGCCCCGAGGCGGCAAGTTGCCGTTCGATCTCGCCCCGGCGCATCTCCACTGTCGTGACGAAGAGCTTGTGCGCCGGTGGCAACGTCACGAGCGTCGCAAGTATCTCTCCGAAAACATCCGGGTAGAAAGCATGCACTGCGACTGCGGCGCGAAGTGCACCGGGCGCCCGCGCCGCCGATGCGGCATGGCGCGCCTGCGCGACACGTAAGGCTTCGGTCCATGCATGACCAAAGCGTGGATCTTCGTCGAGTCCCGGTCCGGTTCCGTCACGCCGCGCCATGTCGACAAAAACGAAACCCGGCATCCCGCGCCGTTCGGCTTCGCCGACTGCCGTGCCGATCGTCGCATGAACGGCGCGGCCGAATAGCGCCGGCGGTGTGTCGGGAAGCCGCGCACCATCATCCGCCGGCGCCGGTCGCGCAACACCCTTCGCCGGCCCCGCTTCGGCGAAAAAAATATCCGCCCCCGTCTCCCTTGCGGCCTCGTCCCAGATATCCGCGCATCGGCCGGCCGCAGGCGCGGCCAGCACCGATCGCGTCTCGACGCGCAAGGCGCGCGCGTCGCGCAGCAAAGGCGCAAGCGCCGCGACGAATGCGCTTTCGCTTTTCGCGTCGGCCTCCGCCGGCACGTCGGTCCGGCGCAGAAAAAAGGGAAAGTCGTGCGCCGGGTTGTCGAGAAAATCCCGCACCGCGCGCGGCAAGAGCAATCCTTCGCCGTCCCAGCCGCAAGGCAGGCACAATGCAGAAAAGCCGGCCATGCGTGCCCGCGCGAGCCGCGCATCGTCGATCCCGGGCACTTCCGCACCGCGCGAGAAATCGGCGATCAATCGCAGTGCCGGAAGAGTGAACGGTGGTCGCATTGGCGCACCTGTCGCCTCCGGATAGTCGAGCGCATTCCCGGTGAAGCCCGACAAGCGCGCCGGCAGCGCCATCGCAGCCGCCCAGTCGCGTCGTGCCGCCGCGCCGAAACCTCGTATGCCATTCCGGCGCAACGCTTCCCGAAACATTGCATAGCTCTCCTTGCGGACAAGGAGGCGCATGACGAACCGCAGCGACAATCCGCCATAGAATGCGGCATATCCTTTCGGCTGTAACCGCCACGAGAGGCGTGAAAGCGTGTCGGCCGGAATATTGGCGGTGACGATGAGCGCGGGCGCGTCCCGCGTCAGCACCACCGGCGCATAACCCGCCGGCGCATGCGGCGCATCGACGGCGGCATGCATCGCGGCCGCACCTTCCGCGACGACGCCAACGGCAAATTCCGGAACCCGCGGCGGCGCCATCGACACGCGCAGCAGATAGCGCCCGGCCGGCAGCGGTGCGCCATCCGCCGGCGTCAGGCGCAGCCGCGCCAGCGCTCCCGCCGCGGACTGCCGGATCTCCGCGCGCAGCACCAGCCCCGATCCGGCGGCCCGCATCACGGAAAGGCGCATCAATCCGTATTCCAGTCCCATCGTTCCCCCGCCGCTCAACGTTACAGGAATTCGATAAGCCATTGCCGGAAAAGGCGCAACAAACCCGACCGCGAACTTATCCCCGCCCCCCGCACCGCGCCCTACGATGGCCGTGTCCGGAGAAAGCAGCCCGGAAAAACCGAAAAGGGATCGCCCATGTCTTCCGAAACGACCGAACTACTCAGCCTGCCTTACATCATGCCAAGTCAGGCACAAAAGCATGTGACGCATAACGAGGCGATGCGAAAGCTCGACGCGCTCGTGCAGCTCGCGGTAGAAAGCCGCGGTTTTGCCGCGCCGCCCTCCGAACCCGTGCCCGGCGAACGCCACATCGTCGCGGCCGACGCAACCGGCGCGTGGAACGGACGGGACGGCAGCATCGCAGCATGGCTCGACGGCCAATGGCTTTTCATGGTGCCGAACGCCGGCTGGCTCGCCTGGGTCAAGGACGAGGGAAAGCTGCTGGTCTTCTCCGCCCCCGGCTGGATCGACTTCGCACCGGCGGCCGGCGCAGCGTACATGCTGGGCATCAACACCTCGGCCGACGAAACAAACCGCTTCGCGGTCAAGTCTGATGCCGTCCTCATATCGCACGACGACATGACGCCCGGCACCGGCAACCTGCATGTCATCGTAAACAAGGCCGGCGCCGAGAATACGGCTGCGCTTCTCTTTCAGAGCGGATACTCCGGTCACGGGGAAATCGGATTGACCGGAAACGACGACCTGACTTTCAAGGTGAGCTCGGATGGATCGGCGTGGCGGCAATCAATCGTCGTCGACCGGGAAACGGGAAAGGTCGGCTTTCCCTCCGGCTCGGACTACCGCGAACCGTTGACCGGACCCCGCACCTATTACGTCCGCACCGATGGGAACGACGACAACACCGGGTTTGTCAACGATGCGGGCGGCGCTTTTCTGACAATCCAGCACGCCATCGACACGGCCGCCGCGCTCGACAGCTCGATCTACGATGTGACGATCGAACTCGGCGCGGGCACCTACTCAGCCGGCCCCGGTCTTGTTGCCAAAGCCATGGTCGGGGCCGGAAAAATCACCATCATTGGCGACACGACGACGCCAGGGAACGTCGTTCTGGAAACGACATCGGCAAACGAAAGCGGGCTAACATCAACGGGCGTCGCCACGATCTACGATCTTCGGGGTGTCCGCCTTGTCGGACCCGGTAGCGGTGCAACCTTCGGCCTGTTTGCAGAAAAATTGTCCACCATCCTCTTCCGCAATGTCGAGTTCGGTGCCGGCTGGAGCCAGCACATCCGCGCCGCCGATCTTGCCATCGTCGAAGCCCAGGGAGACTATTCGATACTCGGTGGAGCAGGTGGACATTGGGCAACCGCGCGACAAGGCATTATTCGCGCGCAGAACATCACCATCACCCTCACCGGTACACCCGCCATCACGCTCTTCGCCGATGCGCGTTACCTCGGGATGATGATGGTCAACGGCACCACCTTTACGGGTGGTGCGACCGGAACCCGCTACCGGGTCGACGGCAACAGCGTCATCAACACGAATGGCGGCGGTGCGAGCTATCTGCCCGGAAGTAGCGCGGGAATGGAAGCCACAGGCGGGCAATACATGTAGCCCGCCCCGATCGGCGAGCAGCACCCGCCGGGCGCCTTCACAAGTCGCATAGTCATGATCCGGGTTTTGCCACCAGCCGCAACATTGGACTTCATCGGTATCGGCCGCGATGCTCGCCCTGATTGACGGGTACTCGTGATAACAGTGAAGCGAACTACTCTGCTTGATGCAGACAATCAGGACGCGCCATCGCAAGCATATCCGGAGGCCTTCCGATCGCCAGGATGCAAATTATCGACATCTCGCGACACTATAGACGTCACAAGACGAAATGTTCCCGGCGGCCCGTCGGGGTCGTGAAAGTCCGTTCATGGCGATCGGGCGCTCTTTGCCGATCTCCTCCACCGTCCGCATTGCTACTTGAGCGCTCAGATATAGTCGCTCGAGCCACCGCTGGAAAGAAACTTGCCTGCCCGCCGATAAAATTCTATTTACATTGATCTTGCCGGGGGGCGGATGAGGACATAGTGACCAATAAAGTCAACAATCGGGAGAAGAGTGTTTCTTCCGTACGCGTCTGTTTGCTGGTGCTGGGCATGCATCGCTCCGGCACCAGCGCGATATCGCGCGTACTGGCGCTTATGGGCGCGGACCTGCCGAAAAAGTTGATGCAGCCGAACAAATACAATGAGGCAGGATATTGGGAATCGAACCAGATCTCGGAATTGAATCACGCGATCCTCGACTCCACCGGATCGAGCTGGGACGACTGGTTGCGCTTTAACGACCGCTGGTATGCCTCGCCCCAGGCCGGCGAATTCAAGGCTCGCGCCGCCGCCGCGTTGAAGGACGAGTTCGGCACGTCGTCATTCTTCATCCTGAAGGATCCACGCATTTGCCGCATCACGTCCTTCTGGTTCGATATCCTCAAGGAAGCGGATGTGCAACCCCGGGTCGTTCTGCCGGTGCGCAATCCACTGGAAGTCGCGGCCTCTCTCGAACGGCGCGATGGTTTTCCCCCGGAACTCGGGCATCTCATCTGGTTGCGCCACGTGCTGGAGGCCGAGGCGGCATCGCGCGGTGTACCGCGCTTCCATTGCAGTTACGACGAGCTGATGAACGACTGGCCGGGGCTCGTCGCACGTGCCGCAACGACACTCGGCTTTTCATGGCCTCACTCACCCGAAAGCGCCGGACCGGAGATCGACGCCTTCCTTGTCGACAAGCTGCGCCATCACTGCGAACCGCAAACGCGGGTCGTCGAGAACCCGGCACTTCCAGCATGGCTGCGCGATACGTTTGAAATTTTCAGCCGCTGGGCGAGCGAAGGAGAAAATCCCGCCGACTTTGCATCGCTCGATGCAATCAGGTTAGCGTTCGACGACGCTGCACCCGCGTTCGCGCGTCTTGTCTCTACGCGACAGCAGAGCGCCGACGAGGCACTGGCACTGGCGGACGCGGAAAGAGCTGCGCGGACACGCGCCGAGGCCCAATTGAGAGAGGTCATGACAAAAGCCGAAGCGGACCTCGCGGCACGCTTCGAAGAGATCGCCGCGTTGACCCGGCTGATACGCGAGAAGGAGCTGGTGGCAAGGGACCGTGGCGCGCTCGAAGTGCTGCTTGACCCGCGCGCCCTATCGTTCCTGCCTGCCCCCATACGGGTGTGGCAACAGATGGTGCGGGTCCGGCGCTCCGGCCTCTTCGACGCCGATTGGTACAAACGCGTCCACAAGGACGTCGCCGCATCCGGCATGAACCCGCTGCGCCACTACGTGCGCTATGGCTTCCGCGAAGGTCGCGCGCCAAACGGGGCGCAAGCACCCGCCATCCGCAACCGGGCGGACGGAACAACCGTGGACCGGACATGAAGTCGATCGGTATGCTCGAGAACGACATCGCAACAGTCCGTGACTCGGGACTGTTCGATACCGCATGGTACCTCGCGCAATATCCGGACGTCGAGGCGCTCGGTCTCGACCCCGTCGAACACTATCTGTGGGTTGGTGCGCAAATTGGCCGCAACCCCTCGCCCACCTTCGACACACGCGCCTATGTTGCCGCCAACCCCGACGTCGCCATCGCCGGCATCAACCCGCTTGTGCACTACGCGACGATCGGAAAGCGCGAGGGACGAACGCGCGGTCTGTCTGGAGCATTTCCACCACCAAACTATACATCGTTCCGACCGTTAAACTCTGTGCTTGATATAAACGACATTCAAACACTGCTATCCAGCACGACGCCGATCCGCGCTGATGACATATTGCCTGCCGCAAGAAACGAGGCAGTGCGCATTCTTGAGGATAAGGACGCCAAGGTCAGCGTAATTATTCCTACGTGGAACAGGAGGTCGACCGTCGCTCGGGCCGTGGAATCCGCACTCAGACAAAGTATTCAGCCGTACCAAGTACTGATTTCCGATGATGGCAGCGACGACGATACGGTCAAACTGTTATCGAATGAGTTTCACCGCGAGGTCGACTCAGGATATGTGAAGATAATCCAAAATGCGCATGGCGGCGTTTCAAAAGCCCGAAACGCCGCGATGAGGGCTGCGTCAGGCGATATATTTGCTTATCTTGATTCCGACAACTTCTGGCACAATGATCACTTGCTTTGGATGTTGACCGGGATGCTGACCACCCCTGGTAAACGCTGCGCCTATTCGGCACTCCAATTCAACGACGTTGATGCTGGCGAGTCGCGCATACTGTACAGCGAATACAATCGCGCCCAGCTTCTTCGTTCGAATTTCATCGACCTGAACTGCTTCGTTCATCGGCGGGAGATGTATGAGAGCCACGGCGATTTCGATGAAACCCTGAGTCGTCTGGTCGACTGGGATTTAATAATTCGCTACACCAAAGAAGATGTGCCCGCCTTCGTTCCCATCATTACCGTTCAGTACTTCATTTCCAAAGATCTGAATAACATTACAAACAGACAATCGCTGGATGTGAACGCTCGAATCGTACAACTGAAAAACGCTCATGAATACATTGAGCGCGGCATTCTATCTCATGAACAAATCGAGCGATTGCGAGTCATGTCCTATGCGGAGATCGATGTCGACCACTGATGGAACTCTGTCAATTTACTTGTTTCCGCATACCACCTGGAGTGAAGCAGCTTCCACCCATCCGATCGCAGGAAGTCTATCAAAACGCCGGAAGATCGCGCATGTTCGCGGCCCAGAATGCCGCTCGCTCAAAAAATTTGTCTCCCAACGGCTGTGGAGACGCAAGCCAGTTGCGGCGATCTCCCAGAATAACTTCACCGCTCGATCCACTGATCCGCCGCCAAACGTCTGGCTTTCCAAGTTCGGTAATGGTGTATCCGTAGGACGCGAAGAAACCGCGCGCTTCCATCGCTAGATTGTCATCGAGAATCTCGATGATCACACTGGGGCGATCACGCTCGAAAACGTGCCTGCCACCACGCAACACATCCATCTCCGTCGTTTCAGTATCGATTTTCACGACACCGAGTCGGCAAGAAAGCGACTCCTTGTCCAGAGTCGTTGTCTCCACAACAATCTCTCCGCGATGCTCACGAAATTCCGGGTTAAGACTGTTGCTCATGTCTGAGCGCGCTGACAGATAGAAAGTCGTTGCACCGCTATTCTCCGCCAGGGCGGCCCGCCGCAGTGAGACCGGCAACTGATATCTCTTCACGATGTCTTCCAAAACATCCGCCGCAGCAGGAAACGGTTCGAAAGCGATACACGTCTTTCCCAATGCACTCGCCGCCGCCAGAGCATATATTCCGATGTTCGCTCCAACATCGAAGACTGCCCCTTCGACACTTTCCGCGGATGCCAGGAAGGCCGCCATCGTAACCGGCTCATATCCCGCAAGCCCCACACCGCTCAGTGCACGCGGAATATGGAACCGCCGTGGGCAGCTATATTCGATCAACATTCCACCGGGAAGAGCAAGCATATGTGCGTCATTGTCGGTTCGCGCGCGCATTGCACGGCGCGCCTTCCCTGTCACCTGCTGCGCGAGACGGTTTACAAATCCGTCGCTCGGCTCTTTCTCCTCGTCCCTATGGCGCTTCCGTTGGCACGCAAAGGCGAATTGCCCGCAATACATCAACTTGCGGTAATTTATTGTCTGCGCGCTTCGACTCTTCTTCCTCGCAGACTCCTCGATTTCAACATTGACAGGAGACTCTTCCGCGAACCACCGGGAATATTCAGCAGGACGCCCCAGGTAGGCCCTCTTCACCAGCGTTATGCCGTCTATACCCGGCCGAATCTCCACCAGCCTGAGATTGGCGGACTCACAAATTTCCTTGAAGCCATAGGCCGTAAAATTCCAGTAACTGAAGGAATGGAAAGGCTCAAGATGCGACGTCTGTCCGATAAAAAACCCGTCCGGCGACAACACCCGGTGCACTTCAGACAAAAGCCGCTCAGGATGGCGCACATGCTCCAGCACCTGATTGGAATAGATCAGGTCAAACTCCCCATCGGCAAAGGGCAGATTTACTCCGTCGAAGGTGACAAACGTCGCATCGCTCCGCGTACGCGTCGCAACCTCGGGACTCTGCTCGACATCGACACCTACCCATTTACTTTCCGGAAGGCGTGACCGAAAGAAATCGACGGTGTTGCCAGCCCCGCAACCCAAATCAAGAACTTTGGCAGGTCGAAATCCGGCGCGAATACGCGCGATCACCAGATCTATCGCCCTTGACTGCCTGCAATGATCCGCAGGAATCGAAGACTTCAAGTATTCGTAGATGGTCTCCAAAGCGCCCAGCTCCCCTGCAGAAATCAACACATCTGTCACACAAGACGTGGCGGGCACCACCAACCCGTCACCCCGCACATTATTATCAGCACCCGGATGGAGGCGTTGCGCGAAACCCCTTTTTTACCCGCTCAAAGCGATCGCAACTTTCTGAAATAGAAAACGCTATGTGCCGTGAGCTGTGTCAGGGCGCTGGGGGGCACAGCAGCGGCGACGAGGTCATCGACAGTGACAATGTCATTCAAATGAATACGCTCAAAATTCCGGAAGCACGGCCCGATGCGATCCAGAAAATCGCGGCGCCCGAACGACCGTACGTGGTCCCACTGACCAAACAGGCGATCTCTTTCCTCGCGGCTCATGCCGGAATCCATATCTTCTCTGTACCAGTCCGAAAAGAACGGAACGACGAAGATGTGAAACCCACCCACCTCGATAGCGGCGTTCATCTCATAAAGGCTGTTGGTGAGATCTCCCGGTATATGCTCCAGGATGTGGCTGTGGACTAGCCCCAGTACACTTTCGGGGGCCAAGTAGCGAGACGGATATTGGAGATCGATCTGACGAACTGGAATATCCATCCAGGGGTAGGAATCGGGGCTGACATCGGCCGGCTGGTATGCTTCTCCATACAGCGACCTCAAAACCTTCGACGTTCCGACCTCCGGAGCAAAATGGACGACCGGCGATCCCGTTGCCGCCGGGGCGGCACGTTGTAGAACCAGCCCCAGAAAGCGACCGCGCTCAAACGACCCGCAGGCTGTGCAGCGCACCTTCTTTCTGGAACGATAATCCCCGAATTCGCTTCCGCCACAAAGCGGGCATTGCGCCGCAATCATAGTCGAGCCAGTGTCCAATGATACCCCCACCCGCACAAACCGGGAAAACAACCTGCCTCTGTCAGGCGAACCGAACTCCGATCACAATAAGCAAAACTGCCAACTTATCAATCCAGCGCACACCACTTGCGCAAAGTCCGCCTCCACTTTCATACCCAATACGGACGGGAATGGAATGCCTCAACACACGCGGAGGGCGGCAGACCCGGCCACCTGTACCTCGTAAAAATCCAGTATATGACGAGCCCGACGCTTGAACGTTCGACTCCCTGTGCAAGAGACCGCCTCATTTGCCAAATCGCTTTCGCTTGGACCGGAGCCGAGATCGATAATCCCCGAATGTGAAGCGGCGAAGAGATGGATCATCGCGGTGACGTTCCCCCGCTCATATGCCTCATGGAGATAGGCGCGATACTGATCAAGACTTTTTTCGACGCCATACCCAACAAAATGAGCCAGGGCCAACTCTATGATGGCGCTTTCAATACCGTCCGATCTGGCGGATTGCAGGTGAGCGATGTATGCGTCTGTATAGTATCTGGCTTCGCGCAGTTCACTGCTCGACGCGGGAAATTCAGTGAGCTTCGCCACCGACTTGGATATGTAGCCCGACCCGTACTCCGGCGCGATGTACGGCTCCTCGCTCAAGGTCCAGTCGGAATCAAAACCGAAATGCTTTATAAAGCCAGATAAAGACGACCGGTAATCATCGACATCAGTCGGGGTGAACCAGTCCCGCCAGATTCCGAGCGCCTTCTGACGCTCATTATAGGAAATGTGGTCGCTCACCTTGGCCAAACGCGGCAAGGAAAACCCCAAATAATCCTCAGTCGGCCCGAGTTCGCCCGAAATCAGGGAATCGTATTTCATGACATGCGCTCCGTGGAGCTCCCGGTCATACTTGAATGCGTTCCGGCACAAGGCGAGGAAATCCTGAGGCTGTAGAAATTGAAAACCATGCCGGGTCGTCAGCTCGGAGAAATCCCGCAGGTTCACCGAATGAGGATCAGCTTCCTTCCTTTTGAGCAAACCCACGAACTCCGATATGAACTCCACCTGCAGATGGCGCCCGCGCAGAAGCGGCCAATAGAGCAGATAGCTGATGACGACATCTCTCGGGTCTCTGAGAATATGAACCTTGCGATCGAAGCCGTTGAGAGCGCCAATGTTGTCATCAAATCCGTGATAAAGCGCCTTCGTCAATTTGTCTCGGTCTGCGGCAGCACCAAAGAGAAAGTCGATCTGCCGTACGCTACTGGCTTCAAAGCAACAAACCGGGTCTTGCAAAGCGGACTTCAGCATGGAATACATTGCTGACGTGCCGCTTTTCTCCATTCCAACAACCAGATATGAACCCACCGCTTCTTGTTCCCCCATCAAAACACCCAGTTCGACCCGACACTTGCTACAACGTCGACGCCTCGCACATAAAAACGAATTGTCCGCAAACCATCAGCTTACGGAAGTTCACTATCTTACTCTTCTTCCCCTGAGCGATCGCGGCTGCCTCGATCTCCTGGTTCACGGGCGACTCCTCCGAGAACCATCGAGAAAATTCCTTCGGACGTCCCAACATCGTCCGCTCAACCAGCGTCTTTCCGTCGATTCCGGGCCTCAACTGCACCAGACGCAGTCCGTTGTCGTCGCACAGCCGTTTGAAACCGTAGGGGGTGAAGTTCCAGATGCTGTAGGAGTGATAGGGCTCGAGATGCGAAGTTTGGCCAAGCAAAATTCCGCCTGGGCGCAATACACGGGCACACTCTCGAAGTATGTCCTCCGGAAACCGCACGTGCTCGAACACCTGATATGAATAAATCAGATCGAAACTCTGGCCCGGGAATGGAACATGAATGCCATCATAGGTAACAAAGTTTGCATCCGCCCTGGAGCGTGCCGCCACTTCGGGCGACATTTCGATGTCCACCCCCGTCCATTTGGCATCGGGCAACCAGCGCGAAAAGAGATCTACTGACCTCCCGTCGCCACAGCCAAGATCAAGGACATCCGCAGCCCTGTAGCCTGCCCGAACCATATCCGCGATCATTTGTGCCGCAGAAACCTGACGACAGTGATCTTCAGGAATAGATGGCGCCAAATAGTCGAAAACACTCTGCATAGCCGCTCCTCGCTTCCAGCCGCATGCCGCGCCGGGCGTCAGCTCCCCGCATCGATCCCGGCAAACCCGCTCTCAGCTAGCCTTGTAGCCCTCCTGCCCCTCAGCGGTGGCGACGATATCAAACGACCGTTCTGTTTTCGCCCACTGGTGAATTCGACCGATGATCGCGTCGTTTCCACCGTCTTTATTGAACTTCAGATACAGGGATGCTCCACCATCATCAATGCTTGCCAGTGTACTGCGTCGGTAATCCGTCGTTGCCAAGTATACCGACACATCGCTCATGGCGGTATGCCACTTGAACCATATATCGTCCGCCGTCGGGGCCAGCCGCCTCGCTGTTTGATAATCCAATACGCCGGGAGAAAAATATGCCGAGTTGTACAACACGCCATCTTTTCCCGTCGGCAACAAAAGCAGGTCCGGATTCCGCACAATAGAAGATTGCATCCAACTCCTGTATGGCAGGAATACACCGTCCCTGTGCGTCATGCGATGGCCCCGATAGGCGATCACACATCTCTGCTTGAGGTACAAAGCGAACAGCTGCTTTAACCAGCCCTGGGGGTATATTGTGTCGTCGTCAGCGGTGGCCACCAGTTCGCTTCTGCCCCCGAGCCATGCCAGTACGGGCAACAGCTTCCGGTAAGGTCCCATGTTTGGAACCCACCTGATTTCAAATCTCCTGTCCGCCCGCCGCAATCGATCAAGCGACTCCGGTACACCACATATTCCTTCGTCCAGGAGATAGGGATCGTGCGACAGGTGCAGCAGGACGGAAATATTCTCGTAATTTTGGGCAAGAAGGGATTCTATGGTTTGCGCAACCCCCTCCACTCGTCCGCTAACTGTCGTTAGGCTGATGAAAATTCTGGGCATATCACTGGCAATCATGTCGGCGCCCACGATCAAGGTCGCAGCTGACACGGAACGGCGGAATCCGGCGCAGCTATAGTCTCGCCGACATTGGCTGCACGCCAAAGATACCGATGCTGACGCGCAAAATTAGATCGGAACAGCTTGAGATAGTGCAGTGACGACGCAGCGACTCGATTGGATAATGTCGCCGGAGACGCGTTGCAATAAACCAGTGGGTAGTCGACCTGCACAATGGCTCGATCTCCAAATACGGATCTCACTCTCTCCCTCATCTCCACGTCTCCTCGGGAGCGCACTTTTACAAATCCGCCGATCTTTTCGAATACGTTGCGCCGGAACAAAGACGTCATCGTTCCATCGCCAAACAGATTGAAATCGGCTTCAAGTTGCGGGTATCCGCCAGCGTCGACACGCAAGTGATAGCTCGTCGCCAGCACCGCCTCCGGGCCCGCGTCGTTCAGAGCTTTTACTTGCGTGGCAAGGCGCACCGGGTGGGACACGTCATCGCCATCCTGTATTGCAATAAACTCCCCTGTCGCAAGTTCCAAAGCACGGTTGCGCGCGATATAGGGCCCTGCATTCCTCGGCATCCGCTCATAAACAATACCGGAATTTCTCCTTGCGACTTCTTCGATTCGGCTCGCAACTCCGGGCTCCGAAGCGTCATCTAGAAGAATGAGCTCGACCTCGACGCCTTCTTGAATCAGCACGGACGCGATTGCCATTTCCATCAGTTCAATATCGGGGTTGTATACGGACATGACGACGCTGACTTTGGGTAATCGACCGTCAGCGGCCCGCCCGCTCGTCGCACTCATCACCGACGAGAAAAAGGTTTGGAGCGTCCCCCCGCTAAATCTCGGCGTAGCTAGAAGCAGTGGTCGTCCGAGCTCGGCAATCAACGTTTCAAGCCAATCGAACTGACCGGTCCTCGCTCGCGCCACAACAGCAACGTCACTTGTATCCGGCTGCGTGTGCGCATCCACCACGCTACGAAGATACACCTCGTCACCGACAATAGTCGCAAACACAAGCCGGGAGAAGGCATCGTCGCAAATCCTGTATTCGGAAACCTTCTCGCCGATACTCATCGACGACAATTCGTGGCTGTATGTTCTCAGAAGTTTGCACAGATCAATCAGGGGGCGGCCGGCAGCCATCCAGCTGCGAAGAGAAAGTATCAACTGCCTTCGATCCAGATCCCTCAAAGCTTGTCGAAGCCGACTGTCAAGAGACAAGGAAGGCACGAACCCCATTTGCATGGAGAACTCACTCGACCTCTTGCTCAATTTCTTGATATCGATCTCCTCCACAAGCGAACTCAACTCATTTCTAAGGCGTGGGTTGCCCTTGCGTGCTTCCGTCAACCCCACTGCGAGACGGCGAAGCAACGTGAGCTTCATGTCGGGAGATGCGTATTTCTTGTAGACTCCGATGATCGTGAAGAGCAGCTGGTCATAGTCAAGTGCAACAGCAGCAACCGCGGCGTCATCCAGCGCCGCCTCCAATTCGGCCTTCGAGAGACCCGACGCCAGAACATCAAAGAAGAGATGAATGTGCCGTTGATGCTTCTTCAGGACTTCGGCGATTAGCCCGCGGTGCGCTACGGCAAAATCCGACTGCAAGCCCAAATCAATTGCAAGGCAAAGGAGGGCATTGTACCTCTTTATGTCAGGGAGAAAGTCAGGCGCGACCTCGACGATGATGGACACTAGCCGCTTCGCCTCACTGATCCGTCCCCGCTGCACCAGATAGAGCACATCGTCCATACTTCTCGATAGCTCCGCCGCCGAGCAGATGGACGTCACGTTCGCCGTGTCTCTGTCCAGCATCAACTGCAAGCGCATGGCGCGCTTGATGAACGATGTCGCGAGCCTCCGCGACGGCTCCGACAAAGACAGCGTGCGCTCGCTCAATGAAGAGAATTCGGCACCGGTATCAATGCCGATCTTTTTTCGTTCACCGTCGAGGAAGCCGCCGATCTGCGCGGCATGGTTTTCAAAAAACGTCCGGCCAAACAGCGGCACGAAAAAGAACGCCGGCGCCGTCGTCGCAACGACAGCAGACAACCCCAGCATACGCTCCTGATTCAGCAACTTCTCTACCGTCTCCCGCCTTAGACAGCAGGTTCCGAGACATGCCATGTCCACGATATCCACGCCATCGGCGAAAACTGGTTCGTAGACATTCGCGGAACTTGCGTACTGGAGAGCAAGAAACGAGAAGTCCGCTTTCCCGTCGTGATCACGAAAGGTACGCAAGGCATCTCTGACATAGTGCGGGGGGTAACTCATGTCTCGCGACAAGAACAAGAAGCAATCCGCCTCCGGCTTTCTTACAAGAACTTCCGTCAGCGTCTGCCGCAAGGACCGATCGGCAAATGCGTGATTGTCGCCGGCACCTTCTAGAGCATCACTCCCTCCGAGAGTCGCAATGTCAACCTGCTCGGCAGCGCCGGCAAGAGAAGCAAGTGCGCTCTCCTCGCAGACAATAACCGTATTGGGGAAATGCGAGCCGCCCGTTACCGGAGAGACCGCTGATGTCGCAATACTCGCTCCGGACGCCTGCTTCAGAGATTCGCCGATATAGAGGGCTGGATCGTCGAAGAGCGCTCCAGAACGGATGTTCCCCGATGACCCGAACAGAATTGCCGCAGGCGTATCACTCAGATAGGCGAACTGCAGGCTGGCCAGCGTTTCAAGATGCGCCGGCACCCTGAAGACGTCTACCCGCGCCACATCGTCCGGACCCAGAATCTTGTTCCACGACCACGCCAGATCGAACGGCACATACTGATAACCAAAAGCGACAAGAACCGGCCCTTGATGTAACGCAAGAAACCCCTTCAACTGCTCCAGGCATGATATTTCCCGCAGACCAGCATGTTCGGCGATTGTCGTCGAAGCGGAAGCATGCATCAATGCCACTTCCACCCCACTTCCCCGCAGTCTCTCACAGTGCCTTAGCCATCCGGCAGGCGCCTCAACAGCATGTGCCTCAAGAATAAACAGCACAGACACATGGCCCGTGCTTTCATCCGCCTGTCGAGATATCCCGGCGCGCAAGACAACTTCGAGCATCTTCCACGCCGCCAAGGCTTCATATCCAGACGGCGCAAGCGAATAGTCGTTCATTCGCTCGAGCATCGCGTCATATGAAGCCGGTAGTTGTCGTATCAAAACCTCGTGCCGCAGAGGGCTCATACGCGACAGCGGATCAGCGGACCCGTTGGCTGCCGTCACAGCCGAAATACGCAATCTCTCCACTAGCGGCACAAGCCTGATATCGACGATCTTTTCAAGAACTGCGTCATAATCCGTCCAGTCAGCGCGGATAGCATGATCGACAAGCAACCGACGAACTTCTGCCTGAACCCCAGCCTCGCCGTTGAGAACACATAGAGCCTCGGCGTATTTGCCGGCATCCACAAGCGCGTCGGCATGGGCTATCACCGCACACGCATCATTCTCGGCGTCGCCACATAGTTCATCTGCGTCGCGAGCAGCCCTCCCCGTGTCGAGGAAGCGCTTGAGCACCTGCCGCACACCGTCTTCTGTGAGGTCCCGCAGAACAAGGCGCAGCGCAGATATGCAAAGAAAAGCGCTCGCCGCCGAGACATTGAGACCGACTCCGATTTCGACTTCCGTCAATTCCCCGTTTAGAAATGCACGGATGAGGCTTTGTGCTTGTGTTTGAATATGCCGCACTCGCGCGCGAAGCTTTCTGGGAGAAAGGGCGCGCGTGGAGGCATCGGACAGAGATGACCAGTGTGCCAATGCGTCGGCCGCAAGCAGTATCAATCGGTCTTCGTCCGCGTTTCCAGTTGCGACTTCCACATATGCTTTCCATCTGGAGCGCACATAACGGGCGACGTCCTCTTCCGCTCCTCCGCACAGCCTGCCCGCCGAATTATATTCCCAACTTCCGGACCAAAACTCCTCGAATTGCGAAAGCGCTCGCTTCCACACCCGGACAGCGGTTTCTTCCTGCTCCGCAATCCTCGACACACCGCAAACTTCTTCATTGACGGCAGTCCAGAAAGCCAAAAGCGCCATCGCATACAAGCCGAAGTCGAGCGGAACCGAAAAAGGTTCCGGCATGTGGTCGGCGCTACACCGCAAGCGCCCTTCCTGCTCGCCATGCGTGATGTAGTGAAGTAGCGGATTGACGTTGGATTGAGCGACATCCGGGTATCGCAACAAATACCAGCGGGTGTCGAACCATGGCCCGGGGTCCCTGCCTTCCCGAGCACCATACGCAAGATAGTGCATTATCGGATCCGCGCCGGATGCGGCAACATCGGGATAGGCGGCCTTGTACCACTCAACATCGAACAGGTCGGATTCAGCAACGATAACCGCCTGCTTCCTCAGCTGTTCTCGATTACTGCTGAGCAAGGTACGGAGCGTTCCAGCTACACTTCGTATGATAGGATGGAACGGAGTTTTCATATTCAATTTCGTAGCATCTCTTCCCCGTCGCATCGCGCTGGTCTTTTGCCAAACTCACTCTTTGGAGGTGATATCAACCCCTCCAGTATCCGACAGCGCGTCCTCTGCTCGAAGTCAGAAATCCCCCAAGGCACATATTCACGAAAACAAGCCTCACTCGGCCCGCATGACGGACGTCGTGACGACCAAACTTTATCAAAGCATCCACCCCTGACGAACATTCCCCGCAAAAAAATAGCCCGTCAAGCCGATAAAATCGGCAGACACAACAGTATTCGTAAACTTGTTGAATTTTCGAACAGGGCGTCGAATACGACATCAGGGACCCTTGGGCATCACGATCAGATATGGTTTCCCGGCGGCTCGGTGCCGCGCAAGCGCGCTGACGCCGGTGCTGAACGAGATCAGAGCCAACTGGCGCGATTTGCTCAATCGTCATCTCGGTCGACGTCATGAAGTATGTTTACCATCTCGATAAGGTGCTGACGGAGATCTACCGTACGCTGAGCGATGGCGGTTTCGAATGGGTCGAGAACGGCGACCGCGCCGATTTCAAGTCGCCGGAGTTTCACGGCAGCCCGGCCGGCGATCAAGGCTCGATCGTTGCCTTCGACCATGGCTACGACCTCTCCCGGAATTTCACCGAACGGGCACCCCTCAATATCCGCGTCTACCGCTTCTCCGGCCGCACCCATCGCATCCTCGGCGAATACACCGATGCCATGCCTGCCGGAAGCCGCGGCGCCCGATGCGACCCTTGCCGGGGATATCTCGCAGCTGCCTGCCCAGGGACAACCCGGGGATAGGTTGAGGGATAAAGGGGAGTACTCAGCATACGCCTCTTCGCGCCCTGCGCCAGGGCAAAACGGCGGCGGCCGCCGCCACAACAAAAAACCCGCCGGGCGGTAAAGCGCGGCGGGCTGATCGTTGGTTGCGGGGGCCCGCAACCAACGATACTTGCGGCTGACGGAATGTGAGATTCCGAGAATGTGAACAAGATTTGAATGAGTCCACTGTCGCCGACTGGAACCAAATGACGCAGTTTGACCATTGGCATCTATCGGTCCAATCCCCGATGTTTCCGAACATGCTGACATTTCCAGGCGAGCATCGGCATGGCACCAATGCTCGTCCGTATCTCGGGCGCCACATCAAGCAGATCAGGGTTGATCTCACCGCGGTCGAGAACGCCATCGAGAAAATCCCGCTCGGTCGCGGTCAGATCAAATAGAAGTACAAATCGCTCCCGGCAGAGCGCGACCGTCTCCTCGATCCACGCATCGATCTCGTCTTTGCCGCCGAAGTAACCGCGCGGCAGGCAGATCATAAGTTTCTGACGAAGCTCCCGCGGGTCGCCCTTGATCGCGTCGGTCGAAACCGCTCGCCAATCCCGGCGCGCGCAGGCGCCGAACGCGAGAAACGCGGCTTTGATGTTCTTCCAGTCCAGTCCCTCAATCGACAGGATACGGCGCGCATCGAAAAGGTCGCGTGCGGCATGGCGATCGAAGAGTGCGACGAGCTTGCCGGCGACGACCTCATGAATATCGAGCACCAGCACGTCGCTTGCACGCACTTCTCCAAGCGCGACCGACGATACGCGGGCGGTGCCGAACAGAGGCTGACGCGCCATGTAGTTCACGTCGAGCTCAAGCGTCGCGTTTCCGCCGAGCGCCGACGCAAAGCGCATGATCCACTTGCCACCGGCATGCTCGTCAGGCTGGCGACGGATGTCGTATCCTTGGGACGCCAGCAGTCGGCCCAGAGCCGCCTCAAGCTGCGGCCGCTCAGTTTCCATCGCCGCACGATCGAGCGCGCCGACATAGTTGAGGTCGATATCGACCGACAGACGGTCGAGACCGAGATGAAAGACGTTGAGCGCCGTGCCACCCTTGAGGGCGAATTGCTCGCTCAGAATCCGGTCGCGAGCGATCTCCTGCAGGATGTCGAGAAGGCGCATCACCTTCTCGAGCGTGCCGACCTGATGACCGGTCTCGCTGGCGATGCGCTGCAGGGTCTGGGTCGAGGGCGCCGCCATTTACACCCCCTCGAACTGAGGCTCTATGACCTCAACGGGCAGGATCACGTTCCACCCCGCGGCCGTCCGGCCTTCGCCCGGTTTGGTGGCTAAGGCGTATCGCGCTTGTCGCGGGGCGAGCGCGTGCAGCTTTTTGAGCGCGGCGCTTTCTACATCGAGCCGGTCCTGTTCGCGCTCCAGCCAATATCCCAAGGCGCCGACCGCCGTCGCGTTGCCGAGCGCGCGTGCATGCCGGACCAAGGCGGCGGTGTCGACGCGCGCGACCAAGTCAAGCGAATTGAAAAGCTCCTCTGCGCCGCCGGCAAGATCATACCGATCAAAAAGGTCGGCGATCGTCCGCTCGATTGTCGTTACGCGAACGTCGAGCCCCATGCGATCGACGACCGTAACGCCGTCCATCAGGCTTCCGTTTTTCGAGGCGATGCCACGCGGCGGTTTCACGAACCGGCACGAGAAATCCGCAGTCTCGACGACGCCCGGCTCGCCGGGTGCGATGACCTGCACCTCGTGGCCTTCCGTATAAGCACAGCCGTGAAGCTCGAGGGCCGAGTGATAGGCGATAACGCCGCCGCGCCGCAGGCGGGATGCCGCCAGGAAACGATCGACCGACCACTTGGCGGAATCGGCATGCTTTGGGACGGACGCGAAAACGCCCCGCGCGATGCGCTTGATATTGCCGGCCCGAAGATGCTGGGAGAGCATCGCCGTGACCACCTTGTCGTCGGGGCGACGGCCGACCGCGGCGGCATACTCGGCCCGGTCGAAGACCGGCCTGGCGCTGAAAAACGGGGCTGAAACGAGCCGGGACATGATCAGACTTTCTTATAATCGGAAAAAGAAATATATCAGATATGGTTTTACCTCCAATGAAGAAAGTATGTTCGGATAGACAATACTTTGTCAAGTCCGTCTCAAACCATATTTAAAATATAGCCTTCCCAAGAATTGGGAAAGTTCTAAGACATTCGGCCTCCAAGCCGGCAGGCTAGGCTCGGACCGTCTGGAGCCGGAGCCACTCAAAAGACGTGTCACAAAACCTCGGACCATAGGGCTAACGTCCGAGGTTTTGTTGCATCATCAAACGCCCCACCGGCCCGCGTCTAACCTTCCCGCCGCCTCCAGACGAGATGGGCCTCCTCCCCACCCTCCGCCGGGAACAGCGCCGCATGAACGGGCGCTGCCAGTACCGGATCGTCGAGCCGGACACTCAGATACTCCTTCTCACCGCCCCGCTCCCGCCATGCGGCGCCGACCTCTGAGCGACCAACGAACAGTTTGAACGCCGGTGCCCGTTCGCTGTCCCGATTGTCGTTCGGCACGAAGCGCAGCTTCGCATCGATAGTGAGCGTCCGAATCGTGCCGGACCAGCCACCCTCCCTGGTCGGCGTGAACATCCCGATCACAGACATCTCAATCCTCCTTGTCTGTTGTTAGCGGTTGCGCTCTCGATATTCGTCTTCCGCGATCCAGGGCGGTGGTCGCGCCCCTGCCCTCCATATCCGGCATATCCTTCCGAGCCCTCGCAAAGCCGCGGTCGGCCTCCAGAAAGCTTTGCAGCATGTAGGGAATGAGTTCCGAGATGGACTCCGCTTCGCCATAAGTCTCCCGATAAAGCGCGGCATAGGCCTGCAGCGCCTTGCTGAGATCGGGCGGCGCGGTGAAGGTGATCTTGACCGGCATACGGTCGGGCAGTTTTCCGAGTTTCAGGTCGGGCATGGTTCTCATCCTCGGTAAGCGCGCAGGATCAGGTCCTTTTGCACGATGACACGGATCGGCCAGCCGGGCCTCACCGTGATGGTCGGCTGGATGTTGAGGTTCTTCTCGGTGAGGCGCTGTCCGGCCTGCGACACATTCTGCTGCGTCGACTGCCTGATCGCGCGCAGGAGATCGCCCTCCTCAGCTCCGAAACTGAGTTCGGTGCCGACGCCGAGCAGTGTCGCGAGCGCCACGCCCTTGACGAGTGCCCATGTGTGATAGTCGACCTCGTCCGCGACGCCGGCATAACCGGCGGCATCCGTCGCCGGCAGATTGTCGATCACGATCGAGGAACCATCCGGCATGACGATGCGATGCCAGACGAGCAAAGCTCGGGACTGGCCGTAAGCCACGACACTGTCGTAACTGCCGATGAGCCTCGATCCCTGCGGGATCAGCAAGTTTCTTCCACTCACCGTATCGAAGATATTCTCGGTCACCTGGGCGACAACCAGACCCGGCAGATCGGAATTCAGCCCCGTGACAAGGCTCGCGGCGATGACGCTGCCGGCCATCAGCTGATGCGCCGAGACCGGTTCCTGCAGCGCATGCGGATTGTAGATCTCGCGGTCCGGTCCCCGGCTCATAAAATCGAGCTTGCGCTGCTGATGATTCTGGTCGCGCTCCGGATCGAGGTTGAGACGGTCGTCGACCGCCGCGACGGCTTCAAAGCCTGTGCTGTCTCCCGCGTCTGACATCCTCGGTCGCGAAGCACTGCCCTCGCCCCTGCTTCTTCCCTTCAATTGAAAGAACACATCCGCTTCCGCTGCCTGCCGCGCCTGTTGCGCTAGCCGCAATCGTTCGGCGCGGGCGTCGTTCTCCTCGGCACTCGGCACGAAGTTCGGGCGGAGACCGGCGCTGCTGTCGATACCGAGTTCCGCCTCGCGTCTTAGGATCGGACGGCCGAACTCGCCGGGAAGCGGTGCGCCGAGTGCGGGCACCGGTTTCGGGATCTCATCATAGCTCTCTGGCAGCGCGGTGAGCCCCTCCGCCCGCTCCTTCCGATCCGGATGGTAGAGCTCCGCGCCATCCGGTGCCACGAGACGAAAACTTGAGCCCTCCAGCGCCAGAAAGGCGAGCGCGAAGATCGTCGCCGAGCCCGCCGCCGCGACCCCGATAACGACGCTGCGCCGGAAGCGCGTCACGCGGCGCGGCTTCGCGCGCAGTATCAGCGTTTCGGGATCGACTTTTCCGGGTGGGGGCGTTTGACCCTGAGGCGAGGCGGGACCGGTCACACCTCTCTCCTATCGTCCCGGCCGCAGTCGCGTGCGGCGATCGTCGCCCGCGCTCGCCACCGTATCCGTGCGGCTGATGCGCACGACTTGTTGCGGCGCCTCGCCGAGACGCAATTCCGCCGCCGCGAAAAGCCGATCGACAATGTAGTAGTGACCCCGCATACGGTAATTGACGAGTTCACTGCCACCCGACGGGCCGACCACGAAGAGCGGCGGCGCCTCGCCCTGGTCGAGCCGCATCGGAAACTCGATATAGACTTTCGAACCGTCGTCGAAGGCGCGGAGCGGGCGCCAGGGCGGGTCGTCACCCGTAATCTCGTAGCGGAAACGGAGCGCGGCGAGATCGATCCCGACCGCAATCGCGGACGACGTATCAGCCCTCGCATTCCGCGCCTGCAAGGCGAGCAACTCGTCGCGCGGATAGGTCCAGGAGAGGACGGCCATCGCGGTCGTCTCGGTGCTTTCGAGCGCCAGACGATAGGCGCGGCGATCGGTGGTGATGACGAGATTGGTTTCGAGTCCGGCGGCGAAAGGCTTCACCAGCACATGGACACGTTTTCCGGCGCCGCTGCCACTCACCGTGTCACCAATCACCCAGCGCACCGTATCGCCGGCCGAGACGGCGATGAGTTCCTCGCCTGGCTGCAATGCGATGTCGCTGACGCGCTCCGGCGCCGCATAGAGCCGGTAGAGCGCGCCTTCTGTGAAGGGATAGACCTGGATCGCATTGATATAGCCATCCCTCATAGGTTCGATCAGCGCCACCTTGTTGGCGGCGTCGACCCGTTCCGTCGGCACCCGCTTGTCCGGCTTCGGTTTCGCCGTATCGAGAGGTTGCAACTGACCCGGCAGCGGCAGCGGTTCGGGCAGGGCGACAATCTCGACAGGCTTCGCGGCCTGAGGTTCGAGCTGCGCCGGTTGCAGTTCGGCCGCGTCATAGCGGATCTGGGGTGGCGGCACCTTGTCGGCACAGGCGGTCAACACAAGCGCCGAGATGCTTACCATCAAGAACGAACGGATCGGGGTCATCTGGTTCTCCTTGGTCAGGGGGTTTCACCGGGGTTGAGTTCGCGCGACCAGTCGAGCGCCTCGACATAAAGACCGAGCGGGTTCTTTCGGAGCGTCTCGGCATCGCGCGGCGGCCGAACGGCGATGGTGAGGATCGCCGTCCAGCGCGTCGTCGCGGCGAGACTGCCCCGCTCGTAACGCCGCTCACGCCATTTGACCTGAAAGGAGCGCTCCGAGACGCGGACCACGCTGGTCACCTCGACGGAGACATTGCGCGTGCCGACCGATTTGAAGGGATCGCTTTCGCGCGCGAATTCGTTGAGGAAATTCGCCGCACGGCCGGTCGCGTGATCGTAAGCCTCGAGCCAGTTCTTCCGCAGGACGATCGGATCGGAAGAAAGCGAGCGCACATTCGAGATGAAGCGCGCCAGCACCCAGGCGATCTGGGCGTCGCCCGGCGTATAGCTCTCGACGGCGGGCCGCACGGCGCGAACCTCGCCCGAACGCTCGATTTCTACCACATAGGGGGTCACGTGAGACTGCAGCGATTGCCAGTAGAGCCCGGCCGACAGCCCGGCACTGAGCGCAAGACATCCAAACGCCATCAGCCGCCAGTTGCGCGCCTGAACGCGGGCCGTGCCGATGCGCTCGTCCCAAGCTTGCGCCGCCTTCTGATAAGGCGTGACCGGTTCGGGGGTTCGGCCATATCGCTCAGCACTACGCTTGAAGCGCATCAGGACCTCCCGTCATCGAAGGAAGGATTGGCGCCGGCACCCGGCCGGTCGCCTTCGCGGATCGCCTGCATCGCGGTCTGGGTATGGGTGCGGCGGCGCTGCTCGGCGCGGAGACGGCGCGCCCAGTCGGGCGTCCCCGCTGCCATGCTCGTGGAGGCGCCGCCTGTAAACGATGCAACCGCGCCCGGTGCGGACGCCATGCCCGATGCACCGGCCGTCGCGGTACCCATGCCGGTACCGGCCCGAAGTGCCGAAAGCCCGGCCGAGCCCATTCGCGCGGCGCCAAGTGCGGCCCCACCCGCCAGCGCCGCACCGGCCGCGGCGCCACCTGTCGCCCCGACCGCCGCACCGGCGCCGAGCTGCGGCGCGCCGGAAACGAGGCCCGCGGCAATGCCGGGGCCGAAGATACCGAGACCGACCAAGGCGAGCGAGGCCAGCACCAGTGCCATGGCGTCATTGAGATTGGGCTCGCGGCCCTGAAGCGCCGTCACGAAATCGGTGAAGAAGCCGGAACCGATGCCGATGATGACGGCGAGCAGCATCACCTTGACGCCCGAGGCGACGACATTGCCGAGCACGCGCTCCGCCAGAAACGCCGTTTTGGTCCAGAGCGCGAAGGGCACCAGCACAAAGCCCGCCAGCGTCGTCAGCTTGAACTCGATGATGGTGATGAAGAGCTGCACCGCCAGGATGAAGAAGGCGGCGATGACGACGGTCCAGGCGAGGACCAGCACGATGATGGTGACCGCATGGTTGAAGAAACTCGTGAAGCCCATCAGCGAGCCCGCCTGCTGCAGAAGCGGCCAGGCCGCCTCGAAGCCGATGCCGGCGAGATAGCCCGGCCGGAGCAGATCGTCGGCGGTGAGTTCGTTCTCCGCCGCATGAAGACCGAGCCCTGCGAAGGAGCGGAAGATGATGTCGGCGAGGCCTGCGAAATTATTCAGGATCAGTGCGAAGACGCCGACATAGAGGACCTTCCGCAGGAGGCGGCCGAGCACATTGCCCTCCTCCATCGCCCAGAAGAGACCGGCCAGCGTGATGTCGATGCCGATCAGGATCGCGGTCAGGAAGGCGACATCGCCCTGCAACAGCCCGAAGCCGCTGTCGATCGCTTGGGTGAAGGCTTCCATGAACCGGTCGATGACGCCGAGATCGTCCATGCCCTCGTCTCTCCAATCTCACTCTTCGTTTGTCACTGCGCCCCGTAGGCTTTGCCCTCGCCCATGAAGCGGTCGAAGCTTGCGCGGGCCTGTTCCTCGGCCTGGGCCTTGCGCGCCGCATTAAGCGCTTCGGCGCGGTATTGCGCCGACATCAGGCTCTGGATCTGAAGCTGTTGCTTGGTTGAAAGCGCCAGCAACTGGTTCGCCGCCTGCTGCGCCTGAAGTGCGCCGGCCGCGCCTTGCGAGGCGGTGACCAGCGAGACGAGCGCCGCCTGGTCGCTCTCAACATTGCGCGCGATGCCCGCCTGCAGGCGCATCGTGTCGCCATAGGCCGACATGGCATCCCGCCAGCGTTGTTCGGCATCGGCGAGAAGCGTGTCGTGATCAACCTCCGCCCCATAGCGTTCGGGATAGCTTTGCTCCAGTGCGGCCTGCGTCGCCTCGATGGTGAAGGCGATGCCGCGGGCCTGGTCCATCAGCTGGCCGATCCTTGTCAGCCCCGAGACCATGCCCTGCAGCGTCGACAGGTCGAGATGCTCCAGATGGCGTGCCATGTTCTCGAGCATCACCGCCTCGTTCTGGAGCGAGCGGATCTGGTTGTCGATCTGCTCCAGTGCGCGCACCGCCTGCAGCAGGTTCTGCACATAGTTCGTGGGATCGAAGACGGTCATGGCCGCGGCGGGGCGGATGCCGGTTGTCACCAGACCGGCAGTGAGGAGAAGAGCGAGCAGCATCGTCCGCAGCGTCTGGCGTGTCATGAGGATGTTTCCCTGACTTGGAGGTCGATGAGATCGGCGGCCCAATCGAGGCCCTTGGCGGTGAGAAATCCCCTCACAAAGCCCGCCGGTCCTGCCTCACTCAACACGCGATCGATGAGTTTCCGGTCGGCGGGAGAGGACGCGCCGCAAAAGGCCAGCGCGACGGACCCGAGACCAAGTTCGAAGAGCCGGTTGCCGCGTCGCGACTGGAGATAGTAATGCCGCTTCGGCACGGCTTCAGCGATCAGTTCGATCTGGCGCGCATTGAGGCCGAAGCGTTCGTAAGCCGCCCGCGCCTGCGGCTCGATCGCGCGGTCATTGGGGAGGAATATCCGCTGCGGACAGCTTTCGATGATAGCGGGCGCGATGGCGCTGTCGGCGATATCGGCGAGCGACTGCGTGGCGAAGACGACAGCGACATTCTTCTTGCGGAGTGTCTTCAGCCATTCGCGGATGCGGGAAGCAAACAGCGGGTCGTCGAGATAGACCCAGGCCTCGTCGAGGATGAGGAGCGTCGGCGCGCCGGTGAAGCGCTCTTCCAGGCGATGGAAGAGATAGGTGAGGACCGGCATCACCGCGCCCTTCTCGTGCAGCAGCGCCTCCATCTCGAAACACTGGATGCCGGAAAGCGCGAGACCGTCTTCCGCCGCATCGAGCAAATGCCCGAAGGGGCCTTCCAGCGTGTAGGGCGCGAGCGCCGCTTTGAGCGCGTTCGATTGCAGGAGCACGGAGAGGCCGGTCAGTGTGCGTTCCTCGCGCGGCGCCGAGGCGAGGCTTCCCAATGCCGACCAGACGGCGTCCTTCACCTCCGGCGTCACCTCGAGTTTCTCATGCGTGAGAAGCGCGCCGATCCATTCGGCCGCCCAGCCGCGTTCCGCCGGTTCGTCGATCCGGGCGAGCGGCTGGAAGGCGAGCGCGGTCTCGCCCTCGCCCGAGCCCAGCGCATGATGGGCGCCGCCCATGGCGAGAATGGCGGCGCGGGCCGAGAAGCCCTTGTCGAAGAGATAGATCTGCGCGTCCTCGTAGCGGCGGAACTGCATCGCCATCAGCGCCAGCAGCACCGACTTGCCGGCGCCGGTCGGGCCGACGATCAGCATATGGCCGACATCGCCGACGTGAAGGGAAAACCGGAACGGGGTCGAGCCCTCGGTCTTACCGAAGAGCAAGGGGGGAGCAGCGAAGTGCTCGTCCCGTTCCGGCCCCGCCCATACCGCCGACAGCGGGATCATGTGGGCGAGGTTGAGCGTCGAGATCGGCGGCTGCCGGACATTGGCGTAGACATGTCCGGGCAGCGAGCCGAGCCAAGCATCGACGGCGTTGATCGTCTCCGGCATCGCAGTGAAGTCGCGGCCCTGGATGACCTTCTCGACGAGCCGCAACTTCTCCGCCGCGATCCGGGGATCGTCGTCCCAGACGGTGACGGTTGCCGTCACATAGGCTTGCCCCGCGAAATCGGCGCCCAGCTCCTGCAGCGCGAGATCGGCATCGGCGGCCTTGTTCGCCGCATCGGTGTCGACCAGCGCCGAGGCCTCGTTGGTCATCACCTCCTTGAGGATGGCGGCGATCGACTTGCGCTT
>JAHBYM010000199.1 GCA_019635975.1 Parvibaculum sp. | reverse complement strand
GTCAATTCCAGCAGCGTCACCTCGGAACTGCCCAGCACGACGGAAAGATTGCGCGGCAACGGCCGTTCGAGCCCGAGGCGTCGCGCGACGGCGCCGATCCGGTCGAGGCCGACCTTGTCGCCGACCTGCACGGCAATGGTGTTGACCGAATGCGCAAGCGCCGTGGCGAGGCTGACCGTGCCCCAGTCCCGCGCCGCGACATTGCGGGGCGCCCAGCCGCCCATCGACACCGGTTCGTCCGTAACCGGACTGTCTGGTGTGTAGCCCGCTTCAAGCGCGGCGAGATAGACGATCGGCTTGAAGGCGGAGCCGGGCTGGCGCCGCGCCTGCGACGCGCGATTGAACTGGCTCTCTAGATAGGACCTGCCGCCGACCATCGCGAGCACAGCACCGTCGGCGCCGAGCGCGACAAGCGCGCCCTGTGACAGGCGGCGCGCCTCACCATTGTCGGCGAGCGCCTTTTCGATGGCCGCGGTTGCAGCCTTCTGGCGGCGCGGATCAAGCGTCGTGCGAACGGTGTAGCGTCCGGTCGTGCCGGGCATCGCGGCGGTGACCTGGCCTGCGACCCAGTCGACGAAATATTCCTGCCCCTCGGCATGGGCGCGAACGACGACGTCGGCCGGGTTGGCGCGCGCACCTGCGACTTCCTGCGCGGTGAGCGTACCGGATGCGACCAGCCGGTCGAGCACCTGGCCGGCGCGGGCGCGCGCCCGTTCGAGATCGTTGCTGGGCGAAAACCGGCTCGGTGCCTTCGGCAGCCCGGCGAGGATGGCCGCCTCCGGCAGCGACACGTCGCGCACCGACTTGCCGAAATAATAGCGGGCGGCCGCATCCATGCCGTAGTTCCCGGCGCCCATATAGATGCGATTGAGATAGAGCGTCAGGATTTCGTCCTTGGACAGATTGTTTTCGAGCCAGAGCGTGATCAGCGCCTCCTGCGCCTTGCGCATGACGGTGCGGCTGTTATCGAGATAGAGATTCTTGGCGACCTGTTGTGTGATGGTCGACCCGCCTTCGACGAATTCGAACGCCTTGAGGTTCGACCACATGGCGCGCGCGATGCCGCGCGGATCGAAACCGCGATGTTCGTAGAAGCGGCGGTCCTCGGTCGCGAGAACGGCCATGATGAGATAGGGCGGCATTTCGCCGAGCGGCACCGTGGGCGTGGTGCGCTTGCCGCGGCTGCCGATCTCGTTGCCCTCCGCGTCGAGCATGATCAGCATCAAGCTTTCGTCGGGCCCGGCATCGATCGCGCGTTGCAGGTCGGGCAGCGTCTGCGAGACGAGGAGGAAGGCGCCGACGATGAAAGCGGTGAGGACGAAGGAGAGGGTCGCAAGAGAACCCGGACGGTAGCGGCGCGCGGCGCGCGACCCTTCGCCCTCCGGATCAGGCGGTTCCGGCAGGTCGTGCGACGGCGCGCGGCGCTGCTGCGCGCGCATCGGATAGGGATCGTCGTCGTCCTGCGACACGGGTCAATTGCCTCGATAGCTACACTTCCGGCGTGAACCGGGCAGGGATTTCATGCGAGCCTCGTGCCACCCCGGACTGCACCGAAACGAGACTGAATTAACTTTGTGAGCGGATTGGGGCGGCTTCGCGGCGAAGCAAGGGCAGGCATTCCGCGATTTTCCGGAACCGCTTGACGGCGCCCGCGGGCCGAGGTTCTGTGCCGGAATGACCGGCACCGGCGAACCCTTCTGGCGTGTAAAGCGCCTCGATGAAATGAACCGCGAGGAGTGGGAAAGCCTTTGCGACGGCTGCGCGAAGTGCTGCCTGACCAAGCTTGAGGACGAGGACACAGGCCAGCTCGAATATACCGACATTGCCTGCCGGCTGCTCGACGCCGAGACTTGCCGCTGCTCGGACTATCCGAACCGCTCGACGCGTGTGCCCGATTGCGTGACGCTGACGCCGCAGAACCTCGAGGACATCGACTGGATGCCGCCGTCCTGCGCCTACCGTTTGTTGAAGGAGGGCAAGGACCTGCCGTGGTGGCACCCGCTGGTCTCGGGCGAATTCGAAACGGTGCGCCTCGCTGGAATGTCCGTTCACGGACGGTTTCTCTACGAGGACGAGGTCGATATGGAAGACCTCGAATTGAGGATCGTCGATTGGCCGCTGATGCCGCCCGAATGAGCCCGGACGGGCCGTCCGGGCTCCCGACTGTCATCGAACTGTCAAAAAACTGTCACAAACCCTAGCCGGGCCCCACCCGAAATGCTAAGTGCTCTCCCCGGCCGGTTCGCCTGGGGGCGGAGGACGATTCGGGGGCGGTTTTGGCGAAGAGCACACTCGACAAGGACCTCAAAAAGGTCGTCCGTCTCGAAGAGGCGACCTATGCGCTATCGCGTTCGATCGCGGCGCCGGGTCTTGCCGTCATTTTCCTGCTGGCCATCCTATTGTTCATGGCCGGCCTTGCCCCGGTGGGACCGCTCAGCATCTTCGTGATCGCGGGCGGCGTGATCGCCGGCTACATGGCGCTGAACATCGGCGCCAACGATGTCGCCAACAATATGGGACCGGCGGTCGGAAGCCGCGCGCTGCCGCTCGGCGCCGCGTTGATCATCGCCGCGATCTGCGAAGCGGCGGGTGCGATCCTGGCGGGCGGCGATGTCGTCAACACGATCTCGCGCAATATCGTCCGGCCGTCGGAATCGCTCGAAGTGCTCGACTTCGTGCTGTTGATGATGGCGTCGTTTCTCGCCGCCGGCATGTGGCTGCACCTCGCGACCTTCCTCAACGCGCCCGTCTCGACGACGCATTCGATTGTCGGCGGCGTGCTGGGTGCAGGCGTCGCGGCGGCCGGCATGGCGGCGATCAACTGGTCGATGATGAGTGCCATTGCCGCGAGCTGGGTGGTCTCGCCGCTGATGGGCGGCATCATCGCCGCCGCGCTGCTCGGCTTCGTCAAATGGACGGTGCTCTTTCGCGAAGACCGGATCACGGCGGCCAAGCGCTGGGTGCCGGTGATGATCGGCCTGATGGCCGGAACCTTTGCGATGTACCTGTCGCTGAAGGGTTTCTCGCGCATCTGGAGACCGGCTCCCGAAACCGTGTGGGCGCTGGGCGCGCTCGGTTTCGTGGCCGGCTGGTGGCTGACGCGCCCCTGGGTCGCGCGCCGCGCCGGTACGATCGAAAACCGCCGCAAGCATGTGGCGAAGCTCTTCACGCTGCCGTTGATCTTCGCAGCGGCGCTCTTGTCGTTCGCGCATGGCGCCAACGACGTCGCGAACGCGGTCGGCCCGCTCGCCGCGATTGTCGCCGCCGCCGAAACCGGCGAGGCCGCGCCCGACCGAGTGGCGCTGCCGCTCTGGGTCCTCTTGATCGGCGCGATGGGCATTTCGCTGGGGTTGGCGCTGTTCGGCCCGCGTCTCATTCGCATGGTGGGCGAGAAGATCACCAAGATGGACGCGGTGCGCGCCTTCTGCGTCGCGCTCGCCGCCGCGATCACGGTGCTGATCGCCTCCGCGCTCGGACTTCCGGTATCGACGACGCATGTTGCGATCGGTGGTGTTTTCGGCGTCGGCTTCCTGCGCGAGTTCCTGGCCAATATCGGATTGAATGCCGACGGCGTGAAACCCAAAAAAGTGCGCGCCGGCGACCCCGACACGCTGAACAAGACCCCGGAAGAGGCGATCCGCCGTCAGTCGAAGCGCGACACGCGCAGACTGGTGCGCCGCCGCCATGTGCTGACCATTGCGGCTGCCTGGGTCATCACCGTGCCGGCGGCGGGCGCGCTGGCCGCCGGAATTTACGTGGCGCTGAAGATTTTCGTCGTGATGTGAGACGCCTAGAGGCGCTGGCGCAGCATCGTGGCGAGGCCGGCAAGCTGCGGTTCGGAGAGCAGCTTGCGCGCTTCCGCGACGGTCGCCCAATGGCGGCGGCGCTGCTTCTTCTCGGGCCATTCCTCATGCTGCGTCGCGACGCGCAAGGGGTAGAGATCGACCTCGATGGGAAGCGGGCGCAAGCCGCGCCGCTTGAAGCTGCGATAGGCGCCGAGCGGCACGGATTCGATTTCGCCTTCGACGCCGGCTTCCTCGAAGGCCTCGCGCGCGGCGGCTTCCGCCGGCGTCAGCCCGTCGATCAGCCCGCCCTTGGGAAATATCCAGCGCCCGGTGCGCCGCGAGGTGACGAGCAGCACCGCGACCTGTCCATCGACCACCGCATAGGGAATGACGCCGACCTGCCGCTGCGGCACGCGCGGCGCGTGGCGGCGGAAGGTGTAGCGAAGCGAAAGGACAAGGCGGCGCAGCATGTGGGCTCCGG
>JAHBYM010000198.1 GCA_019635975.1 Parvibaculum sp. | reverse complement strand
GGGATCGCGTTGTCGCCGGAGCCGCGTTCGTAGAGAAAGTGGATCGTGTGATCCTCGGCGTCGGCGTCGGTGAGCGTTGCAAGGAACTGCGGGAAGCGGTTGAGATTTTCCTCCGCCTTGCGCCAGTCGAAATCGTCCCGCCAGTATTCGATGAGACGTTCCATGTAAGCAAGGTTCGTTCCGTATTCCCAGCTTTCGTTGCCGAGCGGTTCGTTGGGGAAGCGCGTGGCGCGCAGGCGGCGTTTCAGATCCTGAACTTCCGCTTCCGGAATGCGGATAGTAAAAGGGTCGGCCGGGACGATGCGATGTGTCATGGCGCTCTCAGCCCCTGACCCGCTGCACGAAAGCGCGAACCTCGTCGACGAAGACCGTACCGGTCTCGAGTGCCGCGAAATGTCCGCCATGCTCGAAGTCGGTCCAGTGGACGACGTTGTAGCCTTTCTCGACCATGCTGCGCGGCGGAAACTTCAGGAACTCCTTCGGGAAGTTGGCGATGCCGGTCGGGACTTCGACTTTCGTTCCCGGCGTCATGTTGTTGCCGCCTTCCTCGAAGAGACCGCGATAGAACCATGTGGCGGTGTTGAAGGTGCCGGTGACGAGATAGATCATGATGTTGGTGAGCATCTGGTCCTTTGAGAAGGCGTTCTCGATGTGCTCGCGACCGTCCGGCCCGCGCCTGTCCGACCAGGAATGAAGTTTTTCGACGATCCATGCGGCGGCGCCGACGGGGCTGTCCATCATGGCGTAGGAAAGCGTTTGAGGTTTCGTCATCTGCAGCCGCAGATAGGCGCCTTCAAGCTCAAAGACCATCGCCGCGCCCTGCGCCCACTGCTTTTCCTCGTCGGTTTCGGGAAGGGCGGCCGGCCGCAGGCCGAACATATTCAGATGCACAGCCTTGCAACCGCCCTTCGGCACGCCGTGATTGTAGGCGAGCCAGCCGGAAACGACCGCCCCCCAGTCGCCGCCCTGGGCGATGTATCGCTCATAGCCCAACACATCGCGCATCAGCTTGTCCCACAGCGCAGCGGTGCCGCGCGGGCCGATGGGTGTTTTCGGTTTGCCGCCGAAGCCGTAGCCGGGCAGCGACGGGATCACCAGATTGACGCCGTCTTCAGACTTGCCGCCGAATTTTTCCGGATGCGCAAGCGGTTCGATCACATCGAAGAACTCGAATACCGAGCCCGGCCAGCCATGCGTCAGCAGCAGCGTCTCGGGGCTGGCGCCGGAGCCCTTCACGTGAATGAAGTGAATGTCGTGACCGTCGACGGTGGCGCGGAATTGCGGAAAGCGATTGAGATTTTTCTCGGCGGCGCGCCAGTCGAACTTCGCCACCCAGTAGTCGCATAGCTCCTTCATGTATTCCATGTCCGTGCCATAGGCCCAGCGGTCGCCGCCGGCGGCGATTTCGGGCATCTCATGCCATTCATAGGCGCGGACTTTCGTGAGGATCGCGTCAATCTTCCCTTGCGGAATATCGACGGTAAAGGGCGTGGGTGATGACATGGGGCAGCCTCCTCGGAAGGTCGTTTCTGGTTGGTCGCGATTATGGCAGCGGTGTGCCCGCCTGCAAGCGATTGCCCGAAGCGGCGGACGAACGTAATGTGACTGCCACAAAGAAATGCAGAGGGGGATCGGGGGATGGCCGAAGCTGCTACGGCGAAGGAGACGGCACCAGCCAGCCTGTCGCCCGCCTACCGGCGCTACGCGCTTTTCGTTCTGGTGCTCGGCTATACGTCGAGCCATGTCGACCGCAACATTGTCGGCATTCTGGTCGAGCCGATAAAACGCGACCTGCTTCTTTCCGACACCCAGATCGGCTTCCTGTCGGGGCTCGCCTTCGCCGTTTTCTACGCGACGCTCGGCATTCCGATCGCGCTCTGGGCCGATCGCGGCAACCGGCGCAACATCATTGCCTATGCCATTGCGATCTGGAGCGGCATGACCGCGCTTTGCGGGCTGGCGCAGAATTTCTGGCAGATGGCGGCCGCGCGCATCGGCGTCGGCATTGGCGAGGCCGGTTCGACGCCGCCTTCCCATTCGATGATTGCCGACATGTATCCGCCCGAAGAACGCGCCAGCGCCATGGCGATCTATTCGCTCGGCGTCTATTTCGGGGTGATGATCGGTTTCCTGGTCGGGGGCTGGGTCGCCGAGTGGTATGGGTGGCGCGCGGCCTTCTTCGTCGTCGGCCTGCCGGGCCTGCTGCTGGCGCTAATCGTGCGCTACACGCTGGTCGAGCCGCCGCGCGGACATGCCGACGGCATGGCGCCGGCAAAGGTCGAGATTGCCGATTTCAGGGGGGCGATCGCCGTCGTCAAGGACGGCTTTGCGCATCTCTGGCGCACGGCGCCGACGCGCCATGTGGTGGCCGGCGTCACGCTGACATCCTTTGTCGGCTATGGCGGCGTCATCTGGGGCCCGGCATTTCTCATTCGCACGCATGGCATGTCGATCGTCGAGGTGTCGACTTTTCTCTCGGTGCTTGTCGGCGTTGTCGGCGGGCTCGGCGCCTATGCCGGCGGAAGGCTGACGGACCGCCTTGCCAAAAAGGATGTGCGCTGGAACAGCTGGGTCGTTGCCTGGGCGAAAGTTGCCGTGGTGCCGTTCATCATCGTCTTCTACCTGATGGACAACTGGCCGGCATTCCATCTCTTCGGTTTTCCGGTTTCGATCCTCTGGGTTGTCTATGTGCCGGTGATCTTTCTCGGTTCCTTCTATCTCGGACCGAGTTTCGCAATGATCCAGACGCTGACGCCGCCGGCCAAGCGCGCGCTCGCCTCCGCTGTGATGCTTTTCATCATCAACATCATCGGCCTCGGCTTCGGCCCGCAATTTGTCGGCATTCTGTCGGATGTGCTGCGCGTCAGTTTCGATTTCGGCAACGAGTCGCTGCGCTGGGCGCTGTTCGGCACGGCGATGCTCAATATCTGGGCGGCGGCGCATTATTTCCTGGCCGGCCATCATCTGAAGAAGGCGGCGGGGGCGGGCATCAGGGCCTGAACCCATCCGCTGGTAAGCAAAAAGCCGCGCCTTCTTCGGGGGCGCGGCTTTTTCTATCCGTGCGACCGGCTCAGATCGCGCCGTGGCAGTGCTTGTATTTCTTGCCCGAGCCGCAAGGGCAGGGGGCGTTGCGCGGGGTCTTGCCCCAGGTCGCCGGGTCGCTCGGGTTGAGCGCGACGCCCGGATCGTTGCGCACCGGGCGCTGCAATGTCGCCGTGTCGCCGCCGCCCATTTCATCCTCGCCCGTCGCCGGGTCGGCGTGGTGGGCATGCATTTCCGGCAGCGGCGCATCCTCGATGCGCGGCGCCTGCGCTTCCGTCACGAATTGCGCCACGGCCAGTTGCCGCGTCACGTCCTCGCGCAGGCGGCGCAGAAGGCTTTCGAAAAGCTCGAAGGCTTCCGACTTGTACTCGTTCAGCGGGTCGCGCTGGCCGTAGCCGCGCAGTCCCACCGCCTGACGCAGGTGATCGAGCATCATCAGGTGCTCGCGCCAATGCATGTCGAGCGTTTGCAGCAACACGGCCTTTTCGACCTGGCGCATCAGGTCGGAGCCGACTTGCGCCGCTTTCGAGGCCATGTGGCGGTCTGTCGCCGCATAGAGGCGTTCGCGGATTTCTTCCTCGGCGATGCCCTCCTCCTCGGCCCAGCTTTCGACCGGAAGCTCAAGGCCCAGTGTCTTCTCGACCTCGGCTTTCAGGCCCGCCATGTCCCATTGTTCGGCATACGCCTTTTCCGGCACATGCAGCGTCACCATGTCGTCGATCACCTGACGGCGCATGTCGCTGACGGTTTCGGAAACGTCCTCGGCCTTCATCAGTTCGATGCGCTGCTCGAAAATCGCGCGGCGCTGATCGTTCATCACGTTATCGAACTTCAGCAGGTTCTTGCGGATGTCGAAGTTGCGCGCCTCGACCTTTTGCTGGGCCTTTTCGAGCGCCTTGTTGATCCAGGGGTGGACGATCGCCTCGCCTTCCTCAAGCCCGAGCTTCTGCAGCATGCCGTCCATGCGGTCGGTGCCGAAAATGCGCATCAGGTCGTCTTCGAGCGAGAGATAGAACTTCGAATGACCGGGATCGCCCTGACGGCCGGAGCGGCCGCGCAACTGGTTGTCGATGCGACGGCTCTCGTGGCGTTCGGTGCCGATCACATAAAGGCCACCGGCTTGGAGCGCGCGTTCTTTCTTGACGGCGACGTCGGCTTTCACTTCGTCGATCTTGCGCTGGCGGGCGCCTTCATCCTCGATGCCGGCCGTTTCGTCGGCAATGCGCATG
>JAHBYM010000197.1 GCA_019635975.1 Parvibaculum sp. | reverse complement strand
ATCCGGGTCAGGTGGCACCCGAAAAACGGGCCGCCGCCTGTGAGGGCGGTTTTATGGCCTATCGCCAGAACCAATGCAAGGCCCTTGTTTTCCGCCGGAAATCCATGCCAATCAGGAGCGATGACCGGCGATGCAACCCCGAAACTGACGACAAGCGCGGCCTTCCTCGCCTGGGCGGCGGCGCAAGGCATCGCGCACCAAACCCGCACCCATCCGGCCCTCCACACGGTCGAGGAAGCGCAAGACCATCGCGCCTCATGGCCGGAAGAGGCGCGCCAGGGCGCCTTCTGCAAGAACCTCTTCCTGAAGGACAAGAAGGGCCGCCTCTGGCTGATCGTGACGCTGGAGGAGCGCGAACTGAAGCTCAACAGTCTCGCAAAACCGCTGGGCAGCGCCCGGCTTTCCTTCGGCAATGCCACGCTGATGTGGGAGGTGCTGGGCGTCCGTCCGGGCTCCGTGACGCCCTTTGCGCTGGTCAACGACCGCGAGCATCGCGTCACCGTGGTGCTCGACGCGCCGATGCTGGCGCATGAGCGGCTCAACTACCACCCGCTCGAAAACACAGCCACCACGGCGCTTTCCCGCGACGATTTCATGGCCTTCCTGGCGCTCACCGGCCATCAGCCGATGATCGTCGATCTGGTGGCTGCTGCCGGCTAGCGCCGCGCGAGCCGCGACAGCCAGAAGGCGAGCAGCGGCATCAGCACAAGCTCGGCCGCCAGCGAATTGACGATTTCGGGATCGAAGGCCACCGACAGGTCCGGCGCCGAGAACCGCGCCAGCCCGCCGATGAAAATGGCGGCGAAGACCAGCATCGTCGCCTGCCGGTATTTGACCGGATCGGTGGCGGCAAGAAAGAGAAGGAGGCCGAGCCCGGCAAACAGCCCGCCGAAAAATCGCACATGATTGTCGATCAGCGCATATTGCGCCTCATCGGTGACCGAAAGAAACGGCCGCTCGCCGAGCCAGCCCATGGTCGGGATGCCGCCCAGCGCCACATTAAGCGCCAGAAAAATCACCGCGGCGCCCGAAAGCACCAGAACGATCCGGAAAAGCGCAGACGACATCTCTATCCCCCCTCATTTTGCCACCAAGGCCCATATGTGAGGCGCCGGGCCGGCATTGGCCAGAGCCGTCACAAAGAATTCTCCCAATTCTTGCGCCGCCCGCGCGCCCCGCGCTACACCATTGTCTCGCAACGCCGCCGCTCCATCTTAAGGGGCAGGAGAAGAAGGCCGAGAAACATGGAACCGATCATCGGACAAGGCGCCGCCGACGCGGAAGGCCTGATCGTCGACACCACCACCCAGACCTTTGCGCGGGATGTGCTGGAAGCCTCGCGGGCGGTCCCGGTGATCGTCGATTTCTGGGCCCCCTGGTGCGGGCCCTGCAAGCAGCTGACGCCGGTCCTCGAAAAGACCGTGCTGGCGGCGCGCGGCGCGGTGAAGCTCGTCAAGATGAACATCGACGACCATCCGGCGGTCGCCCAGCAATTGCGCATCCAGTCGATCCCCGCCGTCTATGCCTTCAAGAACGGCCAGCCCGTGGACGGCTTCATGGGCGCCCTGCCCGAGAGCCAGGTGAAAGCCTTCATCGAGCGGCTCGCCGGCGGCCTCGAACCCTCACCCGCCGAGCAGCTGATCGAAATGGCGCAGGAAGCGCTCGAGGCGCGCGATCTCTCCCGCGCCGCGCAGGGTTTCGCGCAGGCCGTGCAGGAAGAACCCGGCCACCCGGCGGCGGTCGCGGGCCTTGCGCGCTGCTACATCGAGGCCGGCGATCTCGACCGCGCCCGCCAGACGCTGGCGCTTGTCCGGCCCGACGGGAAAAACGATCCGGCCTTCACCGCCGCCGAAGCGGCGCTGTCGCTGGCCGAGAAGGCCGCCGAGCTCGGCGACGTCTCCGAACTCATCGAGCGCATCAAGACGAACCCGAAGGATCATCAGGCGCGCTTCGACCTGGCGCTGGCGCTGAATGCCGCCGGCGAACGCGAACGCGCGGTAGAGGAACTTCTGATCATCGTCGAATACGACCGCAACTGGAACGAAGAGGCGGCGCGCAAGCAGCTCGTCGAATTTTTCGAAGCCTATGGACCGAAAGACGAGGCGACGCTGAGCGGGCGCCGCCGCCTTTCCTCCATCCTGTTCAGCTAGGACCGGCATGAGCTTCACGGATCGATACCGGACGACGGCGGACTTACCCGGAACGATCCCGGTCTTTCCGCTCGCCGGTGCGATCCTGCTGCCGCGCGGACAATTGCCGCTCAACATTTTCGAACCGCGCTATCTGAAGATGATCGACGACGCCATTCGCGGCGAGCGCATTATCGGCATGGTGCAGCCCGACGGCGACGAAGCGATCCTCGCTTCGCAGATCGACGGCCGCAAGCCGCCGCTCTGCTCGACCGGTTGCGCCGGCCGCGTCACCTCCTTTGCCGAAACCGGCGACGGACGCTTGGTCATCACCCTGACCGGCATCTGCCGCTTCGTCGTCGGGCGGGAACTGCCGGCAATGACGCCCTACCGTCAATTCGAAATCGATTGGGACAGCTTCGCCGACGACCTGACGCCCGGCCACGGCCAGGACGAGGTCTCCCGCGAACGCCTGCTCGAAATCCTGAAGGAGTATCTCGACACGCATGGCCTGCAGGCCGACTGGCGCGCCATCAAGCTGTCGTCGAACGAAACGCTGGTCAACTCGCTCTGCACCATCAGCCCCTACGGGCCGCGCGAGAAACAGGCCTTGCTCGAAGCGAAGACGCTGGAAGACCGCAACCAGATGCTGATTGCGCTCACCGAACAGGCGCTGCGCGAACTCTCGCCGGGCGACGCCACGGTGCAATAGCGCAAGCGGCACAACAAAAAACGGAAAGAAACATGACCGAGACACAGGAAAGCGCCCGCGGCCAGCGCATGGAAGTCGATCCGAAGCTGCTCGAAATACTGGTCTGCCCCGTCACCAAGACGACGCTGCGCTACGACCGCGAAAAGCAGGAACTGATTTCGGAGAAGGCGCGTCTCGCCTTCCCGATCCGCGACGGCATTCCGATCATGCTGGTCGATGAGGCCCGGTCGCTCGACGATGCCTGATACGCATCCCTGGCCGGTCGAAATCAAGCTGAAAAAATCCGAACGCCTTCTCGACATAACTTTCGACGACGGCGCGCATTTCCGGCTCGCGGCGGAGCTTCTGCGCGTCGAAAGCCCGTCGGCCGAAGTGCAGGGGCACGGCAGCGGGCAAAAGAAGACCGTGCCCGGCAAGGCGAATGTCGCCATCGTCGCGCTCGAGCCCGTCGGCAATTACGCGCTGCGCATCGTCTTCGACGACGGCCACGACACCGGCCTTTACACCTGGGAAACGCTCTATCGGCTGGGCCGCGACGGCGAAAAAATCTGGACGGATTATCTGACGGCGCTGGAGCGCGAAGGTCTCGCCCGCGAGTGACTAAACCGCCTCGCCCTTCAAGAGTCGCGGCAGGTCGCCGACGGCGCCGCCGGCGTGGCGCATGAAGAAGCGGCGGAGCGGCGGCAGCTCGTTGACGATCCCGAGCCCGAGATCGCGGGCGAGCCTGAGCGGGCCGATGTCGTTGGAGAACAGCCGGTTCAATCCGTCCATCAACAGCGACAGCGCCACATTGTCGAAGCGCCGCCACCGCTGATAGCGCTCCAGCACGTCGAGCGCGCCGATGTCGAGCCCAAGCCGCGCCGCATCGACGACGACCTCGGCCGCCGCCGCGACATCGCGCAATCCGAGATTGAGCCCTTGGCCCGCAATCGGATGGATGCCATGCGCCGCGTCGCCGACAAGTGCGAGGCGCGGCCGCACATAGTCGCGCGCTAGCTGCAGCATCAGCGGATAGGACCAGCGCGGTCCGACAGGCGCGCATGTCCCGAGATAATCGCCGAAACGGGCGCGCATTTCCTCGGCGAAAGCGTCGTCGCCAAGCGCGAGGATTGCTTTTGCGTCCGCCGTCTTCTCGGTCCAGACCAGCGAGGCCCGATTGCCGACCATCGGCAGGATCGCGAAAGGTCCACCGGGCAGGAAATATTCCTGCGCGACGCCTTCATGCGGCAATTCGTGCTCGACGGTGCAGACGATGCCGGTCTGGCCGTAATCCCAGCCGACGGTGCGGATGCCGGCCGCTTCGCGCGTCGGCGAATTGCGTCCGTCGGCGGCGAAGCACAGCCGCGCCGTCACGCTTTCGCCATTGGCAAGCGTCGCGGTGACGCCGGCGCCGTATTCGACGCGCTTCACGGATTGCGGCGCGACGAGCCGGATC
>JAHBYM010000196.1 GCA_019635975.1 Parvibaculum sp. | reverse complement strand
GGGCATGGCTGTCCGATCACCATGACCAATGCGGCGGTGCCGGCGCTGATGTTCCAGCCGTCGCTGGCGAAGGAATGGATCCCGCGGATTCTTTCCCGCGACTATGACGAACGCTTCGTGCCGGCGGCCGAAAAGAAGGGCGTGACGCTCGGCATGGGGATGACCGAGAAGCAGGGTGGGACCGATGTGCGCGCCAACACGACGGCGGCGATGCCGGTGAATGGCGGCGGGCCGGGGGCGGAATATCGGATCACCGGGCATAAATGGTTTTTCTCGGCGCCGATGTGCGATGCGTTCCTCGTGCTGGCGCAGGCGCCGAACGGGATCTCATGCTTTCTGATGCCGCGCTTCACGCCGGACGGGGAGCCGAACGCCATCCGCATCCAGCGGTTGAAGGACAAGGTGGGGAACAAGTCGAACGCATCTTCGGAAGTCGAGTTTCAGGCGGCGTCGGGCTGGCTGATCGGCGAAGAGGGGCGGGGCGTCAGGAACATCATCGAGATGGCGACCTATACGCGGCTCGACTGCGCGGTGGCGACGGCGGGGATGATGCGGCAGGCCGTGAGCCAAGCGGTGCATCACTGCTCCTACCGGACGGTGTTCCAGAAGAAGCTGATCGACCAGCCCTTGATGGCGAATGTACTGGCGGACCTCGCGCTCGAAACGGAGGCGGCGACGGCGCTGTCGTTCCGCGTCGCGCGTTCGTTCGACCGGGCGCATGAGGACGAGGCGGAGGCGGCGTTCCGGCGGATCATGACGCCGGTAGCGAAATACTGGGTGTGCAAGCGGGCGCCGAACCTTGCCTATGAGGCGATGGAATGCCTCGGCGGCAATGGCTATGTGGAAGAAGGGATTGCGGGGCGCATCTATCGCGAGATGCCGGTGAACGCGATCTGGGAAGGCTCAGGCAACGTCATGTGCCTTGACGTACTGCGCGCGCTGGCGCGGGAGCCGCAGGCGCTCGATGTCGTGTTTGCCGAGCTCGACGGCGCGCGGGGCGCGAATGCGGCTTATGACGGCGCGCTGGATGCGCTGAAGGAGGCGTTCATGGATTTCGGTTCGCTGGAGGCGCGCTCGCGGCAGGTGGTTGAGCAGATGGCGAAGGTGGCGGCCGGGTCGATCCTGTTGCAGCACGCGCCTTCGGCGGTGTCGGACGCCTATTGCGCGACGCGGCTGGGGCGCGACTGGGGCGATGTCTACGGGACGCTGCCGGTGGGTGCGGATATTGCCGCGATTGTCGAGCGGGCGCGGGTGATTTAGTTACCCCAGCACCCACAGCATTAGCGGCATGGTGATGGCCGCGAGGATGGTGGAGCCGGTGATCAGGCTCGCCATCAGGGTTGCGTCGCCGCCGAGCTGGCGGGCGAGGATGTAGGAGGAGGTCGCGCCCGGCACCGCGCCGCAGAGGATGACGACGGCGGCGGGGAGGCCCGTTACGCCGAAGACGAAACACCAGCCCGCCATCAGCACCGGCATGACGAGAAGTTTCAGGCCGCTCGTGAGCGCGACGATCCAGCCGGTTTCGAGGGCGTGTTTCGGCTGCAGGCCGGCGCCGATGGCGATGAGGCCGATGGTGAGGGCGGCGGCGCCGAGAATGTCGAAGGTCGAGGCGAGCGGGCCGGGCAAGCCGATGCCGCTAACGTTGAGCGCGATGCCGGCTGCGCAGGCGAGGATCAACGGATTCTTCGACAAGAGGCGTAACACCGCGACGAGGCCGGCCGGTTCGTCGCCGGCATAGCGCGTCAGGATCAGCACCGAAAGCACGTTGACGGTCGGCACCAGCACCGCGAAGGCGACGGCCGCGAGCGTGACGCCTTCGGGGCCGAAGAGCGAACCGATGGCGGCGAGCGCGACGAAGCCGTTCCAGCGCGCGGCGCCCTGGAAGACGGACGAGAATTGCGGGCCGGTGAGCGGCAGCGCCTGTTTCATCAGCATCAGGATCGCGACCATCGAGAAGAGCCCGGCGCCGAGCGCCGAGGCCATCGGGCCGATGTCGTGGTCGGTGAGGTTGGCGGTCGCCAGCGTGTGCAGCAGCAGGGCGGGGAAGAAGATGTAATAGGTCAGGCGGTCGAGCGGCGCCCAGAGGCCCTCACCCGGAAAATCCATCCGCTTGATGACGAAACCGAGCGCGATGACCAGGAAGACGGGGATCAGTGAATTCAGGATGGGGAGCATGGGGGTTTCTTCTTGTTCTTTGCTCAGAGCTTTTTCAGCCGGTCGAGCGCGCCTTGCAGAATGTACGCCGCCGCCATCTTGTCCACCAGTTCGGCACGGCGCGCGCGGCTGGCGTCGGCATCGAGAAGCGTGCGGGTGACGGCCTGGGTGGACATGCGCTCGTCCCAGAAGGCGATGGGGAGGGCGGTCAGCTTTTCGAGATTGCGGATGAAGGCGCGGGTCGACTGGCAGCGCGGGCCTTCGGTGCCGTCCATGTTGAGCGGCAGGCCGACAACGAGGCCGCCCGCATCGTGTTCGGCGGCCAGCGCCAGCAGGCGGGCGGCGTCGGCGGCGAACTTGGTGCGCCTGATGGTTTCGAGGGGGCTGGCGATCGACAGCGAGACGTCGGAGAGGGCAAGGCCGATGGTTTTCGAGCCGAGATCGACGCCGAGCAGGCGCTGGTGGCGCTTCAGCGCCGATTTCAGCTCGTCCAGTGACTTCAGATTGCCGCTCAAGTGGCTGTCATCCTTGAAAAAATCCGTCCAGGCGGACAATAGTGAGGCGGCGGGAGCGGTGCAATCCGCTTGCCTCATATAAAGAGTGCGGCGGCGTTGCGGCGCGGGCCCGCCGCTTGTTATGTTCCCTCGCGATTCAGCGGGCAAGGGGCGGCTTCCGCCGCCGGACCCCGCTCTCAAAACCAGGATAAGGCAGGCCCATGTCGGTCGATCAGAAAACGGTCCGGCACATCGCCCGGCTTGCGCGGATTGCCGTGCGGGACGATGAGCTGGAGGCGCTCGAAAAGGAACTCAACGGCATTCTCGACTGGGTCGAGCAACTGGGCGAGGTCGACGTGACGGGCGTCGAACCGATGACCAGCGCCGTCGAGACCGCCATGAAGATGCGCGACGATGTGCCTGCGACCGAGAACCTGCAGAAGGAAGTGACGCGCAACGCGCCGGGCGCCGAGGACGGTTTCTATGTGGTGCCGAAGGTGGTGGAGTGAGCATGAGCGAGTTGACGAAACTGACGCTTGCCGGTGCGCGCGACGCGTTGCGGAAAAAGGAAATCAGTTCGGCGGAGCTGACCGGCGCCTATCTCGCGGAGATGGAGGCGGGCGCGGCGCTCAATGCCTATGTGACGGCGACGGGGGAGAAGGCGCTGGAGATGGCGCGCGCTTCCGACGCGAAGCTCGCCAAAGGCGAGGGCGGGCCGCTGGAAGGGTTGCCGCTCGGTATCAAGGATCTCTTCTGCACCAAGGACGTGCTGACGACAGCCTCCAGCCACATTCTCGACGGCTTCCATCCGCCTTACGAGTCGACCGTGACCGCCAATCTGTGGCGCGACGGGGCGGTGATGCTGGGCAAGCTCAACAATGACGAATTCGCCATGGGTTCGTCCAACGAGACGAGTTTCTACGGGCCGGTCGTCAATCCGTGGCGGCGCAAGGGCGATGCGACGAAGCTGGTGCCGGGCGGTTCGTCGGGCGGTTCGTCGGCGGCGGTGGCGGCGAAGCTCTGCCTCGCGGCGACGGCGACCGATACGGGCGGTTCGATCCGCCAGCCGGCGGCCTTCACCGGCACGGTCGGCATCAAGCCGACCTATGGGCGCTGCTCGCGCTGGGGGATCGTCGCCTTTGCCTCGTCGCTCGACCAGGCGGGTCCCATCACGCGCGACGTGCGCGACGCGGCGGTCATGCTGCGCTCGATGGCCGGCCATGACGAGAAGGACACGACCAGCGTCGACCGGCCGGTGCCGGACTACGAGGCGGCGCTCGGGCAGGGCGTGAAGGGGCTGAAGGTCGGTATTCCCAAGGAGTACCGCGTCGACGGCATGCCGGCCGAGATCGACGCCTTGTGGTCGCGCGGCATCGAGTGGCTGAAGGCGGCGGGCGCCGAGATCAAGGAGGTCAGCCTGCCGCATACCAAATATGCGCTGCCGACCTATTACATCGTGGCGCCGGCGGAATGTTCGTCGAACCTCGCGCGATATGACGGCGTGCGCTACGGCCTCAGGGTCGAGGGCCGCGACATCACCGACATGTACGAGAAGACGCGGGCGGCGGGTTTCGGCGCCGAGGTGCGGCGGCGGGTGCTGATGGGTACCTATGTGCTGTCGGCCGGCTATTACGACGCCTATTACCTGAAGGC
>JAHBYM010000195.1 GCA_019635975.1 Parvibaculum sp. | reverse complement strand
ACAGGGCAATCCCGCCGCATCGCGCAAGCCCACGGCCTTTCCCGGTCTGTCGAGCGGCGCGGCAAGGCGCCCGTCCACGGCGATGCGTGCGGCATAGCCCGAATGCGTGAAAGCCATCACAGGCTGGCCAATCGCGAACTCCGTAACGCCCTCGCCGAGCGCCGCGACGCGGCCCGATACTTCAAGGCCCGGAACGAAAGGCGCGGACATGCCCGGCACCTTGCCCTGACGCAGGAGGATTTCGACGAAGTTCACGCCTGCCCAAGCGACATCGATGGTGATCTGTCCCGGCGCCGGAACCGGCAGCGGCACGTCCATTTCGACGAGAACCTCGGGACCGCCGAATTCGGCAAAGCCCATCGCTTTCATATCTCTCTCCAATTCGAACGATCAGGTAAAACGCGCGGTCATCTCGGGAACGGGATTGATCGGCCCGTTGCCCGCAAGCCAGCTTCTAATATTAGCGACGACCTGGTCCGCCATGCCGAGCACCGCATCGAGCGTCCCGCCCGCGCAATGCGGCGTGAGAAGCACCTTCCCGTCGGCAAGAAGTGCGGCCGGAACCGCCGGCTCGCCGTCGAGAACGTCGAGCGCCGCGCCGCGAAGCTTTCCGGCGGCGAGGGCGGCGAGGAGCGACTGCTGATCGACAACCGTGCCCCGGCCGATATTCACGATGACGCCGTCGGCGCCGAGTGCTTCGATGGCCGCGGCATCGACGAGATGACGAGTGGTTTCGCCACCCGCCGCGGCGACGAAGAGCACGTTCACGTCGCGCGCCAGCGCCGCAACATTCTCATAATAGCGATAGGGCACATCGGGCTTCGGCGCGTTACCGCAGTAGGAGACGGGCCAGCCAAAGCCTCCGCATCGCTGCGCAATGGCGTGGCCGATACGCCCGAGACCGACAATGCCCACCCGGCTCTGTCGCAGCGACATTGAGATCGGAAAGAAGGAACCCGGCTGCCAGTTTCCCTCGCGGACATACTTATCCGCCTGTGGCAGTCGCCGGACCAGGGCAAGCAGCAGGCCTATAGCGAAATCGGCGACGTCGTGGGTAACCGCGTCAGGTGTGTGAGTAACCGTTACACCACGCGCGATTGCGGTCCCGACATCGATGGTCTCGTAACCGGCACCGAACTTCGCGATCAATTCGAGCGAAGGTAGCCCCTCAATGAGTGCTTGGTCGATCGGTGCGCGAGGGCCTGCGGCGATGGCGCGGATCGAGCGCCCGGCTGTTTCGAGGAAAGCCGCCCTGTTCGGCCATTCCCAGAGCGATGCGCATCCGTAATCCGAAAGCCCTTCGATGATGGGTGGGATCGGATCCGTGACGAGAACGGTCGCGTCCTTGTGTTGCATCGGTCAGGTCCGTCAGTTGCAAGAGGGTTCGGCGCCATCAGAGGTCACTCGCCGACAATATTGACAAAAGTGTCGTATATGTCAATACTGTTCCAGTTGCGCCGTCAGGTGCCCATTGAACAACGGTTTCAGATGTCCGACCTGCCGAGAACCTTTCCGCCGAACTTCAATCCGCGTCCACCCCGAGAGCCTCTGCCCGCTGGCGCCTGCGATTGTCATTTTCACGTCTTCGGTCCCGAAAGCCGTTTCCCCTATATGGAGAACAGGACCTATACGCCTGCGGATTCCGGCATCGATGCTTATATGGCGATCTGCGACCGTATCGGCATCGACCGCGCCGTGCTCGTTCAGGCGAGCGTTTACGGTCTTGACAACAGCGCGTTGCTGAACGCATTGCGGGCCTATCCCGCGCGTTTGCGCGCGGTGGCTGTGGTTCGGGCGGATACGACGGACAGCGAACTTCAGCTTCTTCACGATGCAGGCGTGCGCGGCATACGCATCAATCCGCGATTTCCCGATGCACTGACATTGCCGCAAATGCTCTCTTTCGCTGAGCGGCTCAAGGATATGCGCTGGCATATCCAACTGATCGCCGACGCAGAGATGCTGTCAGCCCTGGAAGTTCTGGCTCCGCGAATGCCGGTGCCTCTCGTGCTCGATCATCTGGGCCACGTACCGCAAGCGCTGGCTGCAGACAGCGCATCCCTCCGCTCGCTAATGAATCTTGCTGGCAGCGAAACCGTCTGGGTGAAGCTTTCCGCGCCCTATCTCCTCTCGCAAGACCGGCCGGCTTACCGGAATACCGTGTGGCTGCAGCGCGCGTTGGCGTCTATCGCGCCGGATCGCCTGCTGTGGGGCAGCAACTGGCCTCATCCCGGCATGTCGCCGCCCATGCCGGAAGAGGGGGAACTTCTCGATCTACTCGCCGAAGCCGTCCCGGACACCGCGCAGCGTCGCGCCATCCTGGTTGACAATCCGGCACGGCTCTACGGTTTTCAGCCGCGCTGAGCGGCGTGTTCTGACGGAGAAACGCAAATGACAAATACGTTGGGGTGGCGCCGGGTCTATGGCATAGCGACACCATCTGTGAATACGGTGGTGCAGCCTGAATATGACGACCTTCGCCCCGCGGGCGTGGTCAATCACATGGAGGGCATGCACATCCCCAACGATCCGGTGCGCACGCCGGAAGACGGTATAGAACTCATCCGGCGGATCGACGAGGCGCTCGAAAACGCCATCGATCGTCTGGCGACCTGCCGTCCCGATCATATTGTTCTCGGGATTTCGGCGGAGAGCGTCTGGGGCGGCGGGCTGGAACCGGCGCGGCGCATCGAAGCCCGTATTCGGGCCCGCGCCGGCGATCTGCCGGTCACACAGGCAGCCGATGCGCTTCCCGCCGCGCTCGCGGCCCTCGGCATCTCGCGCCGGATCGGTGTCGTCCATCCTTATGCAGGCATTGGCGAAGGACACCTCGTCGGCTTCTTCGAGGAAGTCGGCTACGAAGTCGTGCGGACAGAGGCTGTGCGCGTGACGACGCCGGCCGAAATTGCACATACGGCGCCGCAGGAAATCGTCCGCGCCGTAAGAGAGGTTGACGGCGACGATATCGAGGCAATCGTACAGTTCGGCGCCAATCTCCCCGCGGGACGCATCGCGGCGGCGGCGGAAATCTGGCTTGGCAAGCCGGTCATCGCCGTCAATGTCGCAACCTATTGGCATGCGCTCCGGCGCGACGGCATTTCCGACAAGGTCGAAGGATACGGTTCGCTGTTCGCCAGACACTAAGCGGGCTGCGCTCCGGTCAAGCTCAGGCTGACTGCCGAACTGCAAGTGTGTCGCGGATAGTCCATGAAATGGCAAGAACCTGACCGATATGAATGGTTGACCCGGCTGTCCGTTCACGGGCTAGCTTGGGAGTTCCTTCGACGCAATCCTGCGTTCGGGCAAATCGAGCGCCCTGTCCCCGTACGACGTACCATCTCCTCGTCCCTCTCGATTCTTCAAACTGGCTATGACGCCGGGGCCGCTGATGCATTCTGGGGCCTCTTGATCTATGAAAGCCCTGATCGTGACGCGCGGAATGCAGACATCTTTTGGCATCCCGATGTTTGTGGAAGCGTGTTACCCGTGATCTCAAGTATCGATACCGTCTCAGTGCGCGAGCGATATTTCGACATACGAAAGTTGCGTTGCAACGTCACAATTCTTCGAAACAGATCGTCCCAGAACGTTTTATTCAGAAACAATGGTCGTTTCCTTCAACTGACCGTCGCCGGTGATTGCGTTATGAGGCCAGTGCAAATTCTTGCCAATGTGCTTCCGGGCAACTCACGTATCAATACCCGCTGGCGCTCACTTCGACGTTTGGATGACTTGGTTCGCACTAAGGCACTACGGTCGGAAATGTATCCCCCCGCTATGTGCGCATGGAGACTTTCCCGTGTTCTCCAGGCATTGGATGGTCATTTGGTTGGAGCGTCGCAGCGCGAGATCGCTGTCGCACTTTTTGGCGTTGATCGAGTTGAAGAAGACTGGGCGCATCCCGGCGCTCACCTGCGCGACCAGGTGCGTCGTACGATTAAACGCGGTCGCGATCTAATGAATGGCGGCTATTTGAAGCTGTTGCGGTGAAGAAATTCAGCGCACGCCAGTGGCGAGAAGACGACGGTAGCCTCTTTCTGTCATCCATCGGGCACGGCGCAAATGACTCGCTAGAGCGGTGCGCGACCGTTCGACCTCGTGTGAGGGGTCGATACCCAGAACGATTTTCGACATTGCTTCATCCGACGCGCCGGCTGCGACGGCGTCAAGCAGTCGCAGATAGACGATTAGATGGCGTTCGTCATAATCGGTGACCGTCTCCGACCAGGGGACGTCGTCAGCGATTTCGGGCTTGAGTTCCGGTTTGGGCATGTCAGTTCCCGTCCACGCGGCGGCGTGTCTACAGAAAGAGCTCTTAGGTACGCGTAGCGTATTCAAAAG
>JAHBYM010000194.1 GCA_019635975.1 Parvibaculum sp. | reverse complement strand
AAGGATTTGAAGCCGGCATCGGTGGTGGCGAGGTTCTTCGTGTTGGCGGAGACCACCGTCATCTGCACCGAGAGCGAGGTTTCGAAGGGGAAACTCGCGCCGTTGCCGAGCGCGACGTCGTTGTATTGCTTGTCCATGAAAATGTAGGAGCCGCCCTGAAGTTCGGTGAGCACGTTTGCTTCCGGGTCGATGTTCCAGGTGCCGGTGCCGCCGCCCGAGACGATGTCGCAGGGGAGGCCCTTCGCGCGCAATGCGTCGCGCATTTCGCCGAGCGTCTTCATGGCGGCCAGCGATTTTTCGCGGCGTTCGGCGAAGTCGTGAATGTGCATCAGATGGCCGGCATAGGCCTGGAGGCCTTTCAGTTCGAGCGTGTCGGCGGCGTCGACCAGTTCGGCGAGTTCGAGCGCGTCCTCGCCCGGGCGGATGCCGGTGCGGTGCAGGCCGACATCGAGGTCGATCAGGACTTTCTGCGGGCGCCCGGCCTCGGCCGCGGCGGCGGCGAGCGCGCGGACATTGAGCGCGTTGTCGACGACAACCATCAGGTCCGGAATTTTCGCGTTGAGCGCCGCGAGACGCGCAATGCCCTGCGCGGTGACGACGGGCGAGGTAATGAGGATGCTGTCGATGCCCCCTGCCCCCATCGCTTCCGCCTCGCCGAGCTTGGCGCAGCAGATGCCGAGCGCACCGGCGGCGACCTGCGCTTTCGCAATGGCGACCGATTTGTGCGTCTTGGCGTGGGGGCGCAGCGCGAGGCCCGCTACCTTGCAATGAGCGGCCATCAGCGCGACGTTGCGCTCGAAGGCGTCGAGGTCGAGCACCAGGGCCGGCGTCGCCAGCTTCGCGCGCGAGCCCGGTTCGCCGATCAGGGCCCTGTTGGTTTCCAATGCGCCGTTCATGCCGCCTCTCCCCGCTTGATTTGCGGGGCGCATCCTAGGTTGAGAGCGCGCGGCTTACAAACCGGGGATTGCGGCAGGCGCCATGCAATATGTTAGGGTCTGGCCGGTTACTTGTGTTGCAGGGGGGGTGTGAAAATGGAATCGATAACGCTTTCGGGGCTTGTGGTGCTTGCCTCGCTTTCGGGCGCGATGACGGGGATGCCGGCGGAAGCCGAAATCAGCAAACCGCCGGCCCTGCAAGTGGCACAGGCGAGCTGTTCGCTCAGCGGCCAGCAGCGGGCGGGCGCGCGCAAATACTGCTATTACAATTGCGGCGAGACGGTGCGGACCGTCGTGGTGGCCGCCGGCAGGGTTTGCCCGGCCAGCATCCGGCGGTAGGCTGCACCCGGGGGCAAGCAGGTTTCAGACGGATCATGGCGAAAGCACAAGGCAGCGCGGCCGCGCAAAAAGCGGGAGTAGACAAGCGGGACCTCATCGTCGAGGCCGCGCTCGATCTGTTCCGGCATTACGGCTACCGGCGCACCTCGATGGAGGATATCGCGCGGGCGGCGGCCGTCGCCAAGGGTACGCTCTATCTCTATTTCAGCAGCAAGGACGAGCTGTTCGAGGCGATCTGCCGCTCGCTTGCCGAACAGATCGCGGAAGGCGTGAGCGCGGCCGAGGCGCTGGACCTGCCGCTGGAGCCGAAGCTGACGGCGCTGATGGAGGCCAAGTTCGGCTTTGCCTATCGCTGGGTGCTTTCAAGCCCGCATGCAGCGGAACTGATGGAATCCAGCAGCCGGCTCAAGACCGACTATTTCGAGCCGGTGACGCAGCAGTTCCGCAATGCGGTGCTGAAGCTGATCCGCGAGGGCACGGCGCGCGGCGAACTCAACCCGAAAGCCGCAGGGCTCGCCCCCGAAGCCGCCATGGACGCCCTGATCGCAGCCGCCTATGGTGCCGAGAAGTCGCCCGACGAGGCCACGTTCAAGGCGCGGCTGGCCGCCATCATGCGGCTGACGCTTCGGGGCTTGAGGGCCTGAGCGGCTCCCAGCCCGCCACATCGAGACCGGTATCGGCCTGCCAGCGGCCAGACGGACGTCCCGCGTCGCGACGGCTTTTCAGGATGGCGGTGAATTCGGCGCGCGAAATTTCGCGCATGCCCAGCGCCGCCAGATGCCCGGTCATCGCCTTGCCGTCATTGAGGACGAAGCCCCATTCTGCAAGGTGGCGGTTGAGGGTGACGAAGGCGACCTTCGAGGTGTCGCGGGCCCGCGCGAACTGGCTTTCGGTGAAAAAGACGCCGCCCGAGGCAACGCCGTAGAGTCCGCCGGCAAGATTTCCTTGCGCGTCCCAGACCTCGACCGAATGGGCATGCCCCGCCCGGTGAAGCTCCCGGTAGGCCTCGATGAAGCGCGGCGTGATCCAGGTCAGTGCCGGACGGCCCGGCCGCGGTTCGGCGCAGGCCTCCATCACCGCGCCGAAGGCCTTGTCGAAGGTGACGGTGAACTTACTCTGGCGCAGCACGCGGCGCAGGCTTTTCTCGATACGGCTCTCTTCAAGAAAGAGCACCGCACGGTGCGACGGCGCCCACCATTTGACCGGGCCGATGTGGCACCAGGGATAGATGCCCTCGGCATAGGCCGCGACCAGACGGTCGACCGACATCGGCCCGCCGATGTCGATGAGACCGTCGGGTATCGTCAGAGCCTCTTCGGGGCGGCGCTGGAAGGGTGCGGCCGGGCGGTGGACCAGCTTTTCGGATGCCAGTCGCAGAAAGCCCAGCGGATGCGCCAGCCGGTGCGGCCGCGCGGCATAGGCGAGCGCCAGCGCTCCGTTGACGACCGGTTTCAGGACGCCGCCGCTTGCCGTCTGTTTCATTGTGACACGATCGATTGCCTGCATCGCTGGCCCCCAAATTGCTGCTCCCTTCCATTCAAGAGCGAGGCCACCAGGAGGGACGCCAGAATGACAATGACCAGGAGCGATCCGGCGCAGGTTCAAGCGACGTGGCTGCGGTCTTTCCGGGTGTCGGCGCTTTTGTGGCTCGCCTCCTTTTTCGTCATCGCGGCCGGAATTTTCCGTGAGTGGTACGTGTTCCATTTCGGGACCGAGGGCCTGCTCCAGGATCTCCGGCATATCGCGCTCAATGCCGAGTACTGCCTGCCGGCCTGGTATTCGTCGCTGCTGCTGATTTCGGCGGCCGGGCTGCTGGCGCTGGCGCGCGGCGCGGCGGCACGCAACGGCGAGCGCTACCTGCTTCACTGGGCGGTGCTGGCGATCATGTTTGTCGGGCTGTCGGCCGACGAGGCCACTGGCGTGCATGAGGTTCTGATCGAACCGATGCGCGCGGAGTTCGGTCTCAGCGGCATCTTCCATTTCGGCTGGGTGATCCCCGGCGCAATCCTGGTCGGGCTGGCGGGGTTGGCCTATCTCCCGTTCCTGCTCGCGCTGCCGGGCCGCTCGCGGCTGGTCTTCTTCGCCGCCGGCTTGATTTTCGTCGGCGGGGCGCTCGGCATGGAGATGGCGGGCGGCTATCTGCTGACGCAGCATGGCGAACAAAGCCTTGCCTACATCGCCGCCTTTACGGTGGAAGAGAGCATGGAAATCATCGGGGCGACGCTCTTCGTGACCGGGCTGATCGGGCATCTCAAGCGGCAATATGGCGGGGCGGGGCTGGTCATAACCTGACCCGGCGGCCTCAAGACAGCAGGAAAAGGGTCCATTCCCCCCTCCGACCTGCTTGACAGCGGCCGCGCGGGCTCCTATTTGTCCACAGCGCCCTTGGCACTCACTTCGTCTGAGTGCTAACAGGGCCGAAAAATCAAGAATTTTCCGCATCTTAGCGGTTGGGACACAGGAGAAGCCAGAGATGAAATTCCGTCCTCTGCATGACCGCGTCGTTGTTCGCCGGGTCGAGGAAGAATCCAGGACCGCCGGCGGGATCATTATCCCCGACACGGCGCAGGAAAAGCCCTCCCAGGGCGAAGTGGTCGCGGTGGGCCCGGGCGCCCGCGGCGACGACGGCAAGATCATCGCGCCGGACGTCAAGACCGGCGACCGCGTGATCTTCGGCAAGTGGTCGGGCACCGAGGTCAAGATCGACGGGGAAGACCTGTTGATCATGAAAGAGTCCGACATCATGGGTGTGCTGGAAGGCGCGGCCAAGAAGAAAGCCGCTGCGTAAGGCTCGCAACCGGATACCGGTCGCGGGCTTTTTTCATGGGTACGCCCTTGAAGGCCGACGCGACCGCTCGTTCCGTTTCATGAATTCAGAAGGATCAAGGAAAAATGGCTAAGGAAGTCAAATTCGGCCGTTCGGCGCGCGAGAGAATGATCCACGGCGTCGACATTCTCGCCGATGCGGTGAAGGTGACGCTGGGTCCGAAGGGCCGCAACGTCGTGATCGAAAAGTCGTTCGGTTCGCCGCGCTCGACGAAAGACGGCGTGACGGTCGCCAAGGAAATCGAGCTTGAA
>JAHBYM010000193.1 GCA_019635975.1 Parvibaculum sp. | reverse complement strand
GTTTCGACATAGCCGTTCTTGTGGGCGAAGTCCTTGGTGTCGTCCATATAGGCGCGGATGCCGGGGAAGCGTTCGAAGTAGCGCGCGATGTAGTCGCCCGCCTCCTGCCGCGAAATGCCGAGCTGGTTGGCGAGACCGAAGGCCGAGATGCCGTAGATGATGCCGAAATTGATTGCCTTGGCGCGGCGGCGGATGCCGGGGTCCATGTCCTTCAGCGGCACCGAGAACATTTCCGACGCCGTCATCGCGTGAATGTCGAGCCCATCGGCAAAGGCTTTTTTCAGCGCCTCGATGTCCGCGATATGCGCCAGCAGCCTGAGCTCGATCTGGCTGTAGTCGGCCGAGATCAGCAGGTTGCCCTTTTCGGCGACGAAGGCCGTCCTGATCTTGCGGCCGTCCTCGGTGCGGACGGGAATGTTCTGCAGGTTCGGCTCGGTCGAGGCGAGACGTCCGGTCGAGGTTGCGGCCAGCGAGTAGGAGGTGTGGATGCGGCCGGTATCCCTGTCGATGAATTCGGGCAGCGCGTCGGTGTAGGTGCTTTTCAGCTTGGCGAGGCCGCGCCAGTCGAGCACGGCGCGCGGCAGCTCGTGGCCTTGCGCGGCAAGCGCTTCCAGCATGTCGGCATCGGTCGACCAGGCGCCGGTCTTGGTCTTGCGGCCGCCGGGGATGCCCTGCTTGTCGAAAAGAATTTCGCCGAGCTGCTTGGGCGAGCCGATGTTGAAACGCTCGCCGGCCAGCACATAAATTTCGTCCTCGAAGCGCGCCATCTTCTGCGCGAAGTCGGACGAGAGCCGCGCCAGCACCGCCTTGTCGACCTTGACGCCGGCGCGCTCCATTTCGACGATCACCGGCACCAGCGGCCGCTCCAGCGTTTCGTAAACCGTCATGCGACGCTCGGCGACGAGGCGCGGCTTCAAGATGTGCCAGAGGCGGAGCGTTACATCGGCATCCTCGGCCGCATAGGCAACCGCCTTTTCGATCGGCACGCGGTCGAAGGTGATCTGCGCCTTGCCCTTGCCCGCCACTTCCGAAAACGGGATCGGCTTGTGGCCGAGAAGAAGATCGGAAAGCTCGTCCATGCCGTGGCCGTGAACGCCGGCGTCGAGCGCGTAGGACATCAGCATCGTGTCGTCGAGGGCCGCGAGCGCAATGCCGTGCTGGCGGAAGACCAGCATGTCGAATTTGAGGTTCTGGCCGATCTTCAGGATGGATGGGTCTTCGAGCAGCGGCTTCAGCGCCCCCAGCGCGTCCTTCAGCGGTATCTGCTGTTGCGCGCCGGCGTCCGCAAAGTCGAGACCGTCGCCGGCGCCATGTTGCAGCGGTATGTAGCAAGCCTCGCCGGGCACCAGCGCCATCGATACGCCGACAAGACGGGCCTGCATCGGGTTCAGCGAATCCGTTTCGGTGTCGACGGCGACATATCCCTGCGCGCGCGCCTTTTCGATCCAGGTTTCGAGATCGGCCAGCGTGACGACCGCCGTGTAGCTGGCTTGCGCGAAATCGGCGTCGATGCCTTTCGGCGTCGCGCCCGGAACACCGCCGCGTGCGCTGCGCGTGGCGACCTGTTTTTCCGGCTTGCCGCCGGTGTCCGCCGCTTCCGCTTGCGGCGGATGGGCGCCCGTCGCCGGGATCGCATCGACATCGATGTTGAAGCGCTCGCCGACGCGGCGCGTCAGCGTCGAGAACTCCATGTCCTTGCAAAAGCCGATCAGCGTTTCGGGATCGGGATCGCGGACGGCCATCGTGTCGAGAGCGACGTTGACCGGGACCTTGTTGTCGAGTTCGACGAGCTTGCGCGAAATGCGCGCCTGCTCGGCAAACTCGATCAGGTTTTCGCGGCGCTTGTTCTGCTTTATTTCACCCGCGCGGGAAAGCAGCGTTTCGAGATCGCCATATTCCACGATCAGTTGCGCGGCCGTCTTGATGCCGATGCCGGGGACGCCCGGCACGTTGTCGGTACTGTCCCCCGCCAGCGCTTGCACATCGACGACTTTTTCGGGCGGTACGCCGAATTTCTCGATCACCTGGTCGCGCGCAATCGTTTTCAACTTCATCGTGTCGAGCATGTCGACGCGGTCGTTGACGAGCTGCATCAGGTCCTTGTCGGAGGAGACGATGGTGACGCGGGCGCCGGCATCCGCCGCGAGGCGCGCATAGGTGGCGATCAGATCGTCGGCCTCGAAGCCCAGCATCTCGATCGAGGGCACGCCGAAGGCGCGCGTCGCGTCGCGCACCAGCGCGAATTGCGGGCGCAGATCCTCCGGCGGTTCGAGGCGGTTTGCCTTGTATTCGGGATAGATGTCGTTGCGGAAGGTCTTCGACGAGGCGTCGAAAATGACCGCGAGATGCGTCGGCTCGAATTCGTCCTTGGTGTCCTCGATCAGCTTGTAGAGCATGTTGCAGAAGCCGGCGACGGCGCCGACGGGGAGGCCGTCGGACTTGCGCGTCAGCGGCGGCAGCGCGTGATAGGCGCGGAAAATATAGCCCGATCCGTCGACCAGAAAGAGGTGATCGCCTTTTTTCAGCGGCTTTCCCGCCGCCGCTTTCTTTTCCGTTTTGCCGCTTGCCACGCGCCTCGCCTTCCTTATCTATGAGGCCTATGCTTGCCCTCCGCCTCGCGGCGGGACGCCACTATAACGCGGTCGCCGCCCGGCAACAGAACCCGCATCGAAGCCTTTAAAAAGAGCCCCGCGTCATGGCCCATTCGCTTGCCGACACAGACCCGACCGTTGAAGCCCGCATGCCGGCCGAGCCTGCGCCGCAAGCCACGGCGCGATACGCCATCGAGGCGCGCAATTTGCGGAAGGTCTACAAGGCGAGCGGCAACCAGCCTGCCAAGGAAGCGCTGAAGGGGATCGACCTTGCTATACCGCGCGGTTCGATTTTCGCGCTGCTGGGGCCGAACGGCGCCGGCAAATCGACCTTCATCAACATTCTCGCAGGCCTCGTCATCAAGACGTCGGGATCGGCTTCCGTCTGGGGTTTCGACATCGACGTCAATCCGCGCCAGGCGCGGGCCTCGATCGGCGTGGTGCCGCAGGAACTCAGCATCGATCCTTTCTTTACGCCGGCCGAGGTACTGGAAATGCAGGCCGGGCTCTATGGCGTGCCGAAGCGCGAGCGGCGGACCATGGAAATCCTCAAGGCCATGGGGCTCGACGACAAGGCGGACGCCTATGCGCGCACCCTCTCCGGCGGCATGCGGCGGCGGCTGCTGGTCGCCAAGGCAATGGTGCACAACCCGCCGGTGCTGATCCTCGACGAGCCGACGGCCGGCGTCGACATCGAACTCCGCCGCCAGCTCTGGGACTATGTGAAGGGGTTGCATGCGCGCGGCACGACCATCGTGCTGACGACGCATTATCTCGAGGAGGCCGAGGCGCTGTGCGACACCATCGCCATCATCGACAAGGGCGAGGTGGTGTGCTGCGAGCCGAAGGACCAATTGCTTTCGCGGATCAGCGACAAGCGGCTGATCGTGCGGATGGCGCGGCCGCTTACGGCGCTGCCGGCGGCGTTTGCCGGCCTGAAGGCGGAACTCAGGCCCGACGGGGCGCTGACCGTGCAATACAACCCGGCGGAAACCGGCGCCATGGACATCCTCCGTTTACTGAGCGATGCGGGGCTCGAAATCCGCGACATCTCGACGGAGGAATCCGACCTCGAAGACGTCTTCATGCAGCTCACATCGGCGAAATAGTGCCCGCCGCAGCGGCATCCGTCACGCCGATGCCCGTTTGACGAGCTCGCCCAGCACCATGTCGACGCCGGCGCCGGCCGACAGCGGCAACAGCACCGCCTCGATTTCGGTCGCCGGGCCCGAGGGCGAAAAAACCGCCGCGCCGTAGACGCGCAAGGGGCGGCGCAACTGGCAGACGACGCCCAGCACCTTGGCGATGGCCGCGGCGGGCTTTTCGGCGATGTCGCCTTCGAGCGTGCGGCCGGTGAAGTCGCGCGCGAAAAGTTCGTTCAGCGCCGTTCCCATCAGACGTACACGGAAGTTTGCCAGCGACAGCGCCGGCGGCTCGGCATCGACCAGAAAAACCGACGGCAGATGGCTGACGATATCGGCGGGGCTGACATCGGCGCGCGCCGGACAGGGCTTGGCGCCGCGCTGGCGCTCCCAATAGGCCAGCATGTCGCGGAGACGGGCGTCCTGAAACGACAGGAGCGGATCGATGAACAAATCGAGGGGCGCGAGCCGCAGGGCCTCCGACATGGAACGCAGAACTCATTGAACGCGCAAGGGCGCGGAAATAGCGGGTTCCTTCCTATAGGCGGATTCGAGAGGCCCGCCAAGGGAGCGCGAAGCCGCCGATTGTCAGGGCGCGCGGTTTGTTCTACCTTGCGGCGCGCTTCGGCCGGGGCCCTTCCCGGCGGCCC
>JAHBYM010000192.1 GCA_019635975.1 Parvibaculum sp. | reverse complement strand
CATACCCTACACCATGCGCGACATGACGCAGGAAAAGATGATCCTGATGCGCAAAAGCTGACGGCCCGGCTCAACGTCTCCGCGCGTCGGGGCAACATATTGGAAAGGCAAGTCGATGGCTGAAGCGGGCTTGATGCATACGATCGGACCGGCAGTCCTGTTGATGGGGGCGGCCGTCGTTGCCGTGCCGCTGTTTCAACGGCTCGGCCTTGGCTCGGTACTCGGTTATTTCGCGGCTGGCCTTCTCGTCGGTCCTTCCGTGCTGGGGCTCATCACCGATACGCAATCCATCCTGCATTTCTCGGAGCTCGGGGTCGTGATGTTCCTGTTCGTGATCGGACTGGAATTGCGCCCCCGCAAGCTCTGGGCAATGCGCGGCCAGATATTCGGCCTGGGCCTTGTGCAGGTAGCTGCCGCAACGACTGCCCTTGCACTTGCCGGGGCTTTGATCTTCGACCTCTCCGGTCCGGTTGCCTTCGTCGCTGGCGCGGGTTTTGTCCTCTCCTCCACCGCGGTCATCATGTCGATGCTTCAGGACAGGGGCGAGATTGCCAGCAGCGAAGGCCAGAAGTCGGTCTCGATCCTGCTGTTCGAGGACCTGATGATCGTTCCGCTGCTGGCTGTGGTCGCCTTCCTGTCGCCGCTGGCTTCGGGTGAAGCGGGGTGGATAAACGTGTTGATAGCGCTGGCAGCGCTGCTGGCGCTCCTTGCCGTGTCCTATTGGGGGCTGAACCCGTTCTTCGCCCTGCTGGCGCGCACCCGCACAAGAGAGGTGCTCACCGCCGGCGCGCTGCTGGTCGTTCTCGGTGCTGCGCTGCTGATGGAAGCCGCCGGCCTGTCGATGGCGATGGGTGCGTTCCTTGCCGGCGTGATGCTGTCGAGTTCGAGCTACCGCCACCAGATCGAAAGCGATATCGAGCCGTTTCGCGGCCTGCTCATGGGGCTGTTCTTCCTCGCTGTCGGCATGTCGCTCGATCTTTCCATCGTTGCGGCTGAGCCATGGTTTCTGCTGTCCGTGCTGGTGGCGTTCACCTTCGCGAAGGGAGTGGTGGTCTATGCGGTCGCGCGCCTGTTCGGCGGCTCAAACCACCAGGCCTTGCACCGGACGTCCATGTTCCTGCAGGGCGGCGAGTTTGCCTTTGTGCTCTATGCCGCCGCGGCAGCGACGGGCGTGATCGATGCTCGGGAAAATTCGCTGTTCACAACCGTCGTCATCCTCTCCATGGCCTTGACACCGTTCCTTATAATCGTGACGGACCGGCTGCTGCGCAGCGAAGCCTCGATGGACGGGGTCGACCTTGCCCGGGACCTCAAGGGGCGGATACTCGTCATCGGGTTCGGCCGCTTCGGCCAGATCGCATCGCAGCTCCTGTTGTCGAAGGGCATCAGCCTTTCTGTCATCGACAGCGATCCCGATAGGATCCGCGATGCGGCACGATTCGGATTCAAGGTCTTCTTCGGCGACGGTACGCGGCTCGATACGCTGCACCACTCCGGTGCGAACGCGACCGACGCGATTATGATTTGTGTCGATGACCGGAAATCTGCATTGCAGATCGTGGAGCTTGCGCAACACGAATTTCCGCAGGCCAAACTGCTGGTGCGAAGCTATGACCGCGGACATGCCGTCGAGCTGATCCGCGCGGGCGTCGACTATCAAATCCGCGAGACCGTTGAATCCGCCTATCTGATGGGCGCGGAAGGACTGCGCGCGTTGGGTTTTTCCGAGCTCGAAGTCGAAGAGGCCGCAGCGGACATCCGCCAGCGGGATGCCGAGCGTCTTTCCGAGCAGGTGCAGGGAGACATCATGTCGGGTCTGGACCGGTTGCACACCCAGCCCGTTCCGGAACCGCTCGGCAAGGTACCCGCCGCCGAGCGGCAATAGAGCGAGTCTGAACGGTCGCGCCGTTCGTTGAACTCGATCGGGGTTCCGCTTTCGGCGACACAGCTTCTCGTCAGCGCGCACTACCGCCTTTCAAATCGAACTGACATCCTGACCTCCAGACAATGTGTCCTTCAGCGCATGTCTGCTGTCATGTACGAGCGCGCACTTGAATTCCGTCACGCCGCTTTGCACAAATCACGGAGCACCTCCATGCCCGATATCTCCGTCCCTTGTCTGTCGCTCAGCCGCCGTGGCGCTCTGATCTCGGCCTCCGCATTTGCGGCAAGCTTCGTCTTTCATCTGGGTATCGCGCATACCGCGGAACCCGCAACTCACAACGCCCAAGAAGGAGAACGCACCATGAGCTCCGTCACAACCAAGGATGGCGTCGAGATTTTCTACAAGGACTGGGGTCCCAAAGACGCGCAGCCCGTCGTTTTTCATCATGGCTGGCCCCTCTCGTCCGACGATTGGGACGCGCAGATGCTTTTCTTCCTGTCGAAGGGCTATCGCGTCGTCGCGCACGACCGGCGTGGTCATGGACGCTCGGCGCAGGTCGCCGAGGGTCACGATATCGACCACTACGCAGCCGACGCCTTCGCCGTCGCCGAGGCGCTGGATCTGCGGAACGCGGTTCACATCGGCCATTCCACAGGTGGTGGCGAGGTGGCGCGCTACGTGGCCAAATTCGGCGAACCGGCCGGCCGCGTGGCCAAGGCTGTGCTTGTCGCTGCCATTCCGCCCTTGATGTTGAAAACCGGCGACAACCCCGAGGGCACGCCGATGGAGGTCTTCGATGGCTTTCGGACGGCGCTGGCCGGCAACCGCGCGCAGTTTTTCCGCGACGTTCCATCAGGCCCGTTCTACGGCTTCAACCGCGATGGCGCGACGGTCCATGAAGGCGTGATCCAGAACTGGTGGCGGCAGGGCATGATGGGCAGCGCCAAGGCGCATTACGACGGCATCAAGGCCTTCTCGGAAACCGATCAGACCGGGGACCTCAAGGCGATCACCGTCCCGACGCTGGTGCTGCATGGTGAGGACGATCAGGTCGTTCCGATCGCCGCCTCGGCCTTGAAGGCGGTCAAGCTGCTGCCCAACGGCTCGCTGAAGACCTATCCCGGTTTCTCGCACGGCATGCTGACGGTGAATGCCGATGTGCTGAACGCCGACCTCCTGAAGTTCATCGCCGGTTGAGGTGTCTGCGGGACGGGGCGCCAGGGTCTCGATCCATGATCGATCGCCAATCTTTTTTCGTGCACCGAAAGAGTATTTGGAGATAGAACAGCGTAAACTTGGCCGCTTGAATACTCCCGGGGTCCGGGTAGGCAATAGAATACTCTGGTAATTAAGATGACCATTGTCCCTATGACGGATTTGGGAGATTTTACTTTGGTGGCAATCGTTTAAGGGATGGCGTGTGCTATGCGCCTGCCCCGTTCCGAACCAGAGAGAATTCAATGGTGGTCGTCTGGAGGTGATGGTCCGGGTCGGCACCGGTCTTTCCGTTGGGCACTCTTTCGATCGCGTAAGCGCGTGCATTTACGCTCTCTCAAGCATTGAAACCGGCCGTCCCAGATCCGGTGCGGCAAGGTTTTGGAAACGATTTCTTAGTGCTGATCGGTGCACACTGCCTGCGTATTCCAGCACAGGCAGCCTATGGAACGGAGTGCGTCCGACAACGAGCAGATTCTCGCCGCACGGGTCGATCTCGCGAGTATCGAGCAGATCAACTCCGGCGCGCTGTTTGGCGTTGTCGGAATGCCGCTATGGACCGCGCTTATCGTCGGCATTTTTTGGTCGGGCGTGGTACCGGAACTCGGCGACGTTTCGCCGGGCGTGATCGGTGTCATAGCGGTGCTCCTCGCCCTGCAGATAGCAAGCGTATTTCTGCTCGACTGGTGGTTCAAACGCGATCCGGCGCCGCTCGACAAGATAATTTTTTGGTCGCGTGTCTATGGGTACACGGCGGTGCGCGGCCCGCTCGTCTGGGCGGCGTGCCTCTGGTTGCTCTGGGAGCCCGGGAACGCAGAGAACAATCTTTTTATCTTTGCCCTGGCGTTCGGCACGCCGCTGATGATGATTACCGTCCATGCGAGCCATTGGCACGCTTTCGCCAAGGGTCAGGTCGCTTTCTTCTGTGCTGTCGGCATTCTTCTTCTGGTGCACCCGTCGAATCTCAACTTCGTCGTTCTGTTTCTGCTCACCGCATGGACTGTCACCATTTTGCGGGCCGGAAAATTCGTCAACCGGCACATCGTGAACAGTCTCCGCCTGAGATTCGAGAATGAGGCGATGGCCACCGACCTTCAGGCGGCGCGCGACGAGGCGATCCGCGAGAGACAAGCGGCCGAGGACGCCAACAATGCCAAATCGTCCTTCCTCGCCAATATGAGCCACGATCTGCGCACACCGCTCAACGCGATCATGGGATTTTCCGATCTCATGCGGCAGCGCGTACGCGGGCCGATCGCTCCCGCCGCGTATGGCGAGTATATCGACGACATCCACGACGCTGGTAGT
>JAHBYM010000191.1 GCA_019635975.1 Parvibaculum sp. | reverse complement strand
CCAAGGTGAAGCGCTGGAAGGTCGGCGACGAAGTCGTCATCCATTGCAATCAGGACGATGGCGACGACGAGGAATGCAATGGCGGCGATCCGATGTTCTCGCCGACGCAGCGCATCTGGGGCTACGAAACGCCGGACGGTTCCTTCGCGCAATTCTGCCGCGTGCAATCGCAGCAGTTGATGCCGCGCCCGAAGCATCTGACATGGGAAGAAAGCGCCTGCTACACGCTGACGCTGGCGACTGCCTATCGCATGTTGTTCGGCCACGCGCCGCATATTCTGGCGCCCGGACAGAACGTGCTGGTGTGGGGCGCGAGCGGTGGCCTCGGCTCATTCGCCGTGCAGCTCTGCGCGACGGCGGGCGCGCACGCCATCGGCGTCATTTCCGACGACAGCAAACATGATTTCGTGATGTCGATGGGTGCGAAAGGCGTCATCAACCGCAAGCATTTCGATTGCTGGGGCCAGTTGCCGAAGGTCAATTCGGCCGAGTTCAACGACTTCATGAAGGAAGCGCGCAAATTCGGCAAGGCGATCTGGGACATCACCGGCAAGGGCATCGACCCCGATATCGTGTTCGAGCATCCGGGTGAGGCGACGTTCCCCGTTTCCTGCATGGTGACGAAACGCGGCGGCATGGTTGTTTTCTGCGCCGGCACCAGCGGCTTCAATCTGACATTCGATGCGCGCTTCGTCTGGATGCGGCAGAAGCGCATTCAGGGATCGCATTTCGCGCATCTGAAGCAGGCGAGCGCGGCCAACCAGCTCGTGATCGAGCGGCGCATCGACCCCTGCATGTCGGAAGTCTTTCCGTGGGCGGACATTCCGCTGGCGCATGACAAGATGTGGAAGAACGAGCACCTGCCGGGCAACATGGCGGTGCTGGTGTCGGCCGCGCGGCCGGGCCTGCGGACCTTCGAGGACACGATCGAGGCCGGCAAAAAGGCGGCCTGAGGCCCCTGAAAAGGCCCGACTGTCATCGAACTGTCAAAAAACTGTCACAAACGGACTTATCCCCGGGGCCAGGCCGGGGATAAGTCGAACTTGTCCCCGGTTTGCAGCGCACAAACGGCGTCCCTTATCCCCGATTTCGTTTCGCGGACGCGATAGGGTGACGGCAAAAAAGTAATCCCCGGTTTCGGGCCCGTCACAGAAACACCATCGCCCCCTGCCCCGCGACATAGAGCCCGATGGCGATGACCGTCGCGGCGAATATCCGTGTAAGGAGCGCCTTGCGGGCGGCGAGGCGGCGGGCGAGCGCCGTGCCGAAAACCGCGCCGGCGAGACCGCCGGCGAGCAGCAGCGCCGCCGCATGCCAGTCGACGAGGCCGGCAAGCGCATAGGAGGAGGCGGTGGCGAAGCCGAAGGCCGACACCGAAACCAGCGACGAGCCGACCGCGAATAGGATCGGCATGTTGGTGGCGCCGATGAGGCCGGGCACGATGAGGAAGCCGCCGCCGACGCCGAAAAAGCCGGAGAGGAGGCCAACGGCAAGCCCGTAGCCGATCAGCGACGGCAGCAGCTTGCGCGCCGAGGCGCGGTCGAGATGAACCTCCGCATTGCCGCCATCGCCGCGGCGCAGGAACATCGAGACGCCGACGGCGATCATCACGAGACCGAACAGCGCCAGCAACAGCTCGCCATCGACCATCTTGCCGAGCCGCGCGCCGCCGAAGGCGCCGACGACGCCCGAGGCGGCGAAGACAAGCGCGCAGGGCCACTTGACGGTCTTTGCGCGTGCATGAAGGAAGACGCCGGCCAGCGCATTGACGCCGACCGCCACGGCGCCGGTGCCGATCGCGACATGGGGCGAGGCGACGCCGACGACATAGACCAGCAGCGGCACGGCGAGAATGGAACCACCGGCGCCAACCAGCCCGAGCGTCAGCCCGACAAGCGCGCCCGAAGCGAGCGCGACGAGATCGGCGGCGGCGAATTCCATTTCCGCGCGCTCCCGCTCATGCCCGCAGCGCGCGGTTCCACGGCATCGCGGCCAGCAGCCGCGCCATGCCGCAGAAGCCGGAAACGCCGGCAAACACCAGCCCCGCGCCGACAAAAGCGGAGAGCAGGTAGAAGCCCGGATGGATAACGGCACCGAGCGCCACGCCGAGAACGACGAGCGAGCCCGCCGCGATCTGCACCTGGCGCATCAGTTCGATGGGCTGCGAGGCGTCGGCGGAGACAGGGAGCCCGGCGGCCTTCCACGCTTCGATGCCGCCTTCGAGAATATAGGCCTCGCAGAGACCGGCGGCCTCGGCGAGCTTTGCCGCATTGGCTCTGGTGCGCATGCCGGACTTGCAGTGATAGACGAGGATGCCGCCCGAATTGTTCAAAGCCATGGGTGGGGCGGCGCCCGGCCCGAGCGCGGCGAGCGGCGCGTTGCGCGCGCCGGGAATGTGTTCGCGGGCAAACTCGTCGGCATCGCGCACATCGACGATGGCCGCGCCGCGCGCGCCGAGCGTCCTGGCTTCTTCGGGGGTGATGGTCTTGAGGGTCATCTTGTCTTCTCCTTTGGCGCTTAAGCGCAATAAATGTCTTTCAGGGTTTTCAGAATCCGGGCCGCGTCGGGATCGTCGATGCGATAGAAAACGGTCTGCGCCTCCTTCCGCGTCGCGACGAGGCCGTCCTCGCGCAGCTTCGCCAGATGCTGCGAGAGCGCCGACATGCCGAGATCGGCCTCGGCCGCAAGCTCGCCGACGCTCGCCTCGCCTTTGACCGCCAGCGCGCAGAGCACCAGCAGCCGCTTTTCATTGGCGAGCAGGCGGAGCATCCGCGCCGCCTCGCCGGCGCTTTCGGCGAGTTTCGAAATGTCGCTTTTCATCATTCGCATCGTCCGGCCTCCGGCCCTGTGACGTTTTAGCTATTGCTAATTTAATATTTGCTAATATATATGTCAAGAGACGAAGGGGCCCGGGGCGAAAGCCGGGCCGGCAACGAAGAAGGAGAACCCCCATGAGCAACGCAAAAAAGCGGGAAATACAGGGCTTTTTCGACGAGGCCACCAATACGGTGAGCTATCTGGTGGTCGATCCGGCGAGCCGCGCCGCCGCCTTTGTCGATCCGGTGCTCGATTTCGACCCGAAATCGGGCAAGGTTTCGACCGCGAGCGCCGACAGGCTGCTCAACGCCGCCGAAAAGGCGAAGGCGCGGATCGAATGGATCCTCGAGACGCACGCCCATGCCGACCATCTGTCGGCCGCGCAGTACCTCAAGGCGAAGACGGGCGCGAAAATCGGCATCGGCGCGCATATAAACGATGTGCAGAAAATCTTCACGCCGGTCTTCAATCAGAAGGGCCCGACCGACGGGCGCGAATTCGACCATCTGTTCAAGGAAGGCGAGAATTTCGCGATCGGCGGGCTGACGGTGGAAGTGATCGCGACGCCGGGCCATACGCCGGCCTGCGTCAGCTACAAGGTCGGCGACGCCGTTTTCGTCGGCGACACGCTCTTCATGCCCGACTACGGCACGGCGCGCGCCGACTTCCCCGGCGGCGATGCGCGCACGCTCTATCGCTCGATCCGGAAGCTGCTGGCGCTGCCGCCCGAGACGCGGCTCTTCCTCTGCCACGACTACAAGCCGGAGGGCCGCGACCATTATGTCTGGGAAACGACGGTGGCCGAGCAGCGCGCGGCGAACATCCATGTGCATGAAGGCGTCGGCGAGGACGATTTCGTCGCCATGCGCGAAAAGCGCGACGCGACGCTGGCAGCACCCGTGCTGCTCTTGCCCTCGATCCAGGTCAATATCCGCGCCGGCCACGTGCCGCCGGCCGAAGACAACGGCAAGCGCTATCTGAAAATCCCGCTGACCGTGCCGGCGGAAGCGAATGAGAGCCTTTAGGGGCTCTCATTCGCGGGGGCTCCGGTCAAAGGCGGATCAGCATTGCCGTCAGCAGGGCCGCGACATAGAGACCGATGCCGAAGACCGTGTGGGCAACCAGGCTGCGCAAGCGCGCCATGTTCGGTTTCGGCGTTTTCGAAGCGGCGATCCCCGCCCCCATGCCCGGCTGCAGGATGAAGAACGGCGCGGCGAGCGTGAGAAGCCCGACGATCAAAGCCGGCGGAAGCGTCGGCCGATACGCCCAGTCGAGACCCCAGACCGCCAGAAGCAAGCCCGCAAAGGCGATGCCGATCACATAATGCGCGCTCCAGCCGATAAGACGCTCGCCGCGAACGGGCGACGCCGCGGCCATGTTGTCGTGCCGGAAACGTCCGAGCGGGAGATGCCCGATCCAGCGGCCCACCATAGCCCAGTCGGGACCGGACATGCCGAGCACCCGCTTCGCAAACAACGTCCACAGATCGAGAACAACGGTGGCACCGACGCCGACTGAGACCGCGCGCAGAAGAAATTCCATTTCCACTCTCACTCCCGCCAGTAATCCTTCGAGAACATGACCAGCACCGTCAGCAG
>JAHBYM010000190.1 GCA_019635975.1 Parvibaculum sp. | reverse complement strand
TCATCCGCATGAAAAAGCCCGGCGGTTTCCCGCCGGGCTTTTGCGTTTGGTATGACGCGCGCGCTTACTCGGCGGCGCGGGCGGCGGCGGGCGCCGCGGCGCGGACGTCCGGATCGACATGCGCCTCGAACTTGGCGAAATTGTCGATGAACATTTTCACCAGCTTCTGCGCCTGCGCGTCATAGGCGGCCTTGTCGGCCCATGTGTCGCGCGGGTTGAGGATCTTGTCGTCGACGCCCGGCACGCTGACCGGAACCTCGAAACCGAAATTCGGATCGGTGCGGAAAGCGACATTGTTGAGCGAGCCGTCAAGCGCGGCGGCGAGCAGCGCCCGCGTCGCCTTGATGGGCATGCGCGAGCCCGTGCCGTAGACGCCGCCGGTCCAGCCGGTGTTGACGAGCCAGCACGAAACCTTGTGCTGGGCGATGAGGTCGCGCAGCAGGTTGCCGTATTCGGTCGGGTGGCGCGACATGAAGGGCGCCCCGAAACAGGTCGAGAAGGTCGCTTCCGGCTCCGTCACGCCTTTTTCGGTACCCGCCACTTTCGCGGTATAGCCCGACAGGAAGTGATACATCGCCTGGCTCGGCGTCAGCCGCGCGACGGGCGGCAGCACCGAGAAGGCATCCGCCGTCAGCATGATGATGTTTTTCGGGTGCGGCGCGCGCCCCGTGGGGCTGGCATTCGGAATGAACGAAAGCGGATAGGCGCCGCGCGAGTTCTCGGCCAGCGCCGCGCTGTCGAGATCGAGCTCGCGGGTGTCGTCGTCCATCACGACGTTCTCGAGCACGGTGCCGAAACGCCTGGTGACGGCATAGATTTCCGGCTCGGCTTCCGCCGACAGCTTGATCATCTTGGCATAGCAGCCGCCTTCGAAGTTGAAGACGCCGTTTTCCGACCAGCCATGCTCGTCGTCGCCGATCAGCGTGCGCGTGGCAACCGCCGAAAGCGTCGTCTTGCCGGTGCCCGACAGGCCGAAGAAGATCGCGGTGTCGCCTTCCGGTCCGACATTCGCCGAGCAATGCATCGGCATCACGCGCTTCGGGGGCAATTCGTAGTTCAGCATCGAGAAGACGGACTTCTTGATTTCACCCGCATAGGACGTGCCGGCGATCAGCACGATGCGCTTGGCGAAGTTGCAGGCGATCACGGTGCCGGTGCGCACGCCGTATTTCGCGGGGTCGGCTTCGAAGCTCGGCAGGTCGATGATCGTGAATTGCGGCTCGAAATTGTCGAGTTCGTCCGGCTTCGGTTCGATCAACAGGTTCTGGATGAACAGCGAGTGCCAGGCATATTCAGTGTAGACGCGGGTTGCGAGGCGGTGGGTTTCGTCGGCGCCGCCGAAAAGGTCCTGGATGAAGAGCTCCTTGCCCTCGGCGTGTTTCAGCATGTCGGCATGGAGAAGGTCGAAGGCTTCGGAAGTCATCGACTTGTTGTTGTCCCACCAGACGGTCTTTTCGGTGGAGGCGTCGCGGACGATGAATTTGTCTTTGGCGGAGCGGCCGGTGTGAACGCCGGTCTTGACGACGAAGGGCCCGTTGGCGGCAACATGGCCCTCGTTCCGTTTTATCGCTTCTTCATAAAGCGCGGCGGGGCGGTAGTTCCAGTGCGCGGCGGCAAGATTTTTGAAGCCGCTTTTGTCGGCGCCGAAACGGCTGATAATGGGCCCGGTCTGTTTCACAATTCTCTCCTCGTGATCCCGAGAGGCCCGCTGGGGCCGTCTGGCTTGTTCGCTTCCCCGCCGCCCGGTTCCGGAAAACCCGTCGGGCGATTTTTGTCGCGCCGGTTTGGGCGCGTCGGTCATCCACCGGAAATATAGCAAAACTGGGGCCAGATGCCCCGGTCTCTCTCCAGCGGGTCGGAAATTCGGCGCCAACATACTGGCGGCCCCTCCCCGGCGCAACCGCTTTGCGAGGCGCTTGCAACGGGTGCGGCGAAGCGCCCCTCTTGCCCGCCAAAGCGGCTTTCCTGGCGCAAAAAGCGGCAGCCTTAACCCTGAAAACGGCGTTATTCGGCGGCCTCCATCGTTTCCATCAGGCGGACGTAAAAAGCCACCGCCTCCCCCATATTGGCCACCGACACGCGCTCATTGGTGCCGTGGAAGCGGGCCATGTCGTCCGGGCCCATGCGGATGGGGATGAAACGGAACACATTGTCGGTGATCGGAAGATAGTGGCGGCTGTCGGTGCCGCCGACGACCAGATAGGGCGCGGTGATCGTGCCCGGAAAGCTTTCGCCGATGACCCGGGTCAGAAACTTGTAGCCATCGCCCTCGATGTTCGACACCTGCGAGGCCTCGCGGATGCCCGGCAGCGGTTCGATCTTGACCTCCGGGTCGTCGATCGCCGCGCGCACATGCGCGATCACCGTCTCTGCATTGTCGCGCGGATGAATGCGGAAATTGACGACCGCGCGCGCTTCCGGCGGCAGCACGTTTTCCTTGTTGCCGCCCTCGATGATCGTCGGCGCGATCGTCGTGTGAATTTGCGCCGCGCTGGTCGGGCTCCTTTCCATCACGCCGCGCACCACGGGCTCGAAGAGCCAGAGATTCGCATAGACCATGCGTTGCAGAAACGGCGCCGCCTGCGCCAGCCCCTCGATCATGCCGCGCGTCGCGCCGTCGACACGGGATGTAAACGGCGCATCGCCGATCCGCTCCAGCGCACGCGCCAGCCTCCCGATGGCGGTTTCGGCGGCGGGCGAGGGCATCGACGAATGGCCGCCGCGCGAATAGGCGACGATGTCGAGCGAGATCGAGCCCTTCTCGGCCACGCCGATCATGGCGACGGGCGTGTTGACGCCGGGCAGCAGCCCATGGCCGATCACGCCGCCTTCGTCCTTCACCCAGTGCAGCCGCGTGCCGCGCGCCTGCAGCAGCTCGGCCAGCACCTTGTTGCCGGTGCCGCCGCCGATTTCCTCGTCATGACCGAAGGCGAACATGATGCTGCGCACCGGCCGGAAGCCGCGCGCCGCCAGCAACTCGGCCGCCTCGACCATCGCGATCAGCGAGCCCTTGTTGTCGATCGTGCCGCGCCCCCACACATAGCCGTCGGCGATGGCGCCCGAAAAGGGCGGATGCTCCCACTGATCTTCCGTACCCGGCGCAATTGGCACCACGTCGATATGCGACATCAACAGCACCGGGTCGAGCGCGGTGTCGCTTCCCGCCCAGGTATAAAAGAGCGTGTGTCCGCCGACGATCTCGCGGCTTGTCGCTTCGGTGAAGGCCGGATAGGTCGCGTCCATCCAGTTGCGGAAGCCGGTAAAGGCCGCGTCCGAGCGGGCGACGGCGGCGGCGTCCGCGCCGCGCTGATGCGAAATCGTCTCGAAGCGCACGGCTTCGGCGAGATGCGCGGCTGCGCGTTCGGCGTCGATGCTGGCCGCGTGCCCGGCGGCCTCGACATCGAGTACCGGCACCGCCAGCGTCCGGCCGACAAGCACCGCAACCAGCAGGATGATGAGCCCGGCAAGCCCGGCCAGAACACGCTTCAGCATGATATTCCCCCTCATTGGCCGCTTCCCGGCCTTCTTCCGTTCATCTACTCATGGCCGTCCGGCCGCGCGCTTGTCAAATCGGCCGGATGCGTGCCGCGCGGGGCATGGCGCGTGAGGCACCAACCCCTTATACTGCCGCCACATTTTGGGCCAAAAGCGACCCTAAGCCTCATCGCCATGCTGGGCGGCGTCTGAGAGCGGGGTATGCCAATGCAAGAGGTCCGGAACGAGGAAGAACCGAAGGGCCAGACCGGCCAAAGGGGCCAGGCTGAGAAGGAACGGGGGCCAATGCCGACCATTGCGCTGGTCGACGACGACCGCAACATTCTGACCTCGGTGAGCATCGCGCTCGAAGCCGAGGGCTATCACGTTCAAACCTATACCGATGGTGCAGCGGCGCTGGCGGGTCTTTCGGCCAATCCGCCCGACGTCGCCATCTTCGACATCAAGATGCCGCGCATGGACGGCATGGAGTTGCTGCGCCGTCTGCGCCAGAAATCCGACCTGCCGGTGATTTTCCTCACCTCCAAGGACGACGAGATCGACGAATTGTTCGGTCTCAAGATGGGCGCCGACGACTACATCACCAAGCCTTTCTCGCAGCGCCTGTTGGTCGAACGCGTGAAGGCGGTTCTGCGCCGCTTCAGCCCCAAGGTTGAGGGCGTCGCGACGGCCGAAGGTGCCGCCAATCAGGTGATGGAGCGCGGCCATTTGCTGCTCGATCCCGAACGTCACACTTGCACCTGGGGCGGCAAGCAGGTCGTGCTGACCGTCACTGAATTCCTGATCCTGCAGGCGTTGGCCCAGCGTCCCGGCTACGTCAAAAGCCGCGACGCGCTGATGGACGCGGCCTATGACGATCAGGTCTATGTCGACGACCGCACCATCGACAGCCACATCAAGCGGCTGCGCAAGAAGTTCAAGG
>JAHBYM010000019.1 GCA_019635975.1 Parvibaculum sp. | reverse complement strand
AGTGCTCTCCATACTCAAGGCAGGTGGAGAGCTTTCAGAAGCAACAAAAAACTCTTCGGTGAGCAGAGTTCGCTTTCGCTTACCTCTCCAAATCAGGTCAACTTAGATTCACGTCAATTGGTGAATATGCAGCATCGCAGCTTATGTGGCTGCGTTATTGGTCATGGAGGCGAAGAAATGAAGTTCTTTGCTTTGATTCTTAGAGGCGCCGGATACCTCTGGGGATTTTTAGTCGTATGTTTCTTCGTTGGGGGAGCGATATACACTGGTTATCAAAAAGGGATATGGGAGGGTTGGCGTTTTTGGACCGGTATGACGTTGTCTCTTTGGTCGATAGTTTTGTTCAGCCCCTCACTGCTGCTTATCATTTTTTCATCTTGGATAGATGAGAAGCATTCTGGCGTGATGGGCAGTGTTGAAATAGAGCCAAACCTTGGAAAGCGGTCCGAGTCACTGAATACGGCATATCGAGAGCCTACGTTTCTCGATACATTCTCAGAAGACGAGTTGCCTAAATCATAGACTGTCGTTCTACCCGTAAACCACCCCGTGCCAGCCTGTGCGGTCGAAGGGCGCCCACTTGCCTTCCGCCTGCGCCAGCCGGTCGGCGATCGCCCAGAGGACCAGCGGGTTGACGCCCATGCCCATATGAGTCGCCGTCACCTCGATATTCTCCGTCTGCGGACCATCGAGCTCGCGGCAATCTTCCCACGAGACGACGCCGTCGCTTTTCGAATAGATCGCGGTGCAGGGCACCGGCGGGGCGACGCGGCGGCGCATGGCGCGTTCGGCGCTGTGGCCGTTCATGTCGCCGTCCGGGTCGTGGTTGGCGGCGAAGGGGCTTCCCAGCGTCACGACCTGGCGCACGAGATGCGGATATTCCCGCGCCAGTTCGCGCGCATAAATGCCGCCGAGGCTCCAGCCGACAAGGCTGATGCGGCGTCCGTAGCGCGCCGCCAGTTCCTGCAGCCGGGCGCGCATCGCGTCGTGCAGGGCGCGGCTCGGGCCCCAGTTGTGGCCCTGTTTCCAGGGATGCGTCGTGTAGCCGAGCTGGTCGAGATAGCGGCGGATCACGAAAGTCGCCTCGTCGCCGGTCAGCATGCCCGGCAGCACCAGCACGCCGTGGCCGTCGCCGCGCGGCGCGTTGAGCAGGGCCGGCAGGGCGGGGGCCAGCGCGCCCATCTCGGCGAACACCCTGATCTCGCCCGCCCATGAAAGCAGCGTCCGCGCGCTATCGGCCGAAAACGGCATGAAAGGCCCCCTGTTTGCGTGTTATCGGCATTATACCGCACTGCAACATGAATTGCGCGGGTTATTTCAGCGCCCGTGCCCCGCATCGTCCGGGCAATCGGCCGCCTCGATCTGCACCGTCGCATGGCCGATGCCGAACTTCGCCGCCAGCCGCGCCTTGATGGCGGCCAGCGCCGCGCCGGCGTCGGTGCCGGGCGCGAGGCGGGCATGCAGCGTCGCCACCTTGCGTTCGGGGCTCAGCGACCAGGCATGGACGTGATGCACGTCGGCAAGCCCGGGCACCTCGGCCATCAGGTCGCGGGCGATGTCGCCGCCGCGCGCATCTTCGGGCGCGCCTTCCATCAGGATGTGGGCGGCCTCGCGGATAATCGACGCGGCGCTTCTGAGGATCAGCAGCGCCACCAGTACCGAGAGGATGGGGTCGATCGCCGTGAAGCCGGTCGTCAGGATGACAATGGCGGCGGTGATGGCGGCGACCGAGCCTAATAGGTCGCCCATCACATGCAGCGTCGCGCCGCGCATGTTGAGGTTGCCGTCGCCGCCATGCAGCAGCTTCAGCGCCGCGATGTTGACGGCAAGCCCGGCAATGGCGACGGCAAGCATCGGCCCGGCCAGGATGTCGCGCGGTTCCATGATGCGCGTCGCCGCCTCGAAGAGGATCCAGGCGACAAGGCCCAGCATCACGATGCCGTTGGTGAAGGCCGCCAGCGTTTCGGCGCGTCCATAGCCATAGGAGCGGGCGATGTCGGCGGGCTTGCGCGCCAGCCGCGTTGCGAGCCATGCCAGCATCAGCGCGCCGGTGTCGGTCAGCATGTGTCCGGCATCAGCGATCAGCGCCAGCGAGCCCGACAACACGCCGCCGATGAATTCCACCACCATGAAGGTGCCGGTCAGCCACATGGCGAGGAACACGCGGCGTTCATTGGCGTGGCTGTGGTCGTGGTGGCTATGCCCGTGATGTTGATGTGTGGTCATGTCATTGCTTCCATCCGGCCTCGGCATCTCTTCCCACCCTCCCCTCGGGGAGGGTCAAACCGCCCATTTTGCAGCCTGTCTGCAAATGCAGAGGAAAGAGGGCGGTTTGGGGCGGGGGCGCAGCGGTCCGAGCGAAGCACACGCAATCGAATGTGTCTGAATTTCCGGCAGTGCCCCCGCCCCGAAATTTGCTCGCTTGTCGCTCGCAAATTGTCGACCCTCCCCGAGGGGAGGGTGGGAAGAAAGAGGCGATGGATGTTGCAGCAGCCCTCATTCCGCCTCCTCGTTCACATGAGCGATCATGTCGCGAATGACATGCGCCACATGCTGGTCATGCACCCGGTAGAAAATCTGCTTGCCGCGCCGCTCGGGGCTGACGAGCCGCGTCGCGCGCAACAGGCGAAGATGATGGCTGACCAGCGAGACCGAGAGGCCGAGCATGGCGGCGATCTCGCCGACGGCGCGCGGGCCTTCGAGCGTCGCCGTCACGATGCGCAGGCGGCTCGGGTCGCCCAGCATCTTGAACATGTCGGCAAGCTCCACCGTCTTGTCGTCGTCAAGCAGGGGCGGCGCTGATTTGGCGGTTTTCGGGGCGGCCATGACGAACCATACGATTGAACACTTGTTCAATTGTTATCATCAGATTGCGGGCTGCACAAGCCCCGCCGATCCGTGCTAGACCCGCGCCCCTGAACGGTTCAAGGAGGCTCCATGCGCATCGGTACGCCGCTTTCCCCGTCGGCCACGCGGGTCATGCTGCTGGGCTCGGGCGAGCTCGGCAAGGAAGTCGCCATCGAATTGCAGCGCTACGGCGTCGAAGTGATTGCGGTCGACCGCTATGCCGACGCGCCGGCGCAACAGGTGGCGCATCGCGCCCATGTGATCGCGATGACCGATGCCAGGGCTTTGCGCGCGCTGGTCGAAAAAGAGCGTCCGCATATCATCGTTCCCGAGATCGAGGCGATTGCGACGGCGGAACTGGCGAAGATCGAGGCGGACGGTCTGGCCGAGGTGATCCCGACCGCGCGTGCCGCGCAACTCACCATGAACCGCGAAGGCATCCGCCGTCTTGCCGCCGAGGAACTCGGGCTTCCGGTTTCGCCTTACGCATTTGCTTCCAGCGCTGCCGAGTTGAAAGCCGCCATCGACGGCGGCATCGGCTTTCCCTGTTTCGTCAAGCCGGTCATGTCGTCGTCGGGCAAGGGGCAGAGCTTTCTTGAGGCGCCGGGCGGTGTGCAGAAGGCCTGGGACCATGCGATGTCGGGCGGAAGGGTCGAAAGCCCTCGCGTCATTGTCGAGGGTATGGTCGATTTCGACTACGAGATCACGCTGCTGACCGTGCGGGCGAAACGCGCCGGCGGCGTCGGCATCGAGACGCAATTCTGCGCCCCGGTCGGGCATCGCCAGGTCAAGGGCGACTATGTCGAGAGCTGGCAGCCGCAGCCGATGAGCGAAAAGGCGCTTGCCGCCGCGCAGGACATCGCCCGCAAGGTCACGGAAGCGCTCGGTGGCAGGGGGATTTTCGGCGTCGAGCTTTTCGTCAAGGGCGACAAGGTGTGGTTTTCGGAAGTCAGCCCGCGTCCGCACGATACCGGTCTCGTGACGCTCGTGACCCAGTATCAAAGCGAATTCGCGCTGCATGCGCGCGCCGTGCTCGGTCTGCCGGTGTCGGTCGACATGATTTCGCCGGGCGCCAGCGCCGTCATCTATGGCGGGCGCGACGAAAAGAGCATTGCCTATGAGGGGCTCGACCAGGCGCTGGCGCTGCTGGGCACCGAGGTTCGCCTTTTCGGCAAGCCGGAAGCCTTTGCGAAGCGGCGCATGGGTGTCGCGCTGGCGCGGGCGGCGACCGCCGACGAGGCGCGGGCGCGCGCGAAGCAGGCGGCCGGCCTCGTCAAACCCGTTTCGGGCTGAGCCGCCGGGAATTATTTTCGGCCGGGGCTCGCAGCGACCTCTTGAACACTCTATTTATCGTCGGCATTCCTGTCCGGCGGGCGCGCTTGCGCCGCCACGGCCGGCGAAATGCGAAGGAGTTGGCGATTGACGCTGCTGTTTCTGGTTCTCGGTCTGGCGCTGCTGCTCGGCGGTGCGGAGTTTCTGGTCAAGGGCGCTGCGGGACTGGCGACGCGGCTCGGCATTTCCCCCTTTCTGATCGGGCTGACGCTGGTCGGTTTCGGCACCTCGTCGCCGGAACTCGTGGCGAGCCTCGAGGGCGCCTTTCGCGGCTATCCCGGCATCGCGGTCGGCAATGTCGTCGGCTCCAACATCGCCAATATCCTGCTGATTATCGGCGTTGCCGGACTTGTCTGGCCGATGACGGTCGAGCGCGGCACGCTGAAGCGCGACGGCACGATGATGCTCATGGCCGCCGCGGCGATGACCGCCGTCTGCGTCTACGGTTTTCTGTCGCGCGGCGTCGGCATCGTCTTCCTGCTGCTGCTGGCCGCCTATCTCGTCTACACCTACCGCGCCGACCGCAAGTGCCAGGACGGCACGGCCGACCTTCACGCGGCCGAAGCGGCCTTCCTGCAGGCCGGTCCGCGTTTCGGTCTGCTCGTTGAACTCGTCATGGCGCTGGGCGGTCTCGTCGCGCTGGTCGTCGGTGCCTCTCTGCTGGTCGACAGCGCGGTTACCCTTGCCGACACATTCGGCATCTCCGACTCGGTCATCGGCCTCACCGTCGTCGCCGTCGGCACTTCGCTGCCGGAGCTCGCCACCTCGGTCCTTGCCGCCTTCCGCCGCAAATCCGAGATCGCCATCGGTAATGTGGTGGGGAGCAATATCTTCAATGTGCTCGGCATCGCCGGCACGGTCGCCGTCGTCAAGCCGATCACGGTACCGGCCGATATCGCCTCCTTCGACATCTGGGTCATGGGAGCGGCGACTCTCGTGTTCCTGTTTTTCGCCTTCACGGGTGCCAGGCTCGGGCGCATCGAGTCGCTGCTGCTGCTCATCGGCTACGGGGCCTATGTGGGCTTCCTGCTGGCGTGATGTGACAGTTCAGTGACATTTTTTTGACAGTTCGATGACAGTCGGCTGGCATATACGCAAATCGACCTTTGCTTTTTCGCGTTTCTTTGAGAATGCAAGCCCCCTATGCTGTTCGCGCAAACCCGGATTTGGAGCGCTCGGCGGGGGCTAAGCCCATGAATTGGGACGATTTACGGTTCTTTCTGGCGGTCGCGGCGGCGGGCAGCCTGTCCGGCGCCGGTCAGCAGCTCGGCGTCAACACCACCACAGTGCTGCGCCGCGTCGCCTCGCTCGAAGACGACCTCGGCGCGCGCCTGTTCGAGCGCGAGCGAACCGGCTATCGCCTTACAACTGCTGGAGAAAAGCTTGTTGAGGCGCTCGAACCCGTCGACCGTCGGCTGTCGGCTTTGCCGCGCGATTTCGCGGCTGCCGGCGGTGGCGCCGAGGGCATCGTCCGGCTGGCGGCCAGCGATGTCGTCGCCGCATTCCTGCTGGCGCCGGAGCTTCCGTCCTTTCGCCGCGATCATCCCGGCCTTGAGCTCGAAATCGTCACGGATCCACGTCTTGCGGCCGCCGGCGCCGCGCCACGCATCGGCAATCCGCTGAAGGATGTCGATGTCGCGCTGCGGCTGGCGCGTCCGACGCAGGGCGACATGCTGATGCGCAAGGTCGGCGAGATGGCCTACGGGCTCTACGCGGTGCCTGCCTATCTCGAAGAGCGCGGCCGGCCGCGCCAGATGGCCGATATCGCCGGCCACGACCTGATCGGCTTCCCGCGCAGCGAGACGCCGCTCGGGCCGGTGTGGTGGTTCTCGCGCGCCGAGAAGTCGGCGCAGGTGGCGCTGCGTTCGTCCAGTGTGACGGCGCGCGCGGAGGCGGCACGGCGCGGGCTCGGACTTGCGGCCCTGCCATGCATCCTTGCCGATGCCGATGAGGGGCTCGAACGCGTTTTCGGTCCCGACATGCTCGGCGCGCTCGAGATGTGGCTCCTCGCCCGCAACGACCTCGCGCAGCTTGCCCATGTTCGCGCCGTAATGGAGTTCGTCGTGGAGGCAGTCAAACGCCATCGCGGGGCGCTTGAAGGGCGCGCGCAGGAGGTCATGGAACTGCCGCCCCAGTCACGTCCAAACCATTGAAAACCCGCGAAAATTTCGTCTTGGCCATTGCCTTTCCGCGTGGTTCTGGCGTAAAAATTCTGTGCAGATGCGGGACGGGTTAGCCTTAACGCGCTCTTAGTTTTCCGGCCGCTACGGTTGGTGTGGTGCCGGTCGTGAGGTTTGTTGCGTGTATCGAGGCGCCGGGGGTGTGTCCAGTTGCGATCTCGCCACAGTTTCGACTCACGACATTCGTAGGCTGAGCGTCGGCGAGGGACTTCTTTCGAATCGGCTTCCAAGCAGATCGTCGGCGTCAGGTGTGCGGCGGTTGTTTCGGGCGGCGCATTAACCAAAACGCCACCATAAGTGGTGAAACTCCGAAGTTCGTGGCCGCGATGTCTCAGGTGTCCGGCAGCACTCTACTCAAGGGAATGAAAACAACATGCTTTCCGGTCTGCTCGGCATGTTCTCGGCCGATATGGCAATCGATCTCGGCACGGCGAATACACTGGTCTACGTCAAGGGCCGCGGAATCGTTTTGAACGAACCGTCGGTCGTCGCGATCATTGAAAAAGGCGGGAAGAAGCAAGTTCTCGCGGTCGGTGAGGAAGCAAAGATGATGCTGGGGCGCACGCCCGGCAACATCCAGGCGATCCGGCCGATGCGCGACGGCGTGATCGCCGACTTCGAAATCGCTGAGGAGATGATCAAGCATTTCATTCGCAAGGTTCATAACCGGCGCTCGTTCGCCAATCCGCAGATCATCGTTTGCGTGCCGTCGGGATCGACGGCGGTCGAACGCCGCGCCATTCAGGAATCGGCGCTCTCGGCGGGTGCGCGCCGGGTCTATCTCATCGAAGAGCCGATGGCCGCCGCGATCGGCGCCGGGTTGCCGGTGACGGAACCCACAGGCTCGATGGTCGTCGATATCGGCGGCGGGACGACGGAAGTCGCCGTGCTGTCGTTGGGCGGCATCGTTTACGCCCGCTCGGTACGTGTCGGCGGCGACAAGATGGACGAGGCGATCATCGCCTATATCCGCCGTCATCATAATCTGCTCGTGGGTGAGGCCAGTGCCGAGCGCATCAAGAAGGAAGTGGGTTCGGCTGCCATTCCGCCGGACGGCGACGGCATGACCATCGAGATCAAGGGCCGCGACCTGATGAACGGCGTGCCGAAGGAAATCGCGATCGGCCAGCGCCAGATCGCCGAAAGCCTGGCCGAGCCCGTGGGCGCTATCGTCGAGGCGGTGAAGGTTGCGCTCGAAGCGACGCCGCCGGAACTCGCGGCCGACATCGTCGACAAGGGCATCGTGCTGACGGGCGGCGGGGCACTGCTCGCCAATCTCGATCAGGTGCTGCGCGACGAAACGGGATTGCCGGTCAGCATCGCGGACGACGCGCTTTCCTGCGTCGCGCTCGGCACCGGCAAGGCGCTCGAACATATTCGGACGATGAAGCACGTTCTGTCGTCGGTCTACTAGGACGCGCGGCTGTTCCCCAGAGGAACGCGGAAGGCGGGAACAAGGTGGGCCGGCCGGCAGCGAGAGAGCAGTAAGTTGTAATGGATTCGAACCGGACAGCGCTGCCGTTCCGCGAGTTCTCCCACAGAATCTCGCTTGTCTTCATGTTGACGCTCGCGGCCGCGCTGCTTTTGCTAGGACGCGCCGAAACCTATGTCTTCGATCAGGCGCGGCAGGTCGTCACCGACCTGGCCGCGCCGCTCCTCGAAGTCGCGTCGCGTCCGGTCGCCGCCGCACGACGCATCATCGAACGTACCGACGAATATGCGTATGTATTCGACGAGAACGAACGGCTGCGGGCCGAGAATGCGCGCCTGCTCGCCTGGAAGGAAATGGCGCTCAATCTCGAAGCGCGTGTCGCGCGGTATGAAGCGCTGCTCAACGTTCAGCTCGATCCCTCGATCAATTATGTCAGCGGGCGCGCCGTCTCGGACGCGGGCGGTCCCTTTGTCGATACGGTGCTGGTGAATGTCGGGCGCGAGCAGGGGGCGAAGAGCGGCCTTGCGGTCGTCGACACGGACGGCCTTGTCGGGCGCATCGTGTCGACCGGCCCGAAGGCCAGCCGTGTGCTGCTGCTGACCGACCTCAACAGCCGCATTCCGGTGGTGATCGAGCCCGCGCATTACAAGGCCGTGCTGGCGGGCGACAATACCGAATGGCCGAAACTCGAATATCTGACGAATGTCAGCGCCGTCTCGCCCGGCGACCGTGTCGTGACATCCGGTGACGGGGGATTGATCCCGTCCGGCTTGCCGGTCGGTCTCGTCATTCAAACGAATGACGGCAATTTACGCGTTCAGACATTCTCAGATCGGGGACGTCTCGATTTCGTGCGCGTCCTGCAATACGAGTTTCCCTGGCAGGTCGAACGGCAGGACCCGCCCGAAGTGCTGAAAGGCCCGCCGGCTTCGTCCAGCGGCAGTGCGGCGAGCGGCACGGCTGCCGTGGCGCCTGGCGGGACGGAGTAGCGTCATGGTCCGTCTCGATCCTTATTCGCCAACACCTGCCTCCCGCGCTGGCCGCATTTTCACGATTGTCGCTCCGTTCGTGATGGGACTGGTTTGCGTTCTGCTTTCCTTCGTGCCGTTCGGACGCATTGTCGGCTCGTCGCTGACGCCGGCTTTCGTGCTGATGGCGATATATTACTGGGCCATCGTGCGGCCGGAGATGTTTCCGCCGATTGCGGTCTTCACGGTCGGGCTCGTTTTCGACCTGTTGTCCGGCGGCATTATCGGGCTCTGGGCATTTGTCTATGTCGTTACTTATGCCGTGGTGATTTCCCAGCGCATGCTGGTGGTCAATGCGCCGTTCACGGTGTTCTGGTTCGGCTTTCTGGTTGTGGCGGCATTCACGGGCGCGCTCGCCTGGGCCGTTGTCTCCATTTTTCACGGCATGCCCGTACCGCCGTCGACACTGGTGCGGCACATGGTTTTGACGGTGGCGGTCTTCCCGATCTTCGTTATGATTTTCGGGCGGATACAGACACGCGTCCTGCCGGGAAGCTGAGGCAGGCGATGGAGCGTGGCATATGCAGATAAGCGGGCGCGACAACACACGCTATCAGGCGTTCACACGGCGCGCGGCGTTGCTTGGCGCCATACAGGGCGCTGCGTTCGTGGCGCTGGCTGGCCGCATGTATTATCTGCAGGTCCTGAAATCCGATCAGTATACGATGCTTGCGGAAGAAAACCGCGTCAGCATGCGGCTTCTTGCCCCGCTCCGCGGCAATGTCGTCGACCGCTATGGGCGTATCCTCGCTTCCAACCGCCAGAATTTTCGCGCCATGATGATCTCCGAGCAAACGGCGGACATCGAAGAGACACTCGACCGGCTGTCGCGGATCATCGAGATCAGCGACTTTGCACGTCGGCGCATCCTGCGCGACGTTCAACGCTCGCCGCGCTTCATGCCCGTGACTGTCGCCGAGGGGCTGACATGGGATCAGTTCGCCAAGGTCAACATCAACGAACCCGATCTTGCGGGCATCGTTCCCGATGTTGGCGAGACGCGCGACTATCCCTACGGGGAAGAGCTTGCGCATATCATGGGCTATGTCGCCGCTGTGTCGGAAAAGGACATGGCCGAAGCCGAGACCGACCGTCGGCTCATGCGCTTGCCGGGCTTTCGCATCGGCAAGGAAGGTATCGAGAAAACCTACGACAAGGAGCTGCGCGGCACCGCGGGCTCGAGCCATGTCGAAGTCAATGCCTATGGCCGTGTGATCCGCGAGATTTCCAAGGATCCCGGCAAACCGGGTCAGGAAGTCGTGCTGACGCTCGATATGGATATTCAACGTTATGCGTGGGATCGGCTGAAAGGCGAATCCGCGGGCGCCGTCGTGATGGATATTCACTCGGGCGACGTTCTTGCATTCGTTTCGGCGCCGGCCTACGACCCGAACCAGTTCAACATGGGTCTGAGCAACGAGCAGTGGCGTGCGCTTGTCGACAACGAATACAAGCCGTTGATCAACAAGGCGCTGGCCGGCATGTACCCGCCGGGATCGACCTTCAAGATGGTGGTGGCGGCGGCGGCGGTCGAGGCCGGCATCAATCCCGCGCAGCGTATCGTTTGCCCCGGACATTACTCGCTCGGCAGCCACGACTTCCATTGCTGGAAGAAGGGTGGCCACGGCGCGATGAATATGCATCAGGCCATCAAATATTCCTGCGACGTCTTCTTCTACGACGTGGCGCGCCGCATCGGCATCAATGCGATTGCGGAGATGGCGCGGAAGTTCGGGCTCGGCGAAACCTACGGCTTTGAAGTGCCTGGCGAGAAGGCGGGCCTTGTGCCGACGCCCGACTGGAAGCGGGCGACGCGGGGCGAGCCTTGGCATCAGGGCGAAACGGTGATCGCCGGCATCGGACAAGGCTACCTGCTGACGACGCCGCTGCAACTGGCCGTGATGACGGCGCGGCTCGCCAATGGCGGCTATGCCGTGAAGCCGCGATTGACACGCGCCATCGGCGGGCAATTGCTGCCGGCGCCGCGCCCGGCATCGCTTGGCCTTGGCGAGGCGGCCTTGAAGGTCGCCTGTGACGGTATGAACGCCGTTTCCAACGAGCCCGGCGGCACCGCGTTCCGCTCGCGCATTCCCGAGCCCGGAATGGAACTGGCCGGCAAGACGGGAACGGCGCAGGTGCGGCGGATCAGCCGCGCGGAACGATTGACCGGCGTTCTGAAGAACGAGCAGCTTCCCTGGCGGCAACGCGACCATGCGCTTTTCGTTTGTTACGCGCCCGTCCATGCGCCGCGCTATGCGCTGTCGGTGATTATCGAGCATGGCGGCTCCGGTTCCGGCGCCGCCGCGCCTGTTGCGCGCGATATCATGCGCGAAGTGCTGAGCCGCAATGCGGACCGGCCGCAAGCCGTCGTGCCGCCGCGCGGCGGCACCGGGGCGAGGGAAGGCTGATGCTCGATCTCAGACGTTTCACCGGCCGCGAACTGCGCCTCACCGACAAGCTTGCCGAGTTCAACTGGGGCTTTCTGCTGCTGCTCGTGCTGATCGCGTCGATCGGTTTCGCGATGCTTTATTCGGTTGCCGAAGGCAGTTTTTCGCCCTGGGCGTTCCGTCAGGCGCTGCGCTTCGCCGCCGGTGTCTGCATTCTGCTGATCGCCGCGATGATCGATCTGCGGATGTGGATGCGGCTCGCCTATCCGCTATACGGCGTGGCGCTGGCCATGCTCGTTGCAGTGGAGGTGGTCGGGATGACGGGTATGGGTGCGCAGCGCTGGCTCAATCTCGGTTTTGTCCAGATCCAGCCGTCCGAGATCATGAAGGTGACGCTGTTGATGGCGCTTGCGCGCTATTTCCACGGATTGACGCTCGATGAGGTGTCGCGGCTGCGCAACCTCGTCATTCCGGTGGCGCTGGTCGCCGCACCTGTCGGTCTTGTCGTCCTGCAGCCCGATCTCGGCACCGCCATCCTGCTGACTGCGTCCGGCGCCATCCTGTTCTTTGCCGCAGGGCTCCGCTGGCGGTATTTCATCCTTTCCGGCGCCATCGTGCTCGCGGCTGTACCGGTCGTCTGGAGCCGGCTTCACGACTACCAGAAGAATCGTGTTTTCACGTTTCTTGACCCTGAACGCGATCCGCTCGGCACCGGTTATCACATTCTGCAATCCAAGATTGCGCTCGGCGCCGGCGGGGTCTTCGGCAAGGGGTTCATGGAAGGCACGCAGAGCCAGCTCAATTTCCTCCCCGAAAAGCACACCGACTTCATTTTCACGATGCTGGGCGAGGAGCTTGGCCTTGCGGGCGGGCTGGTGTTGCTGACGCTCTATTTCATCGTGCTGATGTTTTCGCTCAATGTGGCCATGCAGTGCCGCAACCAGTTCGGGCGGCTGCTGGCGATCGGCGTGTCGATGACGTTCTTCCTCTATGTTTTCATCAACACAGCGATGGTCATGGGGCTTCTGCCCGTGGTCGGTGTGCCGCTACCGCTGGTTTCCTATGGCGGCACGGCGATGCTGTCGCTGATGTTTGCCTTCGGCCTGCTGATGAGCGTCCATATTCACCGGAACGTCGAAATTTCACGCGGCCCCAGCGCCTTCTGGTAGTCCCGTGCGATTCGCGGGACACCGCTTTTCAGGCCGGGGCGGCCGCTGCTGGACAGGCCCCGGTTCCTTTGCTATAGGCACCGCTCCCCCACAGACAAGGTGGCCGGGATGGTGGTTTCCACCGATTGCCCCGGGTCCATGTCCGGCGGCTCGGCGGGCGCATAGCTCAGTTGGTAGAGCAGCTGACTCTTAATCAGCGGGTCCCAGGTTCGAGTCCTGGTGCGCCCACCAAAATCTCCCACTTTCTCCAGTACAGGAAGTTCAGATCGTCGCTTGAGGCGGACGTCGAGCATTTTTGGTCTAGAGTGATGGGGTCTTTCGGCCCGATCGACAGGCCGGAGAACGATGGCAGACGGAGAACGGAGAGGCGGTTTGAAACCGATTTCCTATCTCGCGGCGCCCTTTTGGGTCGTGCAGCTGGCGAGCGGCGCGAAGTCCTTCAGGGCAAATCCGCTCATCGGCAGTGCGCGGCTTAACCAGCGCGGCCTGCATGCGGCGCGCGTGCGGCTGGCGCGGACGATGGCGGAAAGGCGTCGGCAGCGGTTGGCGGCCTCTGTCGGTGCCGGTGAAATCGCCGACTACACGCGCGATGGATATGTCGTGTGCCGCAGCTTCCTGCCGCCCCAACTGTTCGAGGAAATCAGGCGGGACCTCAATGCACATTCCTTGCCCTCTTGGGAGCGTCGCGAGGGGGCGACCGTCACGCGGCGCGCCAGTCTCGACCGGCCCGACATCAAGGGCCGTCCGGCGCTTGCCGCCTTTCTCGACGACAATCGCCTTTTCGATCTGATGCGCTATGTGGCGGGCTGCGGCGGCGAGCCGCTGACGCATGTACAAACGGTGATTGCCGAGCCGGATCCATCGCGTCCCGACCCGCAAAACACGCTCCACATGGATACGTTCCATTCAACGGCCAAAGCATGGCTCTATCTTCAGGATGTCGGACCGGAAGACGGACCGCTGCTCTATGTACCCGGCTCACACCGAATGACCGCGGAACGCTTTGCCTGGGAACGGGATCTCAGTTTGCGTGCCGCGCAACACGCCGATCCGGAGATTGCCGCCGGGTCGTTCCGGATCGATCGCGAGACGGCCGTCCGGCTCGGCTACCGGGAGCCCGTCGCGATGACGGTGCCGGCCAACACGCTGGTCGTTGCCGATACGCATGGCTTCCATGCGCGCTGCGCCAGCGCGCGGCCGACGCATCGTTCCGAACTCTACGCGACGCTGCGCCGCAATCCCTTTCTGCCGTTCACGGGCCTGCACCTTCATGCAATGCCCGGCCTTCGCGGCAGGCTGAGCACGCGGCAGGCGCAATTGGGCGGCATATTCAAGCGGTTCGGCATTGGCGGACCGTGGATGAGTGTCGCTCCCACATGTCTCGCCGATCCGCCGTCGATCTGACGTGTTAGCGGCAGGCCGGTGTATCGGTGTTGAACACAGGCCAGTTCTTCTCCCAGCCTTCGTGGTGACCGGCGCCGGCGACGACATGCAGGACCGCGCAGCGGCGGGAGGGCAGGCGCGCCATGTAGGATTGGGCGATCGACGGCGGCACGATCTTGTCGTCGGCGCCTGCATAGTGGTGCTGCGGCACGTCGCCAAGCGCCGTGCCCATGTCGGCCGGGTTCAGCGAGCTCACGAGCGGCGTCACGCCGTGGTGGCCGGTGAAGGCCGATGTGTCGAGCGGCGCCGCGACCGTTTTCAGCCATACTACATCGTCGCGCTGTGCCGCGACGAGCGCGGCGATGGCGCCGCCGCCCGAAAAGCCGACAAGCCCGAGGCGTTGCGCGCCAGCGCGCCGCTTCAGCATGTCGAGCGCCTCTCCCGTCGCCGCGACAACGTCCTCGCCATAGCGGTGGCTCGTCCACAGGGCGGTCCGGCAATTGCGCCGGCGCGCCTCATCCGTGAACTGGCAGGGGCGGGCAAGATAAGCAACTGCCGGCGCACTGTCCGCGAGCGCCAGCCGGAGCGCCGTCGGCGTGACGGGTGTCGGGTCCGGCGAAGCTTCATCGATGCGTCGCCAGGCAAGCCCGTCGCCCTCGATATAGACGACGAGCAGGTCCTGCGGTCCGCTTGTGCGACTGAGGCTGTAGAGGTCGAATTGACGCGTTTGCAGATAGGCCGGCGTCATGGTGCCGGTCGCCAGTGTCTCGACATTCGCCTTGCGCTCGGCAGGGGCGGGTGTACCGCAAGCGGCAAGGACCGGCAATATCGCGAGGAGCGGAAGCAGGCGGCATTTCGGCATGGGTGCAGGCACCGGATATGAAAACACCGCTTCAGAGTGACCCGAAGCGGTGCTTTGCGGTAGCGAAGATTTGTCCGCCGTCGCGGCTTTCGCCGTTACTGCGCGGCCGATTGCCGGCGGTTCTGCTTCTGGCCGCCCTGCGGCCGGCCGCGGCCGGCGCCGGGTTTGCCGAAGCGGCGCGGTTTACCGGGCTGGTGGCGCGGACCGCGCGGGCCATTGCGGGCCGGGCGCGCATCGGCGGGCTCGCCCGCCGGCACGGCGACCTGATCGCCCAGCCATTCCGTGGTCGCGACCACCGTGATCGGACGCTTGGTCAGCTTTTCGATGCTTCTCAGATGCGAACGCTCGGAGGCGTCGCAGAAGGAGATCGCGATGCCGCTCTTGCCGGCGCGCGCGGTGCGGCCGATACGATGCACATACCTTTCCGGCTCGTTGGGCAATTCGTAGTTGATGACATGCGTGATGCCGGTGACGTCGATGCCGCGGGCCGCAATGTCGGTCGCAACCAGGACGCGCGCCTTGCCGGTGCGGAACTGGTCGAGCGCGCGCTGGCGGGCGCCTTGCGACTTGTTGCCGTGGATCGCTTCGGCGGCGATGCCCGTTTTTTCGAGCTGCTCGCTGACGCGGTTGGCGCAATGTTTGGTGCGCGTGAAGACGATGACGCGGCTCAGCTCGCTGTCATCCAGCAGTTTCGTCAGCAGTTCGCGCTTGCGCTTGCCGTCGACATGCAGCACGCGCTGGTCGATCTTGTCGACCGTGATGACTTCGGGCCGCACTTCGACGCGAACCGGGTCGTTGAGGATTTCAGCCGCGAGATGTTCGATGTTCGCGGGCATCGTGGCTGAGAAGAGCAGCGACTGGCGTGTCCTGGGCAGCGCCGCGACGATCTTCTTGACGTCGTGAATGAAGCCCATGTCGAGCATGCGGTCAGCTTCGTCGAGCACAAGCACCGAGGCCTGGCGGAGATCGGCGTGACGCTGGTTCATCAGGTCGAGCAGGCGGCCGGGCGTTGCGACGAGAATGTCGACGCCGCCGGCCAGCGCCTTGACCTGGCGGAACTGGTTGACGCCGCCGAAGATGACGGTGTGACGGAGTTTCAGGTTGCGGCCATAGGTTTCGATGCTCTGGCCGATCTGGATCGCCAGTTCGCGCGTCGGCGCGAGGATGACGACACGGGCGCCCTTGTGCGGGCGTTTGGCCTGCGGGTCGAGACGCTGGAGGATCGGCAGCACGAAAGCAGCCGTCTTGCCGGTGCCCGTCTGGGCGAGGCCGAGCAGGTCGCGGCCTTCAAGAAGGGCCGGGATGGACTGAGCCTGGATGGGGGTCGGGGTGGTGTAGTTCTGCGCCGCAAGCGCGCGGCAGAGCGGCTCGGCAATGCCGAGATCCGCGAAGGTCTTCGTGGTCATTGAATTCAAACTCACAAGTCAAACGTCGTACGCCGGCCACCATGGCCGTCGCTTCACGCGGGGTCTTGCCGCGTTCCAACGCGCTTGGAATCGAGGAAAGGATCTGCTGCTTCGGGGTTAGGCGGTGCCGGAAAGGCAGCGCAGAGCGCGCACACGAAGGCAGACACGCGCTAGATGAGCCTTTTGGCCGCGCAAGTCAAGGACGAAAGGGTTCATGAAACCTTAATGAAGCGGAGCGAGGCGGATTGTCGCGGGCCGTGCGAGTGGGCATGATCGGACCAGATTCGAAGTTACCGATGCGGAATCACCGATGATTACTGCCTATGTACCGGCCAATGGCGCTTTGACGCCCGTTCCGGTCGCCATCGGATCGGCAATTCCGGCCGAGGCGGTTTGGATCGATCTTCTTCAGCCGACGGACGAAGAGCTGACCTTTGTCGACGTCAAGCTCAGCCTCGATGTGCCGACCGAGGAAGACATGCAGGAGATCGAAGTGTCGAGCCGCCTCTATCTGGAGGACGATGCCGCCTATATGACGGCGGCAATGGTGACGCAGGCCGACACGCCGACGCCGCAGGTTGTGCCGGTCACCTTCGTGCTGGCCGGCCACCGCCTGCTGACACTGCGCTATGCCGAGCCGACGCCGTTTCGCCATTATGCGTCCGAGGCGCGGCGTCACAGCGTGCCTTGCGCCAGCGGCGAGGAGGTTCTGGCGGGATTGCTCGATGCCATCGTCGATCGTGTGGCCGACATTCTGGAACGTGTGCAAACCGACATCGACGCGCTGTCGGGCGAGATCTTTCCGCATGACGGCAGAAAGAAGAAGCGCAACTATGACGAGATATTGCGCCGCATCGGCCGCAGTCATGCGCTGACCTCGCAAGTGCGCGAAAGTCTCGTCAGTTTCGGCCGTCTGGTCAGCTTCGTCGCGCGCCCGGCGACGGAAAAACGTTCGAAATCGACCGAGCGCGCCTTCAAGACGATTTCGCGCGACCTGACGGCGCTCAGCGATCATGCAAGTTTCATCGCCAACAATACGAGCTTCATTCTCAATGCGACGCTCGGCCTGATCAGCAACGAGCAGAGTGGCATCATCAAGATTTTCTCGGTGGCCGCCGTCGTCTTTCTGCCGCCCACACTGATCGCGAGCATCTACGGGATGAATTTCGAGTTCATGCCGGAGCTCGCCTGGCCCTGGGGTTACCCTTTGGCGCTGGTCATGATGGTCGCCTCGGCGGTCGGGCCCTATCTTTTCTTCAAGCAGCGCGGCTGGCTCTAGATGGCGGGCACGCGGACCGAATGGATATGGATCGTTCACGCGCCGGTTCAGGGGCGCGAGAGCCGTTACTACGGGCATCTTGATGTTGCGGCGGAGCCGGTCGATCCGGCGCTGGCGTCGGCCATAGCGCGGCGCTTGCCGTCCGCCGCCGTCTGGTTGTCGTCGCCGCTGCTGCGTACGCGCGTGACGGCGCTGGCGCTGAAATCCGGTGTCGATCCGGTGGCGGTCGGCGACTTCACCGACCAGCATTACGGGCGCTGGCAGGGCATGAGCTACAACGATGTCTTCGCCGCCAACCGGACGCTCGACTGGTCGCATCCGGCCGACATCCGGCCGCCCGAGGGCGAGAGCTTTGCCGAAATGGCGGCGCGTGTTGCGGCGGGCATCGACAGGCTAAGTGCGCATTATGCCGGACACACGCTGATTTCAGTCGCCCACGCCGGCGCGGTCCGGGCGGCAATCGCCCATGCGCTCGGGATCGACCTTGCAACGGCGTTGCGCATCGAGGTCGCGCCGCTGTCGATCACGCGGCTCAGCCACCGCGATGTTGGCGGTGCCGCGCAATGGAGCGTCGGCTGCATCAATCTCGATCTTTCGGCGTGACGATGCGTCTGCCCGACGCCGAGGCCGTCCGCGCCGCTGCGGCGCGGATCGCCGGCGTTGCCGTCCGGACGCCGCTCCTCGAATGCGCGGCGCTCGATGCGCGTTGCGGTGGCCGGATATTCATCAAGCCGGAAGTTCTTCAACGCACGGGTTCGTTCAAGTTTCGCGGCGCCTGGAACCGCTTGTCGCAGCTTTCGGCGGAGGAGCGGCGCGGGGGCGTCGTCGCCTGGTCGTCCGGCAATCATGCGCAGGGCGTCGCCGCGGCGGCGCGGATGCTCGGCGTTCCGGCGCTCATCGTCATGCCGTCGGACGCGCCCCGCCTCAAGATCGAACGCACGCGCGGCTTCGGTACGGAAATTGTGCTCTACGACCGGCTGACGGAAATGCGCGAGGAGATCGGTGCGCGCATCGCGGCGGAGCGCGGTGCGGTCATCGTGCGGCCCTATGACGATCCGGGGATCATTGCCGGGCAGGGCACGGTGGCGCTCGAAATCGCAGAGGATGCGGCACGGCTCGGCGTTGCGCTCGATGCGGTGCTGGTGCCGGCGGGCGGCGGCGGGCTTGCCGCCGGCACGGCGCTGGCGCTCGGGGCGGCGATGCCGGAGGCGAAAGTCTGGTGCGTCGAACCGCAAGGTTTCGACGATCACGCGCGCTCGCTGACTGCGGGGAAGCGGCTCGGTAACGAAGGGGGCGGTCAGTCCTTTTGCGACGCGCTGCTGGCGCCGATGCCGGGCGAACTGACCTTTGCGATTAACGCCGCGCATCTTGCCGGCGGTCTGGCTGTCAGCGATGCCGAAGTTGCGGCGGCGATGCGCTTTGCCTTCGAGGAGTTGAAGCTTGTGGTCGAGCCCGGCGGCGCCGTGGCGCTGGCGGCGGTTCTGGCCGGGCGGTATGACGCAAAGGGGAAGTCGGTGGCGCTGGTGCTGAGCGGCGGCAATGCCGACCCGGCCGCGTTTGCGCGTGTGCTTGCCGGCTAGCGGACTTCGTTTTCCCAGCGTTCGATCAGACGGGCGAGGCGTTGTTCGATCTGGCCGATCGCATCAGCCACGACGGCGATGCGCTTGCCGGTCAGTTCCTCATAAGCCGCGGCCATGAAGATGCCGCCGGCATGGGTCTCGATTTCGTCGCAGAGGTCGGCGTCGGCGCCTTTGCCGCGCAATGCCTCGGCGATTTCCTGCAGCCTTTCGGCGGCGCTCGCAATGTCGGTGGCGGCACGGGCCGCGGCATCGGCGATGGCCGCAAGATCGGCGGCTGTCTCGTCCGGTCCGACTTCGGCGAAGCCCGCTTGCGCTTCGGCCAGCGCGCGGGCGAGTTCCTGTGCCTCGTGATAGACGAAACCGAGCCGGAGCCCGGCATCGGTTTCCCGTGCCAGTTTCTCGATCGCGGCAACGACCTCGGCGGCGCCGGCAGCGTGGCGGCGGGCGAATTCCTCCAGGAACCAGCGGCCGCGCGGCGTTTCGCGCACCGCCTGCTCAATGGCGTCATAATCGTCCGGTTCCGGGGCGAAGGCGGGCTGGCTCATGTATCTGGCTCCGGGTGAGGCTGACCCGGCCATTATCGGAGGCATTGCTTAACCGTTTGCTTCGCGCCCTTGCGAGAGGCTAGAGAAGGCGGGGCCGGGCGTTCCGGCGAGGCGAAAGGACCGGATTTTGGCGCGCAAGCTTCCCATCGACATCGAGGCGGTCAAGGGTTTCATGGACGCGGAAGAGGGCTGGGCGCTGCATGAGGCGGCGCTGGAAGCCTCGCGGCGCGGCCCCGTGCTCGAGATCGGTTCCTATTGCGGCAAGTCGACGGTCTATATCGGCACCGCCTGCCAGGCGAACGGCGCCGTGCTCTACGCGCTCGACCATCACTACGGCTCGGAGGAAAACCAGCAGGGCTGGGAGCATCACGACGCCGAACTCCAGGACGCCGAGACCGGCCGTCTCAACACCTTTCCGCTGTTCCGCCGGACGATGCGTCTGGCGAAGCTCGAAGACACGGTGGTGCCGCTGGTCGCGCCGTCGGAAGTCGCCTCGAAAGGCTGGGCGACGCCGCTGGCGATGGTGTTCATCGATGGCGGACACGGCATGGACCTGGCGCTGACCGATTATCGCCTCTGGGGCCCTCGCGTGATGCCGGGCGGCATCCTCGCCATTCACGACGTCTTCCCCGACCCGAAAGATGGCGGCCGCCCGCCCTACGAGATTTACAAGATGGCGCTGGCGTCGAGCCTGTTTGCGGAAGAAAGGGCCGTGAAGAGCCTCAAGCTACTCCGCCGCCTCGGCTAGCGTGCGCTCGGCGAAGAGGCGCGCGGCGGGCGTCATGCCGGTCACGGCGTCGGTCGCCAGGATGACGGCGGCGGCCGTCCATGCCGGCTTCTCGGCCGGCCAGGCGACATCGTCCTCGAACTGATAGCCCATCCAGTAGGCGCCGCAATCGGCGCGCCACTGGTGCTGCCAGGAGAGCATGGCCTCGGCTTCCTTGCGCCGCCCGGCGACCAGCAGCGCCATGGTCAGCTCGGCGCTTTCGGCGACCGTCACCCATGGCTGATCGAGCACGCAGCGGCAGCCCTTGCCGTCGGCGACGAATATGTCCCATTTCCAGTCGAGGCGTTTCCGCGCCGCTTCGCCGGTAACGACGCCGGCGAGGACCGGGTAGTACCAGTCCATCGAATAGCGGTCCTTCGGCTCCCAGGTGCGGTCGAAACGATGCGGCTTGTCGCGCAGCGCTTCGCCGAGGCGGGCCCGCGCGGTCAGCCAGTCGCGCGACGGTTCGCCGAGCTCGCGCGCGATATGGGCGGCGCATTCGAGGCTCTTGTAGATCGAGGAGCAGCCGGTGATCAGTGCGTCGTCTTCCGGTGTGTGCGGATCGGCGGCCGACCAACGGATGTCGCCATGCGGGCTCTGATGCGCCAGCACGAAGGAGATTGCGGCATTCACATGCGGCCAGATTCCGGCCAGCCATTTGCGGTCACGCGTGACGAGATAGTGATGCCAGGCGCCGGTCGCGATGTAAGCGGCGAAATTGGTGTCTCGGATGTGATGGCCCGCTTCGTGTTCTTCGCCGGTGAAGCGCTGCTCTTCGTCGTCGAAGGGAACGGCGGAACCGAGCTGACCCCACCACGATCCGTCTTTCAACTGCGTCTCGGCGAGATAGCGGAAGGCGCGGCGCGCATGCTCGATTTCGCCGAGCACCGTCAGGCCCATCGCCGCTTCGGTATGGTTCCACGGGTCGATGACGCCGCCGTCGTACCAGGGGATCGCGCCATTGTCGCGTTGGAGTTCCAGAATGCGCAGACGCGATCCGGCAAAGTGTTTCGGCGGCACCGCATCGCCCCAGGTCAGATGCACCATCACGCCGTTCCCTTGGTAAAATAGAGAACGACGCTCTTACCCATCAGCGGGCCGGCCAGTTTTTCGAGTGTTCGCGTCAGCCACGGGCCTTCAAGAATGTCCCATTCGAGAAAACGCTTGTAGAGGTTGACCAGTTTCACGTCTTCGCGCTTCACGCCGACGGCGCATTTCAGCCACCAATAGGGCGAATGCAGGCCATGGGCGAAATGGCGATGGAAGAAGGAGAGGCCGCGGCTTTCGACGGCGCCTTTCAGTTCGCTCTCCTGGAAGATGCGAACATGGCCGCCGGGTTCGTTGTGGTAGTCGTCGGAGAGTTTCCAGCACACCCATTCGGGGAAGAAACGCGGTACGCTGACGGCGAGCGTGCCGCCCGGCTTCAGGATGCGGTCGATCTCGGCGACGGCCTGCTTGTAGTCGGGGATATGTTCCAGTACTTCCGAGCAAACGATCTTGTCGAAGCTTGCATCGGGAAAGGGCAGCGACAGCGCGTTGCCGACCGACAGCGAAAAGCTGCGCCGCGTCTGCGGGTCCATGTCGGGGCAGATGCCGAAGCCTTCGCGCGTCCGCTTCACGTCGTCGAAGCCGAGGTCGATCCCGACCACGTGGCATTCGGCGTGGTAGTACATGGCATGGACATGCCGGCCTGCGCCACAACCGAGGTCGAGCGCGCGCTGGCCGTCCCTAAGCCCGAGCACGTTCAAGTCGATTGTCTGCATCTGCGATTGTCTGCCTGTAAATCTCGACGCATTCGCGCGCCGCGCGTTCCCATTTGAAGTTGGCGAGGATGCGCTCGCGCCCCGCCTCGCCGTAGCGCGCCCGCATGTCCGGATCGTCGAGCATGGCCGCAATGGCCCGCGCCAGCGCCGGCGGATTGGAATGCGGCACGACGATGCCTGCATCGCCCACGACTTCCGGCAGCGAGCCGCCGTTGGTGGCGATCACCGGCGTCCCGCAGGACATGGCCTCGCCGCAGGGGAAGCCGAAGCCCTCATAGACCGAGGGCGAGACCGCGATCGTCGCCTCGTTGTAGATCCGAGTGATGTCGTCGTCGCTGACGCCGCCGATGAACTCCACCTTGTCCATGATGCCGAGCGTGCGCAGCTCATGCGAGGTGTTGCCTTCGCGCAGCCGGCCGATGACCTTCAGTTTCAGGTTCGGCCGCGTCTGCAGCAGTTCGGCATAGGCGCGGATCAGGTAGATCAGGCCCTTCAGCGGCACGTCGGCGCTGGCGCAGGCGACGATCAGGTCGTCGCGGCGCTTCACCTCGGGCATCGGGCGGAACTGAATGTGGTCGATGCCGTGCAGCACCAGCCGCGTCTTCGAAATGTCGACGCCGAATTCGCGCGCCACGTCGCGGCGCGTGCTTTCGGAGACGACGATCAGCGGATCGAGCTGGCGTGCGACCTTGATCTGCATGTTGAGGAAGGAATACCAGCGGCGCTTCAGCAGCTTCAGTTGCAGCGTGCGTGCGTGTTCGATGTCGATGCGCCGGTCCATCGTGATCGGGTGGTGGATCGTGCCGACGATAGGCAGGCCCATGTCGCGAAGTTTCAGCAGGCCCCAGCCCAGCGTCTGATTGTCGTGGCAGACATCGTAGTCCTGCACCGTGCCGCGCACATAGCGCGCCATGCGTTCGCAAAAAGTGTAGGGCTCGGAGAAGCCGCCGGTCGCGTGGCTCCACCATTCGAACAGGTCGATCGGATAGGCGAACATCCAGGGGCGCAGCGAACGGATCGGATGCGGGTTCGCATAGAGATCGAGCGAGGGCAGCTTGATGAGCTTCACGCGCGGATCGATCTCGGGATAGGGCGGGCCGGAAATCACATCCACCTGATGCCCGAGGTCCGCCAGCGCCTTGGCGATGTGGCGCATATAGACGCCCTGGCCGCCCGTGGTCGGGTTCGAGCGGTAGCTCGGCAGCAGGATGCGCAACGGCCGGTCGCCGGAAATGGCGGCGAGCTTCGGCGTTTCTGTGGTGGATTTTTTCGCGGGCCCGGCCAGCGCGTCATCCGTCTCATTGCGCTCCAGCGCCTGCGACATACAGATTTCCTCGGTCTCTATTTGATGCGCGCCGGAGGCGGCGTCCGGGTGGGCCGGCGGGGTATCCCCATATTGCGCCGCATTAAAGCGCGGCGGATCATAACGGCATAGGGCCAAGGCAACAACCCGCTAACAAGAATGTCAGCGAGAGGCTTTCCGGGCCTTTATTCAGGCTTCAGTTCAGGCGTCCCCGGGGCGTTGCGGTCTCTTCGCCGGGGTCCGGCGCAGTGCCCGACTGGTGATGGACGAGCAGCCATCCATCGCCGCTACGAATGAATATGTTGGTTGCCAGCAGATAGTCCGGGCCGATGCGTTCGTAGCAAATGACGATGCCCGTGTCGCCGTGAAGATTGGCGCGCGCGTGCAGGCATTCGATGTTGGGGCTTGCAGGGCCGGTCAGGATCGCATGCCAGCTTTGCAGCACCGCATCGCGACCTTCGACCGGCGGCCAGCCCGGATGCAGGCAGGTCACCTGTTCGGCATCGGCCCAGAGCGCGCCCATCAGCGTCACGTCGCGTCCGGCAAAGGCGCGATAAAAGGTCTCGTTGGCGAAAAGCAGGGCGGCGCGGTCGCGTTCGGTTGACATGCATTTGCCGGAGCTTGGGGGTCGGGCCCCAGTCTAGCAGGCTTTCAGAGCCCGGCGAGCATCGCGACACCCTTTCCGTGGCCGGCCAGAAGCACGGCATAGGCCGCGGTCAGGCCGACAAGGTTCGAGGCGAAGACCGCGACCAGCCACAGGCCGAGCGGCGAGGCCAGCCGGAATTGCGGGTTGCGCCAGACGAGCCAGGCGAGAAGCGGTGTCCAGCACAGCACAAGGCTGAGCGCCACCATGCCGCTGCCGAGCGCCGCGGCGACCAGCGCCAGATTGGCCAGCCAGACCGCCAGCACGGCGCGGGCCGCGAAATGGCGGAAGAAAAAGAAGACCGCCAGCGAGTTGACGAGGATCAGCCAGCCGAGAAGGGCGCGCGGCAGGGCGGGGTCGGCAATGAGGCGCTCCACCCATTCCATTCAGACGCTCCCCCGGGACCGGACTGACCAAATGATATAATTCGGTCATTCTGATCATTTTCGGGGCAGGCGGCAAGTCACATCGCCGCGAGCACGCTCAACCGAAGCGGCGCTTCAGCCAGTCGGTCATCAGCGCGTTCAGCTCGGCGGGCTTTTCCGACTGGGTCCAGTGCCCGCAATCGGCAATGACGTGCTTTTCGAGGTCGGGGATGTGGTTTTCCATGCCGGCCGTCAGTTCGGGCCGGAGCACGATGTCGTCGGCGGCCGAAATCATCAGGCAGGGCACGTCGATCTTTTCGGTTTGGCCTTCGGTCAGTTGCCAGTTGCGCGTGAAGTTGCGGTACCAGTTGATGCCGCCCTCAAAGCCCGATTTCTCGAAGGCCCTGGTGTAGTAGTCGAGTTCCTCCTTCGTCAGCAGCTGGCTGCCGAGCCATGTGCTTTCGTCGGTGTCGAAGCTTTTCAGGAAAGACAGGTTTTTCTGGTCGGCGGGCAGGGCATCGAAATCGGCGAGCTTCATCGCGCTCTTGCGGTACCAGAAGCGCATCGAGCGCGCGACATCGGCATCGAAAATTTTTTCCGCGACGCCGAATTTCTGGAAATAGACGATGTACATGTCCTCGCCGAAGACCATGCGCATGCCGGCGATCGGATCGACGGGACCTCGTGGAATGAATGGCGTGTTGACGCCGATGACGCCGGCGACGCGCGCAGGGTGGCGCAACGCCATCTGCCAGGTCACCATGCCGCCCCAGTCGTGTCCGGCAAAGACCGCCTTGTCGATGCCGAGCGCGTCGAGCATCCCGGCCAGATCGTCCGTCAGATGGGCGATGTCGTAGAGCGGCACCGCATCCTCTCCCTTCGGGCCGCCGGTATTGCCGTAGCCGCGCTGGTCCGGTGCGATTGCGCGGAAGCCGGCGTCGGCAATTGCCGGAATCTGGTGACGCCAGGAATAGCCGAGTTCCGGAAAGCCGTGGCACATCACGACCGCCATGCCGTCCTTCGGCCCCTGCTCGTAGATGGCCATCCTGATGCCGTTGGTGTCGACGTAGTGCGGCTCAGGAAATTTCATGGCCGTGCCCTCCCGGTTGCAGAATTTCGGTTTGATTTTTATGCGGCTTTCAGGCGCTCGACATCGGCGGTCGGCGAAAGACCCAGCACCTTCATCATTTCGTCGCGGTCCGGTCCGAGCTTCGGCGGATAGTAGTCGGCATTGCGCCTTTTGCCGCGTGCCCAAGTGGTGAGGATTTTGGAGATGTTGCGCGGATCGCGCAGCCACAGGTTCGGACGATCGACCATGTGGAAGGCGCGCATGAAATTGCGCAGCAGTTCGATGTCGCCGCGTATCGTGGGAATAATTGCGTCTTCGGCGAAACTCTTGATGACGCGCGCCTTCACGCCCGGCTTGTAGTCGGGGTCGATGGCATTGCGCGCCCGTCTTGTGGCCGCAAGGTCCTGCTTCACCATATCGTCATAGTACTGACGAAGATCGAGCGCGAGGCGCTTGTGATAATGGGCGGCGCGCGCGGCGGGGTCCTTGCGGTCCAGCGCGTCGCGCAGCGCTTCGGCGGCGATGGCGGCGAAGGAACAGCCGCGTCCGTATAGCGGATTGGTGCGGATGACGCTGTCGCCGATGGGGAAGAAGCCGAGCACGCGCGGCTGCCCGTTTTCTGTCATATGGCGCCAGCGGCTCACCAGTTCGCCCATGCCGAAAACGCGGCTGACGGGCTTGGATGTCTCCGCCGACGTCCAGCGCGCGATGCCCGGCAGTTGCGCACAGATGGCGTCGAAAATCTCGGGACGCACGACGGCCTTGCGCATCTCGATTTCGATTTCCGGCACCGCCAGCGTGATCGAGAAGCAGCCATTGTCGGCCGGGAAGACGCCGTATTTGATGAAGCCGAGATCGCCGGCGCCCGGCACCTTGCCGCGCTCGGGTTCGGCGGTGCCGTCGTGCAGCCGGTAGTGGCGGGTGAAATAGAGGATGCCGGCGCGCTCGTTTTCTTCCGAGATACCGGCGCCGGCTTCGTTGAGCCATTCGATCATCTGGCTGTTCTTGCCGGCGGCATCGATGACGATATCGGCCGGCCAGTCGCGGCGTTCGCCGTTCTGCTCCACCGTGACGCCGGTGACGCGCAGCTTGCCGTTCGCACGATCTGTCAGGATGCCGCGCACCAGCGCGCCGGTCTCGAAATGGATGCCCGGCTGGCGAGCCGCGTAGCGGCGCATCACCAGTTCCAGCGTCGTGCGGCGGCTGGTCAGGATCGTCATGTCCTCGTCGCCGGGCGCGGGCACATAGCGCGCGCGCATCGCGGGCGAGAGATTGTCGGCGAAGTGGATTTCCCGGCAGCCGGCGTCGAGCAGGTCCTTCATCAGCTCGGGATAGTTGTCGCGGATCAGCATGTGCAGCCGCGCCAGAAAGGCATGGCTGTGGCGCAGATGGCCGACGCCCTTGCGCTCCCAGCGCTCGAAGGCCTCGTCGGCGGAGCTGTCCGGCGGGGGCGGATCGCGCTCCAGCACCGTCACGTCCTTGCCCGCGCGGGCCAGCGCCAGCACGGTCGACAGACCGGCGATACCGCCGCCAACCACCAGAATTCGTTCGCCCATACGCTCGCCTCCGCCTCGACTCTCGGCCCCCGGGCAGAAAATAGACCGCAGTCTATTTTATTACAAGGGGCGGCGGTTCAGCTTCCGTTTTTCATGGTCCAGGCCGAAAGGGCAAGCGCCAGCCAGCCGGCCAGAAAGGCGATGCCGCCGATGGGCGTCACCAGCACCAGCGCGCGGCTGCCGGTGAGGCCGAGATAATAAAGCGAGCCCGAAAAAAGGATCGTGCCGATAAGAAAGGCCCAGCCCGCGGCTTGCGCAAAGTTTCCGCCGCCTTGCGACGCCGCCCAGGCGACCGCAATCAGCGCCAGCGCATGATACATCTGGTAGCGCGCGCCGGTTTCGAAAGCGGCGATTTCCGCCGGACCGACGCGTGCCTGAAGCCCATGCGCCGCGAAGGCGCCAAGCGCCACCGAGACGAGACCGCTCAGCGCGCCGATGGTCAGCCAGAGCCGCATGTGAATTTCCTCCGCCATATGCCTGCCGCCGGAGCATCGGCGAAAGCGCCGCGGGACGCAATCGGGTTCAGCGTCCGGCCTGCATCAGCGCCGCGATGCCGGCGTCGCGCGTGATGACCGGTTCGTAGCCGAGGTCGCGCCGCGCCTTGCCGATTTTCAGCGTGCAGTTGCGCGACAAGAGCGCCGCGGTGTGCGGGTCGATGGGCGGCGGGGTGCGGCGCAGTGTCAGCCGCCAGACAAAATCGAGAAGTTTCGCGGCGCCGCGCGCCAGCCAACCCGGCATGTTCTTGTCGGGCAATTCGAGACCGATGGTCGCCGCCATCTTCGTCATCATGTCGCGGAACGAAATCGGCTCGCCGCCATCGGTGATGAAATAAGCCTCGCCGCCTTTGCCCTGGCGGAGTGCGAGCTTGATCGCGTGCACCACATTGTCGACATGCACGGTGTCGGTGAGGGCTCTGCCCTTGTCGATCCAGGTGAAGCGGCCGGCTTTTACCATCGCCTGCAAGGCAGGCAGCAATGTCTGGTCTCCCGGTCCCCAGATAAAGCGCGGCCTGAGTACGATGGTCGTGAAGCCGTCGGCATTGGCCGCCCGCACCGCGCGTTCGGCCAGCGCCTTGCTGCGCGGATAGGGGAGGGGCGAGGTGAAGGCCATCGGCGCAGTCTCGTCGAGATCGTTCATCGCCTGTCCGTAGAAGAGCGCCGCCTCGGTGCCGATATGGACGAAGCGTTTGACGCCCGCCTTCTTCGCCGCCGTCAGCAGGCGTTCGGTGCCCTTCACGTTGATGTCGATGAATTCCTTCATCGGACCCCAGGTTTCGACCTTGGCCGCGCAATGCACCACCGCATCGACACCGCGCAGCATCGCCGCGTCGATGCTTTTCAGGTCGCCGCGCACCGGCGTCGCGCCGAGCGCCTTGATGGTTGCGTCGGATTTCTCCGAGCGCGACAGTGCCAGCACTTCATTTTCGCGCGCCAGCTCCCGCGCCGCCGCGCCGCCGACGAATCCCGATGCGCCGGTGATGAAAATTTTCATGATTGCCCCTTTGTGTGGTGTTTCCTCACGCGGACGCCACGCAACAATTTCGGGTCATATGGTGAATTGAAGATCGGGAACAAGGCCGGTGGATGCAAGTCACGCGGTCGTGAACTATGCTCGTCGCGATATTCCACATGATCGGGAGGCTGAACATGTCCGAGCCCTACCGGAAATGGGTCTGCGCGACCTGCGGCTTCATCTACGACGAGGCCGAGGGCTGGCCCGACGACGGGATCGCCCCCGGCACGCGCTGGGCCGATGTGCCGGAAGACTGGGTCTGTCCCGATTGCGGCACGCCGAAAGCCGATTTCGACATGGAAGAAATCTGAGCGGCGGCGCTTCCGCTGCGTCACGGCGCATGGGGCGGCGTTGACCCTTGCCGTGCGCGCCGTCATTCTGGCCGGCAAGAAATCAAGAACAAATCCGGCCTTCGAAGCCGGGCAGGGGAGGCCAGTCACATGCTCACCAAGGCGGACGATTTTCCGATCCACCAGACACCGGAACCGATCGCGTTTTCGGGCACCGACCGCAATTTCTACGACCGCTACTTCTTCAATGGCTATACGCGCGACGGCGATGTGTTTTTTGCCGCCGCGCTCGGCGTCTATCCGCATCTCAACATTATGGACGCATCGTTCTGCGTCATCGTCGACGGCGTACAGCGCAACATCCATGCTTCGCGCTTTCTCAACATGGAACGCATGGACACGCATGTCGGCCCGATTTCCATCGAAGTCGTCGAGCCGCTGCAATGCCTGCGGGTGCGCGTTGCCGACAATGAATACGGCATCACCGCCGATCTGACGTTTCACGGCCGCGCGCCGGCGCTGAAGGAGCCGCGCTTCACGCGCCGCAATGGGCCGCGCCTGATGATGGACGTGACGCGGATGACGCAGAACGGAGATTGGGAAGGCTGGATCGAGGTCAAGGACACGCGCATCGAAGTCACCCGCGACGCCTTTGTCGGCACGCGCGACCGTTCCTGGGGCGTGCGACCCGTCGGCGCACAAGACGCACAGCCGATGGTGCCGCCGATGCCGTTCCAGTTCTACTGGCTCTGGGCGCCACTCAATTTCGAGGACCGCATCACGCTGTTCCATGTCAATGACGACGCGCATGGCGAGCCGTGGAACATTTCCGGCGTCATGTGTCCGCTGGGCCGCGACGCGAAGCCGGAGGAAATGGACCGGGTGCGTTCGGAAGTGAAGTTCGTTTCCGGCTCGCGGCATGCGAAATCGGCCTCGATCTTTTTCGAGAACCGCAAGGGCGACAAGACCCGGATCGATCTCACGGCGAAGTGGAACTTCTACATGATGGGTCTCGGCTACGCGCACCCGGAATGGAGCCACGGCGCGCACAAGGGCGACAATGCGCTCGGCTATGAGGAATTCAGGCTTGCCGACATCAAGGACTACGCGCCGCCGCATCTGCACATTCAGGCCTTCGTCAAGGCCAAGATGACGTTGCCCGATGGCACGACCCGCGAGGGCGCCGGTATTCTCGAGCAGCTCATTGTCGGTCCGCATGCGCCGTCGGGATTCAAAGACATTCTCGATCCGGCGAAATGACGATGGACGATCTCGCCCCCCGCATCGCCGCCTATCTCGCGCGCAAGATGCCGCAGGCCTCGCAAATCGAGGTCAGTGGCGTTTCGCGCATTCATGGCGGCGCCAGCCGCGAGACCTTCCGGCTCAGCGCCAGTTGGAGCGAGAGCGGCAAAAGCAAAACGCGCCCGCTTATTCTGCGCCGCGACCCCGTTGCGAGCCTGATCGAGACCGAGCGCGACATCGAATACAACGCCTATCGTGCCTTTCACCCGACCGGACTGCCGGTGCCGGAGCCGCTCTATCTCGAAACCGATCTCAAATGGCTCGACCGTCCCTTCTTCATCATGGAGCAGATCGAAGGTTGTTCGGCGGCATCGCCCTTCAACGCCGAGCCCTACGGCCCGCTCGCCGAAACGCTCGGACGTCAATTCTGGACGCATCTCGGGCGGATCGCGGCGGCCGATCCGAAAGCGATCGGCTTCGACGCCAATATGGGCGACATTGCGCCCGCCGATTGCTGGAAGCACGAACTCGACAAATGGGAAAAGGTGATCGACGAGGACGAGCTGGCGCCGCAGCCGGTTGCGCGCGCCGCCATTCGCTGGTTGCGGCGCAATCCGCCGCCGCCGCCGCCGAAAATCTCGGTCGTGCATGGCGACTATCGCACCGGCAATTTCCTGTTCAATCCGGAAGGCCATATTCGCGCCATCCTAGATTGGGAAATGTGCCATCTGGGCGATGCGCTTGAAGATGTCGCCTGGGCGGCCGACCCGCTCTGGGCCTTCCAACGGCCGGACAGGCCCGGCGGCATGATCGGCCGCGCGGAAGCGTTTGCGATCTGGGAGACGGAAAGCGGCCTCAAGGTTGCCCCCGAACGCCTGCGCTGGTGGGCGGTCTTCAATTCGCTGAAGGGTCTCGCGATCTGGATTTCGGCCGGCAAGGAATACCAGACCGGCGCCAACCGCGATCCGGTGCTGGCCTTTTCGAGCTGGTACTGCACCGATGTTCACAACCGCGTGCTGGCCAAGCGTCTCGCGGAACTGTCGCGGGAGACGCGCCAATGAAACCCGATGTCGATCAGGTGATGCAGGGCTTCTTCGGCACGCTGCTGATGGATGTCGCGCCGCATCTCAATGCCGAATACTCGATGGGCAATGTCGGCATCATGGGCATGATGATGTTCATGACGGCGGAGGAGCACGACCGTGCGGCCGAAATCCGGGTCGCCGAAAATACCGAAATGCGGGCGCTGTTCGGCGAGGCCGCGCGCGTCGTCGAGGACGCCGGCCTCAAGGCGCGGCTCGGCGAAGCGGCGGGTTCGCGCGACGCCTCGTTGCGCATCAAGGCGCTCGACCGGGCCAATGCGGCGCTCGGCGGCCTTCTGGTCGAACTGCAAACACATGCCGAGGCGTCGAAGGCGCCCTGGGCGGGGGCGCTCGAGGCCCGCATCTGGGACTATCTCGTGGCCGCGACCGAGCGGCGGAAGCTGCCCTTCCCGTCATTGGGGTAGGGCGGGGGCTTCCCCCCGGTCTGGCGCCGCGCTATCAGTGAGCACCGCTCCGGGGCTCCCTTCTCCATGTCCTTTGCCGTCCGCCTTGCAACTGTCTATGGCACGATGTTCCTGTTTACGGGCATCTACCTGCCGTTCTTTCCTGTCTGGCTGAAATCGCGAGGGCTCGACGCGACGGAGATTTCGCTCGTCGTGGCGCTTTCGCTGTTCCTGCGCATTGTGGTGGGGCCGTTTTTTGCCGCCGTTGCCGACCGGCTTGGCGACAGACGTCGTGTTATGGTCTGGCTTGCATGGGGTTCGCTTGCCTCCGCCGTGCTCTTTCTCGGGGTCGAAGGCTTCGGCCTCATCCTCCTCGTCGCATTGGTTCTCAACGCGGTTTTTCCGGCCATCGGTCCGATCGTCGAGACGATGGCCATGCGTGCCCGCATCGAGCAGGGCATGAATTACGGTCGCGTGCGGCTTTGGGGTTCGATCACGTTTATCGGCGCAAGCGCAGGCGCGGGCTGGCTGCTTGAGTGGAATCCGCCTTCGATCATCGCAGTCTGCCTTGTGGCGGCGCTGGCGCTCAATGTTGCTGGCGTCTGGTTGTTGCCCCGCGAGACGGTGCGGCCCGCACCCGTTCCGCACCGCCGTGCATTTGCCGGTGCACTCCAGATTGCGCGCCATCCGATCTTCATCGTCTTCGTATTGGCCGCGAGCCTCACTCAGGCGACCCACGCCGTTTACTACGCCTTCGGTTCCCTTGCCTGGCAAATTCAAGGCTACTCGGACGTCGTTATTGGCCTGTTGTGGGCGACGGGCGTCGTTGCCGAGATCGTGCTTTTCTATGTTTCAGGGCCCGTCATGGCGCGGCTCGGAGCGGTGCGCCTGTTGATGCTGGCGGGCGTCGCTGCCATTCTGCGCTGGACGGTGACCGCTCTGAGCCCGCCGCTTGCGATCCTCTTTCTGATGCAGGCGCTTCATGGGTTGACTTTCGGTGCGGCGCATCTCGGCGCGGTGCAGTTCGTGGCGCAGGCCGCGCCGCCGCGGCTGGCGGCGACCGCGCAAAGCCTCTACGCGGCGATGGCATCCGGCGTTATCATGGGGCTCGTGACCATCAGCATCGGACCCGTCTATCAGGCGCTTGGGGCCCATGCCTATTTCGTGATGACAGGCGTCGCGGTGGTGGCGCTGGCCGGAACGGTAATTGTTGCACTTCGCTGGCAGGGCGGATTGATCGTGCCTGAAGAGGAAGAGGAAAAATGACCATTGAAGTCATTCCGTCGGGTGCGGCCCTGGGTGCTGAGGTTCGCGGCGTCGATCTGTCGAAGCCGCTGACGGCGGACGATTTCACGGCGATCCAGCAGGCCTGGTACGACCATATCGTGCTGCTGTTTCGCGGCCAGAAGCTCTCTGATGACGACCTGATCCGCTTCTCGCGGCATTTCGGCGAACTCGACATTGCGCCCGCCAGCGCCACCGACATGGCAGGT
>JAHBYM010000189.1 GCA_019635975.1 Parvibaculum sp. | reverse complement strand
ATCGCGCACCTTGCGATAGAGCGTCGAGCGGCCGATGCCGAGCCGGCGGGCGACTTCGGTCATGTGGCCCTTGTACTTCTCGATGGCGAGGCGGATCATTTCCGCCTCGATTTCCTCCAGCGTCCGCACATTGCCGGCCTCGTCCGTCACGGCGATGCCGTCGGAGAAGTTCGAGCGCGCGAAGTCGGCCAGCGTGTTGGTCTGCGCGGCATGGCTTGCATGGGCGCGGGAGACGAATTCGATCGGCCGGTCGTCCGTGTACGCAATGGATTCGGGGGCGGAATCGCGGGCCGGTTCGGCGGCGCGTTCATTGCCTGCGGCGCGGGGCATCGCCGCTTCCTCGAAGCCTTTCACCATGCTGGCGATCTGCGGGAAGTCCGAGACCTGCAGCGTTTCGCCGTCGCACAGAACGATGGCGCGGAAGACCGTGTTTTCGATCTGGCGCACATTGCCCGGCCAGTCATAGGCGCACAGCATGTCGAGCGCGGTCTGCGAAATTCCGACCACGTCCTTTCCCTCTTCGGCCGCGAGGCGGCGGACGAAATGCGCGACGAGGTCGGGCACGTCCTCCTTGCGCGCGCGCAGCGGCGGCACATGGATCGGGAAAACATTGAGGCGGTAATAGAGGTCTTCGCGGAAGCTGCCGTCCTTGACCATCTGCAGCAGGTCGCGGTTCGTCGCCGAAATCAAACGGATATCGACTTTGACGGGCTTTTTCGAGCCGACGGGATCGACCTCGCCCTGTTGCAGGGCGCGCAGCAGTTTCACCTGGATGTCGAGCGGCAGTTCGCCGATCTCGTCGAGGAAGAGCGTGCCGCCGGAGGCTTCCTGGAACTTGCCGGCGTGTTTGTCCGACGCGCCGGTGAAGGCGCCCTTTTCGTGGCCGAAGAGGATGCTCTCGACCAGGTTTTCGGGGATGGCGCCGCAATTGACCGTGATGAAGGGTTTGCCGGCGCGCTCGCCTTCGCCCTGGATGGCGGCGGCGATCAGTTCCTTGCCGACGCCCGACTCGCCCTCGATCAGGATCGGGATGTTGGATTGCGCGGCGCGTTTGCCGAGGCGGATCACCTGGTCCATCGCGCCGCTGCGGGCGATCAGGTCGTCGAAGGTCAGGCGGCCGGTCTGGCGCTTTTGCAGGCGGCCGATTTCGCTGGTCAGCGCGTTGACCTTCAGCGCGTTGCGCATCGACACATGGAGGCGCTCCGGGCTCACCGGCTTCACCACGAAGTCGGCGGCGCCCTCGCGCATCACGTTGACGACCGTCTCGATGCCGCCATGGGCGGTGAGCACGATTACGGGAAGATTGGGCTTTGCCGGGTGGGTGCGTTTCAGCACCTCCATGCCGTCGATGCCGGGCATCACCAGATCCAGAATCACCAGCGAGATGTCGCCGCCGGCCGGCCCGTCCAGATATTCCAGCGCCGCCGCCCCGCCATCGACCGGAACGGCGCGGTAACCATCCCGGTTAACCACTTCCTCCAGAATTCTGCGCTGCGCAGGATCGTCGTCGACGATCAGGATCGCCTGGGTCATGTCGGCCTCAATTGTGTGCGGTCGCAAGGCGTCAATAAAATCGCCCATTTGCCTCATATTGGGGCGGATTGGTAAAGGGGCTCTTAATCCTTCGGCTGATAATCGCCCGACCATGATCTTTCGGGGCCGTTGGAAGGCGGTTGGACGATTCCGGCCGATTCCCCGGGGCAACAGTGTTGCTCTCATGTGACGCATGCGCCAGAAGTTTCCGGATTCCGCCAATTCGGGTTGATGGTTTGAGGCCTTCCGTGCGATGAAATTAAACTTATGAGGGCTTACCGGTGGGGTCCGGGCCACCCGTCGTATTGTCGGGGGGCAGAGCGAAATAACGACGGAGATTGGGATGAAAATGATATCCCGGCTGATAGCGTTGGGTTCCTTCCTGGTGCTGGCTGGTTGCGGCACGTGGACGGCTGAATCGTACCTGCACAAAGACATTCAGGGCGACTCCTTCAACGCATGCCTGGCTCGCGAATATCAGGACAGAGCGACTTCGGAAGCTTATGTCGACTGCAACTGGGTCGATACGGCTGTGATCGTCGCCAAGGGCCGCGCTGCGGCTGCTGGCGAAACCGTTCTTCCTTTCGACCCCTCCACGATGGGGGTTCTGCCGAGCGATCTGCCTGAACTGCAGGACGCTCGTGCGAAGCTGATGGCAGCCCTCGACAATGGCGGCCGTACCGAGCGCGGTTGCGCCTGCGCCAAGGCCCAGCGTTACTACGATGGCTGGGTTGAACAGGCGAGCGACAACAAGCTCGGCGTTGGCGGTTCCTATTTCGGTGGCCCCGGCGGCCCGGTGCAGCCGGACCGCGTGGAAGCCGAAAAGGCCGCGTTCTACGAAGCCCTGACCGCTTGCTCGCTGCAGGCTGCGGGTCCGTGGACCATCTATTTCGGTTTCGACAAGTACAACCTGACGCCGGAAGCGCAGTCGGTGATCGATCAGATCGTCGCCGAGACATCCGGTCCGCTCTCGGTTGTCGGTCACACCGATACGTCGGGCAGCAGTGCCTACAACCAGGCCCTCGGCCAGCGCCGTGCCAACACGGTGTCCAATGCGCTGACGGCGCAGGGCAAGTCGCTCTGCAGCGCCACCTCGGCTGGTGAAACCCAGCTTGCGGTGCAGACGGGCGACGGCGTGCGTGAGCCGCTCAACCGCCGCGCGGTTGTTGCGGGCTGCTAAAGCCTGACGATCGACAAGATCAGGGCCCCGGTCGCAAGACCGGGGCCCTTTTCTTTTGCGCGCCGGACAATTCGGCGTCCCGTGCGTTGAACACCGGGCCTTCCCGCGCAATATAGATGGCAACGCCCCTCATTCCCCCGAAGGAACGCCGCCGGATGTCCGTTGCCTTGCCGACCTGGAATCTCGCCGATCTCTATGCGGGCCCCGATGCGCCGGAGGTGAAAGCCGACCTGGCGGCGGCGGCGCGTGAGGCCGAGGCGTTCAACGCGCGCTATCGGGGCCGGATCGCGGCAATTGTCGCGGCGCAGGATGGCGGGCCGCAGCTCGCAGATGCCGTCCGCGCCTATGAAGCGATCGAAGACCGCCTCGGCCGCCTGATGTCATTTGCCGGGCTTCTCTACGCGCAAGACAACACCAGTCCGGTTCATGCAAAGTTTTATGGCGACATGCAGGAGCGCGTGACGACGATCTCGACCGGATTGCTCTTCTTCGCGCTTGAACTCAACAGGCTGGAAGATGCGGTGCTGGAGCAGGCGCTGGAGACGCCCGCGCTTGCGCATTACGGGCCGTGGCTGCGCGATCTCAGGGCGATGCGACCGTTTCAACTTTCCGACGAGCTTGAAACGCTGCTTCACGAGAAGAGCGTGACCGGCCATGCGGCGTGGAACAGGCTGTTCGACGAAACGATGGCGCGGCTTGCCTTCGATGTTGACGGCGAGGCGCTGACGCTTGAGGGCGCGCTGCATCTCCTTTCCGACAAGGATCGGACGAAGCGCGCGTCGGCGGCGCAGGCGCTTGCCAGCACCTTCAAGGCGAATATCCCGCTCTTTGCGCTCGTCACCAACACACTTGCCAAGGACAAGGAGATCGAGGATCGGCTGCGCGGCTTCACCGACATCGCGCAGTCGCGCCACATCGCCAATCGCGTCGAGCCCGAAGTCGTTGCGGCGCTGGCCGGGGCCGTGCAACGTTCCTACCCCGCACTTTCTCATCGCTACTACGCGATGAAGGCAAAGTGGCTCGGTCTCGAAAAACTCGAATACTGGGACCGCAACGCGCCGCTGCCGCAGGCCGACGACGCGACAATTCCGTGGACACAGGCGCGCGACACGGTGCTTGAGGCCTATCGCGATTTCACGCCGCAAATGGCGTCGATTGCGAAGCGTTTTTTCGATCAGGGCTGGATCGACGCGCCGATGCGCCCCGGCAAGGCGAGCGGCGCTTTCTCGCATCCGACGGTGCCGAGCGCGCATCCCTATGTGCTGCTCAACTATCAGGGCAAGACGCGCGACGTGATGACGCTGGCGCATGAACTCGGTCACGGTGTCCACCAGGTTCTGGCAGCCAAGCAGGGCGCGCTGATGGCCGACACGCCGCTGACGCTTGCCGAAACCGCGAGCGTCTTTGGCGAGATGCTGACATTCCGCAAGCTACTGGCGTCGGCGCCGGATGCGGCACGGCGCAAGGCGATGCTCGCCTCCAAGGTTGAGGACATGCTCAACACCGTCGTGCGGCAGACGGCGTTTTACACATTCGAGCGGCGGGTGCACACGGCACGGCGCGAGGGCGAGCTGACGGCGGATGATATCGGCCGCATCTGGCTCGACGTGCAGGGTGAGAGCCTCGGGCCGGCGATCCGGCTCGGCGAGGGCTACGAGACCTACTGGTGCTACGTTTCGCATTTCATCCACGCACCCTTCTATGTCTA
>JAHBYM010000188.1 GCA_019635975.1 Parvibaculum sp. | reverse complement strand
GTCGTCATCGCCGTCATCTTCGTGGCCGTCGGGCTGCTGAACGCTTATCCGGCCATCGGCATGCTGGGGGCGAAGCAGCTTCGCGGGCTTTACGGCCTCACCTTCACCGACGCCAATCTGCTGACCCTGATGCAGCACCGCGCGGTCATGCTCGGGCTGATCGGGCTCTTTCTGATCGTGGCGGCGTTTCGCCGCGAGTTGCAGCCGGCCGCTTTTGTTCTCGGCTTTTCCAGCATGCTCTCCTTTGTGGTTTTCGCCCGGCTGCAGGAGGGGGCAAGCCCGTGGATTTCGAAGGTTGCGACGGCCGATATCGCGGGCTCGGCGCTGCTCCTCGTCGCGCTGGCGCTTTATTGGCTGCGGGCCTAGGAAGTCGGTTGCGCGGGCTCCCGGAGCGGCATAGGTTGCAGCCGCTTTTCGGACCAACCGCCCCTATGGAGACCGTGTCATGGGCTTCCTTTCAGACTCGCTTTCGCGCATCAAGCCGTCGGCAACCATTGCCGCGACCCAGAAAGCGCGCGACCTGAAAGCCGCCGGCGTCGACGTTATCGGCCTCGGCGCGGGTGAGCCCGATTTCGACACGCCCGACAACATCAAGGAAGCGGCGATCGCGGCGATCCGGCGTGGCGAGACGAAATACACCGCCGTCGACGGCATCCCCGAATTGAAGGCGGCCATCGCGGCCAAGTTCAAGCGCGAGAACGGGCTCGATTACAAGCCCGCTCAATGCTTTGTCGCGCCCGGCGGCAAGCCGATCATCTACAATGCGATGATGGCGACGCTGAACCCCGGCGACGAGGTCATCATTCCGGCGCCCTATTGGGTTTCCTATCCCGACATCGTGCTGCTGGCGGGCGGTACGCCCGTGTTCGCCGAGGCGGGAATGGCCACCGGCTTCAAGCTGCAGCCAGAGGCGCTCGAAAAGGCGATCACGCCGAAGACCAAATGGCTGATCTTCAACTCGCCATCGAACCCGACGGGCGCCGCCTACACATGGGACGAATTGAAGAAGCTGACCGATGTGCTGGTGAAGTATCCCCATGTCTGGGTGCTGACCGACGACATGTACGAGCATCTGACCTATGACGGCTTCAAGTTTGCGACGCCGGCTCAGGTCGAGCCGAAGCTTTACGACCGTACACTGACGATGAACGGCGTCTCGAAGGCCTATTCGATGACCGGCTGGCGTATCGGCTATTGCGCCGGTCCGATCGAACTCATCAAGGCGATGACGACGATCCAGAGCCAGTCGACGTCGAACCCGACATCGATCAGCCAGTGGGCGGCCGTCGAGGCGCTCAACGGGCCGCAGGACTTCATTGCCGAGCGTGCGCAGAGCTTCAAGGAACGGCGCGACCTTGTCGTCTCAATGCTCAATCAGGCGAAGGGCATCAAATGCCCGACGCCCGAAGGTGCCTTCTATGTCTACCCTTCTTGCGAGGGGTGTCTTGGCAAGACGACGCCGGCCGGCAAGTTGATCGAGACCGACAAGGATTTCGTCGAAGCGTTGCTGGAAGAGGAAGGTGTCGCCGTCGTGCATGGCGAAGCCTTCGGCCTCGCGCCCTTCTTCCGCATCTCCTACGCGACCTCGACCGAGAACCTCGTCAAGGCCTGCGAACGCATCCAGCGCTTCTGCGGCAATCTGCGCTAGAAACTCGCCACCACCGAAATCGAAGGCCCCGCGTATTGCGCGGGGCCTTTTTCGTCACACCTGATAGCCCATCCTCCGAAGTTCCGTCTGCAGCGCGTTGATGCGCGTCGCGTCGGAGGGATGAGTTGACATCAATTCCGGGGGCGGGGCCTGGCCGGTGCGCTGGCGCGTCATGTTCTGCCAGAAACGCAGCGACTGGCGCGGGTCGTATCCGGCCTTCTGCATATAGTTGACGCCGAGCCTGTCGGCCTCGAGTTCGTGCGTACGGGAGTAGGGCAGGAGCACACCGAATTGCAGGCCGGCGCCGAGAATGGCCGCGATGCCGGCGGGGTTGCTCACATTGGCGCTTTGCAGGCCGACCTGCGCCGCCTGCATGCCGATGCCGGCCGCCATGTGCTGGCTGTAGCGTTCGGCCGAATGGCGCGCCGTCACATGCGCGGTTTCATGGCCCATCACGGTCGCGAGCTGGTCGTCGTTTTCCATGCGTTCGAAAATGCCTTCGTAGAAACCGACCTTGCCGCCCGGCAGCACGAAGGCGTTCGCTTCCTTGCCCTGAAAGACCGTGAACTCCCATGGCTGGTTCTGCAGGTTGGCGGCGGTGACGATCTTGCGGCCGACGGTTTGCAGCCGCGTGTTGAGCGTCTTGTTGGTCGAGACTTTTTTCTGCTGATTGATCTGCGTCCAGGCGGAGGCCGAAAGCTGCGTCATCTGCGCTTCCGACACCATCAGCAATTGCTGGCGCCCAAGCGCCTTGTTCTCGACGCAGCCGGTCAGCGCGACGACATAGCCGGCGGCCAGACCCTTCACGAGTTGGCGGCGGTTCAGTTCGATCGGTTTGGTGTCGAGAAAGCGGAATGTCGTTTCCATCGGGGTCTCCCTAACGCTGCGGCACAAAATCAGTCTAGGGCAGGGTTAATGGATGTGTCAGCCTGAATGGCACAGCCCACAGGTTAGAATTTATATAAAGTAACTTGCAGAACGTTGTTTCTGAACTATATAGTGAGGGCACCCAATGAAAGGAGGCCTATCGTGAAAGTTGACACAGGCATCGCGGCGAAGGACCGGAACGAGATTGCCGAGGGGCTCTCGCGCGTGCTGGCCGATACCTACACGCTCTATCTCAAGACCCACAATTACCACTGGAATGTGACGGGGCCGCAGTTCCGCACGCTGCATCTGATGTTCGAGGAGCAGTATCGCGAGCTCTGGGCGGCGACCGACGAGATCGCGGAGCGCATACGGGCGCTGGGCGAATTTGCGCCGGGCACCTATGCCGAGTTCGGCAAGCTCAGCACGCTCCAGGAAGACAATGGCGTGCCGGGCGCGGATCAGATGGTCAAGAATCTGGTCAAGGGTCATGAACAGGTGGTCAAGACCGCGCGCGACCTCTTCAAGGTGGCGAGCGACGCCGACGACGAAGTGACCGCCGACCTGATGGTGCAGCGGATGCAGGTGAGCGAAAAGACCGCCTGGATGCTGCGCAGCCTCGCCGAATAACGAAGCTGTAACGCTTCGTCACAGAAATTGATGCGGGAAGCGCCATGATCGCGGATAATTTCGCGACATGGCGCTTTCCTTTTCTCCCTCTCTTGTGATTTTCGATTGCGACGGCGTGCTCGTGGACACCGAGCCGGTCGCCAACCGTCTGCTGGTGCGCGTGCTGGCGGAGGACGGGTTTCATGCATCCTACGAAGAAACGCGCCGGTTCTTTGTTGGCCGCACGATGGAAGCGGTGATGCGGCATGTGGAGGAAGCGATAGGGCGACCTCTACGCGAGGATTGGCCTGAATATATTCGCGCCGAAACCTTCAAGGCATTCGCCGCCGGTATCGATGCCGTGCCGGGCGTCGAGGCCGTGCTGCGCACGTTGAAGTCACGCGCGATCCCCTTTTGTGTCGCCTCGTCGGGCAAGTTCGAAAAGATGCGCTTCACGCTCGGTGCGACGAAGCTGTTGCCGCTGGTCGAGGATGTGCTGTTCAGCGCCGAGGAAGTGGCACATGGCAAGCCGGCGCCCGACCTCTTCCTGCATGCGGCTGCGCGGATGGGCCATACGCCCGAAACCTGCCTCGTTGTCGAGGACAGCGTGCCCGGCGTGCAGGCGGCGGTTGCTGCGGGCATGCCGGTCGTCGGCTATGCTGGCGATCCGCACACCGATGCGGAGGGCCTCAAAAGCGAAGGCGCCCATGTCATCTCGGACATGAGCGCCTTGCCGGCACTTCTCGGATTGAAATAACTCAGGCGGTTTCGGCCTGACGCGCCCGCTCGATCGGGCCGGGGCCCTTGCCCGCCTTCTCGGCTTCCTGACCGGCCAGCCAGCGTTCGCTTTCAAGCGCCGCCATGCAACCCATACCGGCCGCCGTGACGGCTTGCCGGTAGATGTCGTCGGTGACGTCGCCGGCGGCGAAGACGCCGGGAATGCTGGTCGCGGTCGAATCCGGCGCGGTGACGAGATAGCCGCCGGTCTTGGTCTTCAACTGGTCCTTGAAGAGTTCGGTCGCCGGTGCGTGGCCGATCGCCATGAAAACGCCGTCGGCTTTCAGCTCGCGCGTCTCGCCGGTCTTGACGTTCTTGATACGCGCGCCGGTCACGCCGGGCGGATTTTCGGTACCGAGGATTTCTTCGATGGCCGAATCCCAGATCACTTCGATCTTCGGGTTGTTGAAGAGGCGCTCCTGCATGACTTTTTCGGCGCGGAACGTGTCGCGCCGGTGGATCACCGTCACCTTGGTGGCGAAGTTTGTGAGGAACAGCGCTTCCTCGACGGCGGAGTTGCCGCCGCCGACCACCAGCAC
>JAHBYM010000187.1 GCA_019635975.1 Parvibaculum sp. | reverse complement strand
CCCATATTCGCCTGCATCTCCGGCACATGCTTGTGCGCGAGGCCGAGCGCATAGGCGCGGAAGGCTTCGAGCGTATAGCCCGGAGACGCCTCGTCCTCGAACTCGGCGATCATCTGCTTGCCGCCGCCTGAATAGCCCGACACCGCATTGACGGTGAGCGGCCATGAGGCCGGCAGCAGCCCCGCCTCTACAAGCGGTCGCGTCAGCGCGATGGCGCCGGTCGGATAGCAGCCGGGATTGGTGACGCGCGCCGCGCCCGACACGAGCTGCCGCTGCGCCGCCGTCATTTCGGGAAAGCCGTAAACCCAGCCCTCGGCCACACGATGCGCCGTCGAGGCATCGATGACGCGCGTGGTCCGGCTCTCGATCAGCGACACCGCCTCGCGCGCCGCATCGTCCGGCAGGCACAGCACCACGATGTCGGCGGCGTTGAGCGCATCCTTCCGCGCGCCCGCATCCTTGCGCTTGTCCTCGCCGAGCGAAATCAGTTCCAGATCGTCGCGGCCCTCAAGCCGCGCCCGGATCTGCAGGCCCGTCGTCCCCACTTCGCCGTCGATAAAAACTTTCGTGGTCATTTCTCTGCTCTTTCTTTCCCACCTCCCCCTCGCGGGGAGGTCGATCCGCGTCAGCGGATCGGGTGGGGGGAAGCTTGCAAACAAAAAAGGCGCCTCGTTTCCACGAAGCGCCTTTCCGTGAACCCCTGAGGGGATCAGCGCTTCGAGAACTGGAAGCTGCGGCGGGCCTTCGCCTTGCCGTATTTCTTGCGCTCGACCACGCGGCTGTCACGCGTGAGGAAGCCTTCCTTCTTCAGCGCCGGACGCAGGCCCGGTTCGAAGAAAGTCAGCGCCCGCGAAATGCCGTGACGGATGGCACCCGCCTGGCCCGACAAGCCGCCGCCCACCACCGTGCAGGTGATGTCGTACTGCTTCTCGCGCGCGGCTGTCACCAGCGGCTGGTTGAGGATCATGCGCAGCACCGGACGCGCGAAGTAGACTTCGAGCGCGCGGCCATTGATGCTGATGCGCCCCGAGCCCGGCTTGATCCAGACGCGGGCAACGGCGTTCTTGCGCTTGCCGGTCGCATAGGCGCGGCCGAACTTGTCGAGCTTCGGCTCCGCCGGCGCGGCTTCCGCCGCCGGTGCGATCGCTTCTTTCAGGCCTTCAAGCGTGGTTGTTTCGGACATGGTCATGCGATCCTGACGTTCTTGCGGTTGCGCGCCGCGAAGTCGATCTTCTGCGGCTGCTGCGCCTCATGCGGATGTTCGGCGCCGCCATAGATGTGCAGATTGCCCATCTGCTTGCGGCCCAAAGGCCCGCGCGGGATCATCCGCTTGACGGCGAGTTCGATCACGCGCTCCGGGAAGCGCCCTTCGAGGATGCGCTTCGGGCTCGTTTCCTTGATGCCGCCGGGATGGCCGGTGTGGCGGTAGTAGCGCTTGTCGTCGTATTTGGCGCCGGTGAGAGCCACCTTCGCCGCATTGACGATGATCACGTTGTCGCCGCAGTCGAGATGAGGCGTGTAGGTCACCTTGGTCTTGCCGCGCAGCACATTGGCGACATAGGACGCAAGCCGGCCGAGCACGATGCCTTCGGCATCGATCACGATCCACTTCTTCTCGATCTCCGAGGCTTTCGCGGAATAGGTCTTCATTGCGAAACATCCTGAAAAATCTGGAAGGGCCGCAATCGCGGCCCCTGTTCGGCGCTGCTTCTAGGCGATCCCCGGAGGCCTGTCAACAACATCCGCCGCGGGCGAGGCCCGAAAAACGCTGAAATAACAGTCTTTTGCCGATGGGGTATTATAATACCCCATTCCACAATTCCCACCCTCCCCTTGGGGAGGGTCAAACCGCTGAAAGCGGTTTGGGGCGGGGGCGCGGCTTCACTTCGGCGGAATGGAATACGTCGAAACCGCATGGGCCACAGGGTCGTCCGCCGCCCCCTCCTGCCACATCGCAATCTCGCCCACCGCCAGCACCCGCCCGAGCTTCAAGAGCCGCGCCTCGCCGATAATCTCGGCCGGCTTCGGCTTCCGCAGAAAATTGATCGTGAGGTTGGTGGTCACAGCCAGCGCCACCGGCCCGATATGCGCCAGCACCGCCGCATACATCGCATAATCGGCGAGCGCCATCATGGCCGGCCCGGACACGGTGCCGCCGGGCCGGAGATTGCGTTCGGCAAAGGCAAGCCTGAGCCGCGCAAAACCCGGCCCCACCGCCTCGATCCGCGTCAGCGCGCCCCCTTCCCGCATCTGCGGAAACTCGCGCGCCATGAACTCTTCCAGCGCCTCGACGCTCATCACCGGCTTCAGATCGGCCACCCGCCCCTCCCCTTGTTGCCCGCCGCTTTTACCCGAAGCGGCGGCGCGGTTAAACTCCGCCCCCGCTTCGAAGGAAAAGCCATGCACCCCGTCACGCTGAAAACCGACCGCCTGATCCTGCGCCCCTGGACGGACGCCGACTTCGCCCCCTTCGCCGCCATGTCGGCCGACCCGAAAGTGATGGAGCATTTTCCGGGCACGCTCAGCCGCGCCGAAAGCGACAATGTCGCGCAGATACTGAAATCCGACATCGAGATCATGGGTTATGGCTTCTGGGCGCTCGAAGTGCCCGGCGTCGCCCCCTTCATCGGCTTCGCCGGCATCCGCCCCGTCACCTTCGAGGCGCATTTCACGCCCGCAGTGGAAATCGGCTGGCGCCTCGCGCCCGCCCATTGGGGCAAGGGCTATGCGTCGGAGGCCGCCCGCGCCGCGCTGGCGCATGGCTTCGATGCCGGTCTCCCCCAAATCGTCTCCTTCACCGTCACCGGCAATCTGCGCTCGCAAGCCGTCATGCAGCGCCTCGGCATGACCCACGACCCGAAGGACGATTTCGACCACCCGAACTTGCCCGAAGGCCACAAGCTGAGGCGGCATGTGCTTTACCGGATGAAGCGCCCCTGACTCCGGCGCCCCACCCCGCTATGCTCCCCAAAAGCAAAACCGGGAGACGCCACAATGAGCCAGCCCGCCGCGAAACCCGCCGCCGAGCCCCTGCTGATCCGCGCCGACGAAGCCGGCATCGCCCGCCTGACCATGAACCGCCCGGCGCAGCGCAACGCCCTGTCGCGCGACCTGATGGACGCGATGCAGGCCGAATTCGCGCGCATCGCCGAGGATCGCGCGGTGCGCGTCGTCGTGCTGACCGGCGCCGGTCCCGGCTTCTGTGCCGGCCACGATCTGAAGGAACTGACCGCCGCCCGCACCGAAGCCGATCGCGGCCGCGCCTTCTACGAGGCGACGATGCGCCAATGCAGCGCGCTGATGCAGGCGATCGTTCATTGCCCGAAGCCGGTCATCGCCCGCATCCACGGCATCGCCACCGCCGCCGGTTGCCAGCTCGTCGCCAGCTGCGATCTCGCCATCGCCGCGACCGAAGCGAAGTTTGCGACGCCCGGCGTCAATATCGGCCTCTTCTGTTCGACGCCGATGGTCGCCCTGTCGCGCAACGTCGCCCGCAAGCAGGCGATGGAAATGCTGCTGACCGGCGAAATGATTTCGGCCGCCCGCGCCGTCGAAATCGGCCTCGTCAACCGCGCCGTGCCGGCCGAAGAACTTGACGCCGCCGTGGCGGAGCTGGCGCGCCTCATCGCCTCGAAATCGACGCACACAGTTTCGATCGGCAAGCGCGCCTTCTACGAGCAGCTCGAAAAGCCGCTCGCCGAAGCCTACGACTATGCCAGCGAAGTAATGGTCAAAAACATGCTGGCCCGCGACGCCGAGGAAGGCATCGGCGCCTTCATCGAAAAGCGCGACCCGAAATGGGAAGACCGCTGATGCCGACCGCAAATGAAGTGGAGCCCGGCGACATCGAACTCATCCTGCGCGAGACGAAGACAATTGCGCTTGTCGGCGCCAGTTCCAATCCGCGTCGGGACTCCTGGGGCGTGATGCAGTTCCTGCAATCGAAAGGCTACCGCGTCATCCCGGTCAACCCGGGCCTCGCGGGCGATACCCTCAATGGCGAAAAGGTCTACGCAACGCTCGCCGACATTCCCGAGAAAATCGACATGGTCGATGTATTCAGAAATTCGGAAGCCGCCGGCCCCGTCGCCGATGAAGCCGTCGCCGTCGGCGCGAAATACATCTGGATGCAACTCGGTGTCGTCAACGAAGAAGCCGCCACCCGCGCCCGCGCCGCCGGCCTGAAAGTCGTGATGAACCGCTGCCCGAAAATCGAGATACCGAAACTGGGGATGTAGCGAAGCAACAACGACGCGCTCCTCCTTCCCACCCTCCCCTGGGGGGGAGGGTCAAAATTTGAGAGCGAAGCGAAGCAAATTTTGGGGCGGGGGCGCTGCCTCGACAAAAAACAACGCCCACTGAATTGGGCCACCTCCCTACCCCGCCCCAAACCGCTTGCCGCGGTTTGACCCTCCCCCAAGGGGAGGGTGAAGAAGACGGAAGAACAAGAACCTGAAGGAAGCA
>JAHBYM010000186.1 GCA_019635975.1 Parvibaculum sp. | reverse complement strand
ATCATCGACGGCGAAATGAAAAAGGGTCAGCGCATCCGCATGATGGGCACGGGAGGTGCCTATGCGATCGATCAGGTCGGCATATTCCGCCCGAAAAAGGAAAGTGTCGCCAGCCTGACGCCCGGCGAGATCGGTTTCTTCACCGCATCCATCAAGGAAGTCGCCGACACGCGTGTCGGCGACACAGTGACGGATGAAAAGCGCCCTTGCGCAAATGCGCTGCCGGGTTTCAAGCCGGCGCAGCCAGTCGTGTTCTGCGGACTCTTTCCTGTCGATGCGGCCGAGTTCGAGGATCTCCGCGAGGCGATGGGAAAGCTGCGCCTCAACGATGCGAGCTTCGAATATGAGATGGAAACGAGCGCGGCGCTCGGCTTCGGCTTTCGCTGTGGCTTTCTGGGCCTCCTTCATCTCGAAATCATTCGCGAGCGGCTGGAGCGCGAATTCAACATCGACCTGATCACGACGGCGCCGTCGGTTATTTATCAGTTGCACATGACCGACGGGAAAATTGTCGAGATGCACAATCCGGCCGACATGCCGGATGTGATGAAGATCGATCATATCGAGGAGCCGTGGATCCGCGCGACGATCCTGGTGCCCGACGAGTATCTGGGCGCCGTGCTGAAACTATGCGAAGACCGGCGCGGGCACCAGATCGACCTCACCTATGCGGGCTCGCGCGCCATGTTGGTCTATCGCCTGCCGCTGAACGAGGTCGTGCTCGATTTCTACGACCGGTTGAAGTCGGTCAGCCGCGGCTATGCGAGCTTCGACTACCAGATCGAAGGCTACGAGCCCGGCGAGCTGGTCAAGATGTCGATCCTCGTCAACGACGAGCCGGTGGACGCGCTGGCGACCATCGTGCACCGCTCGCGCGCCGAACAGCGCGGCCGCATGATGTGCGAAAAGCTGAAGGATCTGATCCCCAAGCACCTCTTCAAGATCCCGATCCAGGCGGCGATCGGCGGACGCATCATCGCGCGCGAGACGATCGCGGCGATGCGCAAGGACGTGACGGCGAAGTGCTATGGCGGTGACATCAGCCGCAAGCGCAAGCTTCTCGACAAGCAGAAAGAGGGCAAGAAGAAGATGCGCCAGTTCGGCCGCGTCGAAATCCCTCAGGACGCTTTCATTTCCGCCCTGAAGATGGACGCGAACTGACAGCCGGATTCGACGCTGTCCCGCGCTTCAGCAAAACAGCGAAAAGCCGCCCGGATGGTATGTCCGGACGGCTGTTTTCGCTGGGCCGGATGAAAAGAGGTCAGTCCGCGCGGCGCAGCAGCGCGATGAGGCCGGCAAGCACAACGCCGATGACGCCGAGAACGGCCCATGACGGATAGCTCAGCGCGGTCTTGAGCGGATCGACGAGGCCTTCGGGTGCACCGGAATCGACCCAGCCGGCAAACCAGTCATGGCTTCCCTGGTTGACCAGAATCCAGAATTCGCTGAACGAGCGCATCTTGATTGCGCCTTCTTCAAGCGACAGCAGGGCGTCCGACCCCAACGCCATCAAGGCGGCGATGATGAAAAGAAGTCCGATCAGTCGAAACACAACCATGGTACGAGCCCCCCAGCCCAAACTCAGCGGTTAAAACCAGCGTCGAGAACGCTAACCGGATCGAGTGTGCCAAACAAGCACAGCGATGAAAAGACCTTTGGCAGATCAAGGGTCTAATAGGCGTATGCCGGTTGATTCAGGGCCTTTGTTGCGTATAGTGCCGCCCGCTGCCGCCGGATTTTCAGGCGATGCAGGAGGGGTGGCCGAGTGGCTGAAGGCGCACGCTTGGAAAGCGTGTATGCGGGAAACCGTATCGAGGGTTCGAATCCCTCTCCCTCCGCCAGCCGAATTGTTGTTTAAAATCAATAATTTATAGATTTCGGTGTGCGATCCGATGAGGTCTTCGACGCATTGCGCGCGCACCAAGCCGCGCGGCGCGGGCCGCCGGCCGGACATCTTCTGCCGCAGCGCACATTCGCGGTTGCGGCAGATTTGCTACAGCCGGTCTCGAAATATGGTTAACGACAGATTGTCGATAGCGTGGCGGGATGATGCGTTCAGTTCGACCGCGTGATCTGAACGGCGCGGCGCGGCTTCAGATAGGCGGTTTCGGAGAAGTTGACCGTGCCGGCGATCATCTCGCCGATAGGCGAGGCGTAGCCGTAAGTGGTTTCCACGAAAACAACGCTCGACCCCGGCGTGGTGAGACCGGCCGGCAGCGTGACGGACGAATTCACAGCGCGCGGTGCGATCTGGAAGCCGTCGCTCCACGCGACCCGCGCGACATTCGAAGCGTTGGTCACAACGCTTGTAATGCGAACCGTCAGCGCCGCGGTGTCGAACGGCTGCAGGATTGTCGTGCTGGCGGCAAAGATGTCGGCGATGTCGCTATCGTTGAGTGACGCCGACTGCGCCGTCAGGTCGGCAGCCGTATAGGCAACGGCCGTCACGCGCCGATTGGCGACCAGCATGTTGGTCATCTCGATGCCGCCGAGATAGAAGGCCAGCATCAGGGGCAGGATCAGCGCGAACTCGACAGCGGCAAGACCGCGATAGTCGCTGGCATAGCGGCAGAGCAGCTGAATGCAACCACGCCCTTGCATCTTTTTTGTCGTCGATGCGCTTCGGTCGGTCATCGCCTCTGCCCCTCAACTGCCCGTCGGCAACATGTCGCCAAATGGTTCGTTGCGGAAGGCAACGCTCGCCGCGATCAACCGGCCGCCACCCTCGAGATTGGAAAGGCCGATGCTGCCAGGGCTGAGCACACCCCATGAATAATAGACGCGGACGACCACGATGTCGCCGGCGCCGCCGGGCTGAAACTGGACGTCGGCCGAGGGGTTTCCGTTCTCGTCGATCAGCGGCAGGAAGCTGACGCCGCCGAACGAGCTGAAATTCCTCACATCGACGAAGAGCCCCCCGTCGCAGTCGTTGATCAGCGTCACCTGGTCGCAGATCAGGTTCTTGAAGTCGCTGGCCGAAAAGCCGTTGACCTGCACCTGGCCGGTGCGCACCAGACGTCCGGCATTGGCGACGACGCTGTCGAGATTCGACGTCGCGAAATAGACGACGCAGGTCTCGATTGTCGCGAACAGCAGTGCAAAGAACGGCACCGCCAGCAAGCTGAACTCAACCGCCACACTGCCGCTTCGGTCGCGGCCGATGCGGCGCCACCTGCGCCGTCGGCTGCGCTTTGCTTCGGTCGTCTCGGTCATCTGCGATCCTCACACAGGCATACGCGTCCCGCTTTGTATTGTTGATAGCGCCGCGCGGTTACCAAAGCGTAAGCGACGACCGGTTAACCATGTCGCTTCATGCCTCCTTAACAACGCAGAGATTACAAACGCAGAAAGCGAAAAGCGGAGGCTCCGAGTCGCTTTTCCAGCATGTCGTTCAGGTGGGTCATATGGATCGGACCGCTCATCGTTTCGCTGCCGTGTTCGCCGCGCCGCGCCGCTTTCTTCGGCGCTGGACCGCGGACCGGAGCGGCAACTTCGCGACGATCTTCGCCATCGCGCTGATCCCGATTGCCGCCGCTGCCGGTGCGGCTGTCGACGTTTCGCGCGCCTATATCGTCGAGACGCGCCTCGCAGCGGCGCTCGATGCAGCAGCCCTCGCGGTCGGAACGGCAAGCGGCCTCTCGTCGGCGGAGATACAAACGCTGGCGCAGGCCTATTTCGACGCCAACTATCCGGCAAGCAAACTCGGTGTACCCGGCACGATCACGGTTTCCGACACGCAAACGACGGTCGACCTGTCGGTGAAGGCGGACCTGCCGACAACGATCATGGGTATCGTCGGCATCAAAAGCCTCAAGATCGGAGCCACATCGCAGGTGATGCGTCACGGCAAGAAGCTCGAAGTCGTGCTGGTCCTCGACAACACCGGATCGATGAACACCGGCGGCCGGATGACAGTGCTCAAGGCCGCGGCCAAGGACCTCATTACCACGGTGTCGACGGCGGGTGTCTCGCCGGGCGACGTCCGCATCGGCATCGTGCCCTTCACGACCGATGTCAATGTGGGGACGGCCAACGTCAATCAATCCTGGCTCAAATGGACCTGGGATCTGCCGACCGAGACATGCACGACTTCCGGCGGAGGCAAGGGCAAGGGCAAAGGAGGCGGATCGACGACGACCTGTACGCAGGATACACGCAGCGTTTCAAAGAGCAGCTGGAAAGGCTGCGTCGTCGACCGCGACCAGAACTATGACGTGTCGATCTCCCCGCCGACCAGCAACGATGCGACCAAGTTCCCGGCCAACCATAACGACATTTACAACGCACAATGCAGTCTGCGTCCCATGGTGCCGCTCTCGACCGACTGGAACATGCTGCGCAATGAAATCGACGCGATGGTTGCCGGCGGCGCGACCAACACGACGATCGGTTTCGTCTGGGGCTGGCAGTTGCTGACAAACGGCGCCTTGCTGTCGAACGCCGCCGCGCCGAGCCCGAATGAACTCGACAAGGTGATGGTCTACATGACCGACGGCGAGAACACCTA
>JAHBYM010000185.1 GCA_019635975.1 Parvibaculum sp. | reverse complement strand
CCGGGCGATCGAGGCCGCCGAGGCCGCGATCTCCAACCCGCTGCTCGACGAAGTGTCGATGAAGGGCGCCAAGGGTGTGCTCATCAACATCACCGGCGGCATGGACCTGACGCTGTACGAAGTCGACGAGGCGGCCAACCGTATCCGCTCGGAAGTCGATCCCGACGCCAACATCATTGTCGGTTCGACCTTCGATACCTCGCTCGACGGGCGCATGCGCGTTTCGGTGGTTGCGACGGGGATCGAGGCCGAGGAGGTCACGATGACCCGGCCGGAGCAGCAGACGCCGCAGATCCGCGTCGTCTCGAAGACCCGCCCGGCGGCGCCCGCCGCCCAGCCTTCGGCACAGGCGGCGCGGATTGCCAATCCGGTCCAGACGCAGGTCGAGCAGATCGAGGAGCGGATGACGCCTGCCGTTCAGGCCGATCTCGGCATCGAGCCGGCGACGGCTTCGACCGGGGACTACGATCCCTCCGACTATGAAGCCGAGGTCATCATCCACAAGCCCGAACCCCGGCAGCAGCCGGCGGCGCGGGCCGAAATGGACGCGCCGGTCGTCCCGGCCGCGGCGGTGCGCGCCGAGCCCCAGGGACGCCCGTTCATCCCGGGCGATCTCGACCGGGCGCAGACGGGCCGGAGCGACCTGCCGGCCTTCCTTGGGCAGAAGCCGGCTCCCGTGCAGCAGTCCCGCGCCCCGAAAAAGGGTCCGGGCTTCTTCGAACGCCTGACGGGTGCGCGCCGCAAGGTGGAGGCGCCCGAGGCGCCGGTGCAGCAGCGCCGCGAGCCGGCGCTTGCCCAGCGCAAGCCGGAACCGCGTCCGGCCCCGGCCGAGAATGCGCGGCCGCAGGAGAGCCTGTCGCCGGCCACCGAGAGCCGTCTCGTGCAGCCTTCCTATGAGGAAGAACAGCTCGAGATTCCGACCTTCCTGCGCCGTCAGGCCAACTGACGAGGGCCGTCCCGGCCTGCCGGGACGCGCCTTGCTTGGTTAGCCCGCCCGTTTCGGCCTTCGTGCCTGCGGGCGGGCTTTCCTTTTCCGGTCAATCGGTTAACGCATCCCGGACCGCGTAACATTCGGTAAAAATCTGTTATTTGAGACGAATTTGGCGCACTGCTAGAACCGTTTCGAAGTCAGCCGGAAGGGGCGGCCAGGCTTCGGGGGAAAAGGACTTCACAAGTGTTTCAAGTGCGTAAATCCGAATTCGAGACAATCATGCTGGAAACCGTACGGCGCCAGCGCCGTGCGGCTGCCTTGGCTTATCCGCAAATGACGCTGGCGGTGCCGGTCGTTATCGAGGGTGCGGGCCTTCACAGCGGCAAGACTATTCGCATGACGCTGCGTCCGGCGGACGCCGATCACGGCGTCGTTTTCCGCCGCATCGATCTCGAAGGCGGCCGCGACGCGACCGACATCCGGGCGCGTCACGACCATGTCGTCGACACCACGATGTCGACCGTCATCGGCAACGCCGCCGGTGCGCGGGTCGGCACGATCGAACATCTGATGGCGGCGCTTTCGGGTCTGCGCATCGACAACGCGCTGATCGAGATCGATGGCGCGGAAGTGCCGGTTCTCGACGGCAGCGCCGAGGTTTTCATCGAGCGGATCGAAGTCGCCGGCTTGATGGCGCTCGATGCGCCGCGCCGCGCCATTCGCATCCTGAAGCCGGTGATTATCGAAGACGGTGCAAAGCGCGCCGCGCTTCTGCCGGGCGACGGTTTCCGCCTCGCCTTCGAAATCGATTTCGACAATCCGGTGATCGGCCGTCAGGCGATCGAGGCGGATCTGTACGATCCCTGCTTTGCCGACGATATCCTGCACGCCCGCACCTTCGGCTTCCTGAAGGATCAGGAGGCGCTCAAGGCCGCCGGGCTCGGCCAGGGCGCGTCGCTCGACAACGCCATCGTCATTGACGGCGAAAACATCCTCAATGAAGAGGGTCTGCGCTACGAAGACGAGTTCGTGCGCCACAAGGTGCTGGACGCCGTGGGCGACCTTTCCCTTTCGGGACTGCCGCTGCTCGGCCGTTATGAAGGCGCGCGTTCGGGTCATGCGATGAACAATCGTGTGTTGCGGGCGCTGATGGCCGACGAAACGGCGTGGGAAGTGACCGATTTCGTCGAGACTTCGGCCTCGATGTATGCGGCGGAACGCGGTCTTTCGGCCCTTACGGCCGATTGAGCGCCGGGCTTTCCGGACACACCTCGACAGACAAGCCTGAAGGGCCCCGGATTCGGGCCCTTTCGCGCGCCGCGGCTTGCCGGATCGGGCGCCTGCCCGCTATGGTCACTCAACGCTTCTTGAGATAGAAACAGGCAGGGATTTTGCCCCACGCCGGTCGAATCGCGCCTTGCGGCGCAGCCTTCCGGAATGCCGAACGAAATGGACGTTGCCCGCATGATTTCTGCCCGCCCGCTTTCCTCCCGCCGCGCGCTTGCCGTTGCCGCCGCCTTCGCCATCGCCGTACTTGGCGGCTGCGCCAGCGACGAGGTTCCCTATGAAGAACGCGCGGTCGAGCAGATCTACAACAAGGCGATGGATCTGATGGAGAACGGCCGGTACCACCCGGCGGCCAAGGAGTTCGACGAGGTCGAGCGCCAGCATCCCTATTCGGAGTGGGCGCGCCGCTCGATGCTGATGAGCGCCTATGCCAACTACCAGGTCAATCAGTACGACGAGGCCATCCTCAACGCGCAGCGCTTCATCGCGCTGCATCCCGGCAACCGCGACGTTCCCTACGCCTATTATTTGATCGGCCTCAGCTACTATGAACAGATTTCCGACGTCGGCCGCGACCAGAAGATGACCGAGAATGCGGTGGCGGCTTTCACCGAACTGCTGCGCCGTTTCCCGGCCAGCGAATATGCGCGCGATGCGCGGCTGAAAGTCGAACTGGCGCAAGACCATCTGGCCGGCAAGGAAATGGAGATCGGGCGCTACTATCTCAAGCGGCACGACTACATCGCGGCGATCAACCGTTTCCGCGTCGTCGTCGAGAAGTATCAGACGACGACCCACACGCCGGAGGCGTTGGAGCGCCTGACCGAAGCCTATCTCGCGCTCGGCATCCAGACCGAAGCACAGACGGCGGCGGCGATCCTCGGTTACAACTATCCCGGCAGCGACTGGTACGAGGACAGCTATGCGCTGCTCGCCGGCTACGGCCTCGAGCCGGTCGAGAACACGGACTCCTGGATCAGCAGGGCGTGGCAGTCGGTCACATCGGTCTTCTAATTCAGCCATAAGGCGCGTTTGATGCTCGCCGCCCTGTCGATCCGCGACATCGTTCTCATCGATAGACTGGAACTGGCGCTCGACCGGGGCCTGTGCACGCTGACGGGCGAAACCGGCGCCGGCAAATCCATCCTTCTCGATGCGCTGGGACTTGCGATCGGCGCGCGCGCCGACAGCGGCCTTGTGGGACAGGGGGTCGAGCAGGGCAGCGTCACCGCCGTCTTCGATCTGCCCGCGTCCCATCCCGCCCGCGCCATTCTCCGCGACAACGGGCTCGATGCAGACGGCGATCTCATTTTACGCCGCGTACAGACGCGCGACGGGCGTTCGCGCGCTTTCGTCAACGACCAGCCGGTCAGCATCGCGATGCTGCGCCAGCTTGGCGACGAACTTGTCGAGATACACGGACAGCATGACGAGCGCGGGCTGCTCGATGCGTCCGGCCACCGCGCGATCCTCGACGCGTTCGGCGGTCTCGAAGGCAAGGTGGCCGAGGCGCGCCGGCTCCATGCCGCCGCCGCCGAAGCGCGCGCCGCGCTTGCCGAACACGAAGCGCTGCTGGCGCGGGCGAAGGCCGAGCAGGATTACCTGACGCATGTCGTGGGCGAGCTCGACGAGTTGCAGCCCCAGCCCGGCGAGGAAACGGCGCTTGCCGAAGAACGCACGCTGATGATGCATGCCGAAAAGATCGCCGCCGACCTGATCGAGGCCGACGAAGCGTTGAGCGGCGATGGCGGGCTCGATGCGCGGCTCAATGTGGCGCTCCGGCGGCTGGCGCGCGTCGCCGAGCAGGCGGGCGGGCGGCTCGACGCGTCGATCGCGGCGCTGGAGCGGACGCTCAACGAAGCATCCGAAGCGCGCGAGCGGATTGCGGATGCGATGCGGGCGATGGAGTTCGATCCGGCGCGGCTCGAAAAGGCCGAGACGCGGCTCTTCGCGCTCCGGGCGGCGGGGCGCAAACACAATGTCGCCGTCGACGATCTGGCGGCGTTGGCCGACAAGCTGCGCGGCCAGCTTGCCGAGATCGAAGGCGGCGAGGCGAAGCTCGCGGCACTGGCAAAAGCCGCCGATGCGGCCGGCGCCGCCTATGCCGCGCATGCGCGGACGCTGTCGGCCGAGCGGCAAAAGGCGGCAGCGAAGCTCGACAAGGAAGTGGCGAAGGAACTGAAGCCCTTGAAGCTCGACAAGGCGCAGTTCAAGACGCAGGTCGATGTGCTGCCGGAAGCGCAGGGCGGGCCGGAAGGCATCGACCGCGTGTCGTTCCTCGTTTCGACCAATCC
>JAHBYM010000184.1 GCA_019635975.1 Parvibaculum sp. | reverse complement strand
TCCGGCGTGATGTTGACGATGCCGAGGATAAGCGGGCGCTGGAACATAGCGGTTTCTAGCACGGTGACGCGGTGGCGGCGAGCGGGGTCAGCCGGGCGAATTGAGCGGCGCGTCGAATCCGACACCCATGGCGGAGCGGACAAGCTGTTCGATCACGGCATTGAACTCGCGGGGTTTTGCGCCGGAAAACTGCATGAGCGCCACCGTGTGCCCGCCGCCGAGATAGACACGCGCCGCCGCCTTCACATCAAGCGTGGCGGGAATGATCCCTTCCCGCTTGCCGCGCTCCAGCACCTTTTGCGCAATGCCATGCAAACGTTCGAGCACATCCATGTAACGCGGCCAGACATCCGCGCGCACGCCGGTGCTCCAGTCGAGCCAGACCTTGATCATGTCGGGCTTCTCCGTCGCATCGCGCGCGAAGTTGACGGCAAGCGCTTCAAGCGCCTCGGCGACGGCTTTGGGACCGCCAAGCGACGACGAAACGATATGGATGAGATAGGCCTCCACCTCATCCAGAACGGCGGCAACGAGGTCTTCGCGCGTGCGAAAATAGGAATGGACGGCGGGAACCGAAACGCCCGCCCGCTCCGCAACGTGGGAATGCGTCGCGCGCGCGACGCCATGCTCGGCGAAGGCCGCAAGCGCGCATTCGAGAAGCTGGGCGCGGCGGGCCGATGGCGAAAGCCTCGTGCGGACGGTTCTGGCGGCAGTCACGGCAAGCGGTCTCCTTCGGGAATCGGCGGATTTCCGGGCCGAGTATAGACGGATCGGGCCGGCACATTCCGACGGCGGATGGGGCATTTCAACCCATATTGACTCTTTGCTCAATTACTATTGATATATTACTCAATAGTGAGAATGAGGCCATCTGGGGAGGAACCGCCATGACCGCACTTGCATCCGCGACCGCCAAAGCCACGGAGGCCGACAGCCTCCCCCTCGACCGGATCGACGTGAGCCGGGCCGAGCTTTTCGAACGCAATGTCGAAGGCGACTATTTCGCCCGCTTGCGCCGCGAAGACCCGGTGCACTACTGCGCCGAAAGCGCCTATGGGCCCTATTGGTCGATCACGAAGTACAAGGACATCATGGCGGTCGACACGAACCACCAGGTGTTTTCCTCGGAAGCGAGCCTTGGCGGCATCCTGATCGACGACAACATCCAGAAGAGCGGCGGCGGCGGCATGGACTTGCCGAATTTCATCGGCATGGACCCGCCCCGGCATGACGAACAGCGCAAGGCGGTGAGCCCCATCGTCGCGCCCGCAAACCTCGCACGGCTCGAAGGCACGATCCGCGAGCGCGTCGGACGTGTGCTGGACGGACTGCCGGTCGGCAAGGAATTCGACTGGGTGCCCGCCGTCTCGATCGAACTGACGACACAGATGCTCGCCACCTTGTTCGACTTCCCCTTCGAGGACCGTGCAAAGCTGACGCGCTGGTCCGACGTGACGGTTGCCGAGCCCGGCAGCGGCATCATCGACAGTTGGGAGCAGCGCAATGCGGAGTTGATGGACTGCGCCAATTATTTCGGCCGGCTGTGGAACGAGCGCGTCAACGCCGAACCGGGCTCGGACCTGATTTCGATGCTCGCCCATTCGCCCGCCACGCGGAACATGACGCCGGAGAACTATCTCGGCAATGTCGTGCTGCTCATCGTCGGCGGCAACGACACGACGCGCAACTCGATGACAGGCGGTGTTCTGGCTCTCGACCGGAACCCGAAGGAACGCGAGAAGCTGTATGGCAATCCGGGCCTCATCGAAAACATGGTGTCGGAAATCATCCGCTGGCAAACGCCGCTTTCGCATATGCGCCGCACCGCGATCGCCGATGCCGAACTCGGCGGCAAAACCATCCGCAAGGGCGACAAGGTGGTGATGTGGTACGTCTCGGGAAACCGCGACGATGAGGTGATCGAACGGCCGGACGATTTCATCATCGACCGTCCCCGCGCCCGTCAGCACCTGTCATTCGGATTCGGCATTCACCGCTGCGTCGGCAACCGGCTTGCGGAGATGCAATTGAAAATTCTCTGGGAAGAGGTGTTGAAGCGTTTCTCGCGCATCGAAGTGACGGGCGAACCGGTGCGTGTGCGTTCCAATTTCGTGCGCGGCTATGCCTCACTGCCGGTGAAGCTGCACGCATACTGAGGAGGAGCGAAAGAAATGACGAAGGTCAACTACATCGAGGCAAGCGGCAGGGTTCATGCGGTCGAGGCCGAAAACGGCATCTCGGCGATGGAAGCCGCGGTGAAGCACGGCGTGCCCGGCATCGACGGCGATTGCGGCGGCGCGGCCGCTTGCGCCACGTGCCACATCTATGTCGATCCGGAATGGCTCGCGAAAACAGGCCCGGCGGCGGACGGTCTTGAAAAGAGCATGCTTGAATTCGCCGAGGACGTGAACGAGCGAAGCCGCCTCGCCTGCCAGATCACACTGAACGACGCGCTCGACGGACTGGTGCTGCGCCTGCCGGACCGGCAACACTGACAGGCGCGAATGCCGCAACGAAAAAAGGGAGGCCCACGGCCTCCCTTTTCATTTCGGCGCTAGAGCTCCTAATCCGCCTTACCAAGCCATTTGTAAACGAGGCCGGCCAGGATCGCGCCCACGATTGGCGCCGTCCAGAAAAGCCACAGCTGGTCGATCGCGACACCGCCCTCAAAAATCGCCGGACCTGTGCTGCGCGCCGGATTGACCGATGTGTTGGTCACCGGAATGCTGATGAGATGGATCAGCGCCAGCGAAAGGCCGATCGGGATGCCCGCGAAGCCCGCCGGCGCGCGCTTGTCGGTCGCCCCCAAAATGACGATCAGGAAACCGAAGGTCAGAACGACCTCGATGATGGCGGCCGATTGCAGACCGTAGCCACCGGGCGATTTCTCGCCGTAGCCGTTGGCCGCGAGACCATTGACCCCGATATCGTATCCGGCCTTGCCCGAAGCGATGAGGTAGAGAAGAGCGGCCGCCGCAATCGCGCCGAGCACCTGAACGACAATGTAGGGCAGGAGATCCTTGGCGTCGAAGCGGCCACCGATATAGAGACCGATGCTGACGGCGGGGTTGAGATGACAGCCGGATATGTGGCCGATGGCATAAGCCATGGTGAGGACCGTGAGGCCAAAGGCGAGCGACACGCCAACGAGCCCGATGCCCACCTCCGGAAAGGCCGCCGCCAATACAGCGCTGCCGCAACCACCGAAGACAAGCCAGAAAGTGCCGATGAATTCGGCCGTGAGACGCTTTGTCAGTGCCACGAGTTTCCCCCCTCGATTTGAACCGCTGTCACGCTTGCGGCAGACAAGAATAAGCGGGGGACGGATCAATCGTCTATCGGAGAAACAAGGGGCAACGCCGCCGGGCGCGAATAACCATCAGAACAGAAAAGGGAGGCCGAAGCCTCCCTTTTCAATCTCAATTCAACGTCCGGCAGCCCGGTTCAGGCGCCTTGCAGGGCTTACGTTCCCTGCGGGGCGGGCGGCGCGCCGATGGGACCTGTCGTCGGCACGGAGGAAACCGGGCCGACATCGGCCTTTTCGGGTTCGCCGCGCTCGCGCACCGGCAACTCGCCCTTGAGCAGGCCGGAAATCTCGTCGCCCGACAGGGTTTCGAATTCAAGCAGGCCCTTGGCGATCGTATGGAGATCGTCGATGCGCTCGGTCAGAACATTCTTCGCCGTCGCATAGCCTTCCTCGACAATGCGGCGCACTTCGGCGTCGATCTGGCGCTGCGTTTCCTCGGACATGTTCTGATGGCGCGCCACCGAATGACCGAGGAACACTTCTTCCTCGTTGTCCTGATAGGCAAGCGGCCCGAGCTTGTCGCTCATGCCCCAGCGCGTGACCATGGCCTTCGCCATCTTGGTTGCCATCGAAATGTCGGACGACGCGCCCGACGTCACCTTGTCGTGACCGAAGATCAACTCCTCGGCGATGCGTCCGCCCATCGCGACAGCAAGGTCGGCCTTGAGCTTGGCGCGCGTGACCGAAAGCTGGTCGCGTTCCGGCAGGCGCATCACCATGCCGAGCGCACGGCCGCGCGGAATGATCGTCGCCTTGTGGATCGGATCGGATTCCGGCATGTGCAGCGCCACCAGCGCATGGCCGCCTTCGTGATAGGCCGTGAGTTTCTTTTCCTCTTCGGTCATCACCATCGAGCGGCGCTCGGCGCCCATCATCACCTTGTCCTTGGCGTCTTCGAAATCGGCCATGGTGACGAGGCGCTTGCCGCGCCGCGCCGCCATCAGCGCAGCCTCGTTGACGAGATTGGCAAGATCGGCGCCCGAGAAACCGGGCGTGCCCCGCGCAATCGTGCGCGGCTCGACATCCGGCGCAAGCGGCACCTTCTTCATGTGGACTTTCAGAATCTTTTCGCGGCCGATGACATCCGGGTTCGGCACCACGACCTGACGGTCGAAGCGGCCCGGGCGCAGCAGCGCCGGATCGAGAACGTCGGGACGGTTGGTCGCCGCGATCAGGATGATACCCTCATTGGGCTCGAAACCGTCCATCTCGACCAGCAACTGATTCAACGTCTGCTCGCGCTCGTCATTGCCGCCGCCGAGGCCA
>JAHBYM010000183.1 GCA_019635975.1 Parvibaculum sp. | reverse complement strand
CCCTTGCGGCGCAGCCGCTTCAGCGTTGCCTCATAGCCGTCGACCAGCGCGACCACGATATCGCCGCTTGCCGCGGTGTCGCAGCGCTGAATGAGAACCGTGTCGCCGTCGAGAATGCCGGCCTCGATCATCGAGTCGCCCTTGACCTCGAGCGCGTAGTGTTCGCCCGTGCTGAGCAGATTGAGCGGCACACTGACTTGATGGCTTTCTTCCTGCAGCGCCTCAATGGGCGTGCCGGCGGCGATGCGGCCCATCACCGACAGCGTCATCGTTTCGCCGGCGTCGCGCGCCGGGGCGAGGTCGCGGCTCGTTGCCTTGGCGCGGCCGCCGCCTTCGATGACGCTGGGCGAGAAGCCCTTGCCGCGCATGGTCGCGAGGCTCGGCGACGCCGATTCGGGAAGCTTGAGAATTTCGAGAGCGCGAGCGCGATGGGCAAGACGGCGGATGAAGCCGCGTTCCTCGAGCGCCGTGATGAGGCGATGAATGCCGGACTTGGAACGCAGGTCCAGCGCCTCCTTCATTTCATCGAAGCTCGGCGAAACGCCACTCTCCTTGATCCGCTCATGAATGAACATCAGCAGTTCGTGTTGCTTGCGTGTCAGCATCGGCTCCGGTCTCTCCCTTTGCGCTTGCGACGCCACCGGGCGCCTCGGGAACAAAACAAAAACGACTGCAAACGTTCTAGTTTGGTTCTCAATCGTCTGTCAAGCGCAATTGTGGATAAGTCAGGACCGAAGCGGCAAAACCGTAACGGATTCACCGGCTTGGGCGGCGGGCGCGCCGACGGGCCGGATCACCAGGCATCCGGCGCGGGCCAGGACCGACAGCATCGAACTGTCCTGCCGCTCGAAGGGCGTCGCGACCGGAAGCTCGCCCGGAACATGGTCGAGCGCTGCGCGAACATAGTCTTCGCGCGGACCGTTGGCGGCGAGCGGTTTGCCGAGCCGCGCCAGCGTCGTGTGGAGTGCGCTGTCGCCGCCCTGCATGCGCGAGATGGCGGGCCGCAGAAAGAGCGTCGCGCAAACGAAAGCCGACACCGGGTTGCCGGGCAGGCCGAACATCGGCAGCGTGCCGAGCCTGCCGAACATCAGCGGCTTGCCGGGACGCATCGCGACCTTCCAGAAATCGATGTCGAGACCGGCGGGCGCCAGCGCGCGCTGCACGAGATCGTGTTCGCCGACCGACGCCCCGCCAAGCGTCACCAGCATGTCGGCATCCGCCGCGCGCGAGGCGACGGCGCGAATGTCGTCTTCGTTGTCGCGGGCGATGCCGAGATCGAGCGGTATGCCGCCGGCTTCGGCGACCAGCGCGCCGAGGCCCGCATTGTTGGAGGAGACGATCTGGTTCGGACCGGGTTCGGTTCCCGGCGGCACGAGTTCGTCGCCGGTCGAGAAGAAGGCGATGACGGGACGCTTGTAAACGGCGAGCGTCGGCAGGTTCATCGCGGCGGCAAAGGCGATGTCGGCGGATGAAAGTTTGCGGCCCGCCGGAAGCCCGGCATCGCCGGTGCGGAAGTCGAGGCCGGTGACGCGCACATGCTGTCCGCGTTGCGCAGCTTCGTTGATGGTGACAGTTTCGCCGTCGCGCGTCGTGTCTTCCTGGATGACGATGCTGTCGGCGCCGTTCGGCAAAGGCGCGCCCGTAAAAATGCGCACCGCTTCGCCGCGCCCGAGCACACCGTCGAACGACCCGCCGGCCGGCACGGTGCCGATGACGCGGAGCTGTGCCGGTACGTTTGCAACGTCGTCGGCGCGCACGGCATATCCGTCCATCGCCGAAAGATCGGCGGGCGGCTGCGTGCGCCGCGCGATCGCTTCCTCGGCGAGAACGCGGCCCGCCGCCTGCGCCAGAGAAACCACTTCGGATTGCGTCGTCGAAAGCGCCACCAGAATCCGCGCCCGCGCTTCCTCGACCGAAAGGAGAGGTTGCTGCGCCATCGGCTACTTCGCCTTGTAGTCGCCGGACTTGCCGCCCGACTTGGCGGTGAGGCGGATGTCGCCGATGGTCATGGTCTTGTCGACGGCTTTCGCCATGTCGTAAAGCGTCAGGCAGGCGACGCTGACGGCGGTGAGCGCTTCCATTTCGACGCCGGTTTGTCCGGTCACCTTTACGGTTACAACGACTTCGACCGAAGCGCTTTTTGTGTCCGGGCGAAGATCGACTTCGACTTTCGTTATCGCCAGCGGATGGCAGAGCGGAATGAGGTCGGACGTGCGCTTGGCCGCCATGATGCCGGCGAGCCGCGCCACTTCGAGCGCGTTTCCTTTTTTCAATCCGTCTTCGAGGATGAGTTTCAGCGTTGCGGGCTTCATCGAAACGCGACCCTTGGCCGTTGCGCTTCGCGATGTCGCGGGCTTTGCCGACACGTCTACCATGCGCGCCGCGCCGGTCTTGTCGAGATGTGTCAGCTTCTTTGCGGACAAGGCGTCTACTCCGGTTCAGATTGTGGCGGCGCGTATGGCTTTCAGACTGCGGAACAGGTCTTCGGCGCCGGCAAGCGGCAGACAGCTCGGTCCGTCACACAGCGCTTTGTCCGGGTCCGGATGAAATTCGAGGAAGACACCGTCGGCGCCCGCCGCGACGGCCGCTTTGGCAATGATGGGAACGCCTTCGCGCCGTCCGCCGGTCGATGCGCCGGCCGTGCGCGGGTCGGCGCCAGGCAGTTGCACGGCATGGGTTGCGTCGATGGTGACGGGCGCACCGAGTTTTTTCATTTCGGAAATACCGAGCATGTCGACGACGAGATTGTTGTAGCCGAAGGACGAACCGCGTTCGCACAGGATCGTAAAGTCGGCATTCGTCGCTTCCTTGATCTTGGACAGAATGTTGCGGCAATCCCATGGCGCGAGAAACTGCGCCTTCTTGGCGTGCAACAATCCACCGGCCTTGTGCGTCGCCCGCGCCGCCGCGACGACGAGATCGGTCTGGCGGATGAGGAACGCCGGTAACTGCACCAGGTCGGCGACGGCAGCGACGGCTTCTGCCTGCTGCGCTTCATGGAGATCGGTGCAGATCGGAACGTTGAGGCGCTGCTTCACTTCGGCAAGCATCGCGAGACCCTTTTCGAGGCCGGGCCCGCGATAGCTCTTGATCGACGAACGGTTCGCCTTGTCGAAGCTCGCCTTGAAGACGAACGGAAGTCCGAGCCGTGTCAGCACATCCTTCAGATGCGTCGCTGTTTGCATCGTCAGGTCGATGTCCTCCAGCACGTTGAGCCCGGCAATGCAGAAAAGCGGCTGGCCGTCGCCGATTGAGAGTGACCATTTGGGTAGTTGCAGGACAGTCATTTTCGGGCACCGTTGAAATTCGGGAATGTGCGAGAAGGCCGGTATAGCCTACAAATCGCGTCGCATGAAGCAGCGCCGTTCAAGCGGCAGCCCCATTTCTTCTTCGTGATAATGCGCAAGGTAAAAGGCCGGCGTCCACTCGGTGGGGTCGAGAACGCGGAAGCCGCACCTGGCATAGAACGGTGCGTTCCACGGCACATCGATGAAGGTCGACAGCGTGACGGCCTTGAAACCGCGTTCCACCGCCGCCTCGCAGACCCGTTCGACGAGACGGCGGCCGAGGCCCTGCCGCCCGTGATCGGGGTGTACGGACAATTCATAGATGTGGAGGTGAGCGTCGAGCGGCGCGGCGAGGATGAAGCCGACCGGTTTGTCGTTCTGCGTTGCGACGAAAACGCCTGCGGCACGGGCAACGGATTCGACGAAACGCAATTCGGCGACATCGTCGATATCGACTTCACCGATGTTGGCGGATGCAAAGAGCGCACCGGCGGCACGCTCGATATCGGCAAGGAGCGGGAGGTCGTCGGCGCGAGATTGTCTGATGTCATAGGTCATTTGGTATTCCGGATTCCGGCGAACATGACAGGATGACACGGCACCAGCGCACCGGGGATAAGAGGCCGGAATGGGGTATCTGGATACCTCATTTGGCCCGACTGTCATCGAACTGTCAAAAAACTGTCACAAACCATTTTCCGGCTGCCGGATGGGGCCGCCGGAGCGGGAACAAGTTCCGTTACGCGACAGGCCGGAGGCGGGGATAAGTCGAACTTATCCCCGTTTCGACGCTGCAGCGCACAAAACGCCCGCGATTTATCCCCGGTTTATGCGGGACCGGCCAGCAACGCGCGCGTCGCTGCCTCCACATCGGCCTGGCGCATCAGGCTTTCGCCGACCAGAAACGTCCGTACACCGACTTTCGCAAGCCGCGCGAGATCGGCGGGTGCGAAGATGCCGCTCTCGCCGACGATCAGCCGGTCCGTCGGGACGAGCGGGGCGAGCCGCTCGGCCGTTTCGAGCGTCGTCTCGAAGGTCTTGAGATTGCGGTTGTTGATGCCGAGAAGCGGGCTCTTGAGGGCAAGCGCGCGTGTCAACTCGGCCTCGTCGTGAACCTCGACCAGCACGTCCATTTTCCAGCCGAAGGCGGCGTCCTCGATCTCGTGCGCCTGCGCGTCGGAGACGGCCGCCATGATGATGAGGATGGCATCGGCGCCCATCGCGCGCGCCTCGGCGACCTGATAGGCGTCGTACATGAAATCCTTGCGGATGACCGGCAGCGAACAGGCGGCGCGGGCGGCGGCGAGATA
>JAHBYM010000182.1 GCA_019635975.1 Parvibaculum sp. | reverse complement strand
AAATGGGGCCGCGTCGATGTGCTGGTCAACAATGCCGGCGGCACCAAATTCGCCGACCACGCAAAGCTCGACGAATTGAACGCCGAGGATTTTCTCTGGATCTACAAGGTCAATGTCGTCGGCGCCTATCAGATGATCCGCGCCTGCGAACCGCACATGAAAAAAGCCGGCAAGGGCTCGGTCGTCAACATCTCCTCGATCGCCGGCGTCACCGGCATCGGCTCCTCGGTCGCCTATGCGGCCTCGAAAGGCGCGCTCAACACCATGACGCTGTCGCTCGCCCGCTCGCTGGCGCCGGTGATCCGCGTCAACGCGGTCTGCCCCGGCTTCATCGGCACCCGCTGGTTCTCCGATCGCTTCGGCACGCAAACTTTCGAAGGTATCAAGCGCCAGCAGGAGGAAACGACGCCCTTGCGCCGCGCCGGCACGCCTGAAGACATCGCCGCCGCCGTCGTCTTCTTCTGCGGCGAAGGCTCCGACCACATCACCGGCGAAACCCTCATCACCGACGCCGGCCTGCATCTGGGGTTTGCGCCGCTGAGCGCGCGGTAGGCGCCCTTCACCCCGCCAGAAACTTCAGCACCGCCTCTTTATAGACGCGGTCCCCCACCGTCTTCATGTGGTCGCGTTTCGGCACCGTGAAGGCGCGCGCGCCCGGTATCAGCGCCGCAAGCGGCCCCGCCGCGCCCGCCTGTTCGTCGTCCTCGCCGGTCACCACCAGCACCGGCCGCGAAATATCGCCGAGCCCCGCCACCGGAAAAGGCGCCCGCACCGCCTCGAAACAGGACGCCAGCGCGCGGCGATCCTGCCCGTTGCGGTCGGCAAACAATCGGAAGCCGAGCGCGCCCTTGTCGGCGATACCCGACGGATCGTCGGCCAGCAGCGCCTCGATGACGGGGCCCGGATCGCGGTCCGTGTCGAGCAGCCGCGCGCCCACACCCGCCGCGATCACCCGGTCGAAGCGCCCGCCATGTTCCATCGCCGCCACCAGCGCCGCCATCGCACCCATCGAATAGCCCATCAGGTCGGCCCCCGGCTCGCCCAGATGATCGAGCAGCGCCGCCAGATCGCCCGCCATCGCCGAAAGCGTGTAGTCGTCGCGATCGTACGACGCCTCGCTGGCGCCATGCCCGCGCATGTCCGGCATGATGACGCGAAACCCCGCCTCCATCAGCACACGGCTCCAGCCGGTCTCGATCCAGTTCGCCCGATGCGTCGAGGCAAAGCCATGCGCCAGCAAAATCGGATCGCCCTCGCCTTCGACGCGATAGGCAAGCTTCAACCCGTCCGACTTGAAATAGTCCACATCGACCTCCGCTGACCGCCACCCCGTTCACAATATCCAGCCGCTTCCCGCAGCGCGAGCCGCAAGGAAGTTTTTTGCACGCAGAGGCGCAGAGACGCAGAGGTGCCTGTATGCGCGGCCAGCTCCTGTTTCCGTTCGCCCGCGATTGCTTTTGCCGGGCAAAGCCCGGCAAGAAAGAAAACAACGCCAGTGAAAGCCTGATGCGCTTGCTCCGCATCGCAGCACCTCTGCGTCTCTGCGCCTCTGCGTGAACTCCTCCCTTCCTTGCTTCATCTTCTCCGCGCCTCCGCGTGCCAAATCCTCCCCTTTCTTTCCTTCCCGCCCCGGTGGAAATCGCCCGGCGATAGGGCTAGGCTCACCCTCAAACGGGGAGAGAGAAATGACCGACGCTGCCCAATTGAAACGCGACACCTGCGCCGCCATCGACGCGATGTCGGCCGAGCTTCTCGCCGTCAGCCATGAAATCCATTCAAAGCCCGAACTCGCCTTCCACGAGCACGAGGCGGCGCGCATCCTCACCGCCGCCCTCGACCGGGCGGACCTGCCCGTCACGCGCGGCGCCTTCGGCCTCCCCACCGCCTATGCCTCAAGCTTCGGCGACAAGGGCCCCGAAGTCGCGATCCTTTCCGAATACGACGCCCTCCCCGGCATCGGCCATGCCTGCGGCCACAACATCATCGCGACGACAGGCCTCGGCGCGGCGCTGGCGCTGGCGAAACTCAACACCCGCCTCCCCGGCCGCGTCCGCTATCTCGGCACGCCCGCCGAAGAGCAGGGCGGCGGCAAGGAGCTGATGGCGCAGGACGGCGCCTTCGACGGCGTCGATGCTGCCATGATGGTGCATCCGGCCGGCGTCGATCTCGTCACCATGCCCTGCATCTGCGTCTCGGAAGTCGCCGTCACCTATCGCGGCCGCTCGGCGCATGCTTCCGCCATGCCGCATATGGGGCTCAATGCGCTCGACGCCCTCATCACCGCCTATCAGGCGATCGCGCAACTGCGCCAGCACATCAAGCCGACCGAGCGCATCCACGGCATCATCAAGAAGGGCGGCATGGCGCCCAACATCGTGCCCGACGAAACCGCCGGCGTCTTCTATGTCCGCGCCGCCTCCGCCGAAGACCTCGCGCCGCTGAAGGCCCGCGTCCAGGCCTGTTTCGAGGCCGGCGCGCTTGCCTCCGGCTGCACGGCGGAAATCAAATGGGCGAAAGCCGATTATCTCGATTTGAAGACCAGCATGGCCATAGCCGATGCCTACGAAGTGAACGCCCGTTCGCTCGGCCGCGATTTCTTTCCGCTCTCGAAAATGCCGGCGGGTTCGTCCGGCAGCACCGACATGGGCAACATCAGCCACCGTGTGCCCTCGATCCATCCGATGATCGCCTGCGCGCCGCCCCATGTCGTGATCCACAATCCGGAATTCGCCAAATGGGCGGCCTCGGATTTGGGCGATAAGGCCTGCCTCGACGGCGCCAAGGCGCTCGCCATGACCGCCATCGACTACATGACCGACGCGGCCATGCGCGAGCAGGCAAAGTCCGATTTCGCGGCGACCGCCGACAGCTCCGCCCGCTCCGTCGCCGCCGCCTACGACCCCGCCGGCGCCACCAATATCGGCGGCTGCGGCTGCATGTAAGTCTTGCAACACCTTCCCACCCTCCCCTTGGGGGAAGGTCGACAAAATTCGAGCGGCACGCGATGAATTTTTCGGGGCGGGGTCGCCGAAGAACCCGCATATTCAGTCGATAGCGAGTTCGTTCCCGTTACATACCGAGCCCCCACCCCAAACCGCCTGCAGCGGTTTGACCCTCCCCGAGGGGAGGGTGGGAGATGGAACTCGAAACCGATCGCCTCACGGCATATTCGGCGGCCGCTCCGTCTGCTCGACTTCCTCGGTGAAGCGTTCGTCGAGCCGCCGGCGCAGTTCCGACTGTTCCTTGAGTCCGATCGGATAAAACCAGATGATCGCCGCCACCAGTGCATTGCAGATGACGGGCGCGGCGACGAACACGATGGAGAGCCCGGTCACGGCGCCCGGTGCGTTCTCGCCTTGCGGATTGAAGCCGATCAGCGCCAGCGTCCAGAAGACGACGCCGACGGCCACCGCTCCGCCCATCTTCTGCGTCAGCGTCAGCAGCGCATAGAAAAGCCCGGTGCGCTTCTGCCCGGTATCGAGTTCGTCGATATCGGCGACATCGGCCATCATCGAGCGGTAAAGCGTCGTCGTCGTGCCGACATTGACGCCGAGAAACACCAGCACCGCCGCAGCCGCCCACACATTCCCATGCGGAATGAGAAAGATCACCGGCGCAAAACACACATTGAACAGCGCCGCCAGCACCACGGTCCGGTGCTTGCCGATCCGGTAGCTGATCCTGAGGATCACCGGGATGAAGGCGATGCCGCCGAAGAAATAGAGCAGCAGCAACAGGCTCGCCCAGCTTCCGACGCCCCACACCAGCGTCGCCTCGTAAATATACATCGAGGCGAGCGCCGCGCCGGCAAAGCCCGACAGGAAATCCGCCGCCAGCAGCCGCCGGAGCGGCACGTTGCGGAAGAGCGGCAACACCTGCGCGAGGAAACTCGCATGGGCCTGCGGCTTGGCCTTGCGCTCCGGCACCAGCCACAGATTGAGCCCGATCGCGACCGGCAGCACGATGATGATGAACCAGCCCATCGCCGCGACGCGCGCCGCATCGACATTCTCCGGCGCCATCCATTCGATCGCCGCCGGCAGAAGCAGCACCAGCGGCACGCCGAGCAGCTGGAACGCCTCGCGATAACCTTGAATGCGCGAGCGTTCGTTATAGTCGTCGCTGAGTTCCGCCGCCCAGGCCATGTGCGACAGCGTCAGCAGCGTCCAGCCAATATAGAGAAAGAACATCCAGGCCAGCAGATAAACGGGGCCCACCGGCGCCACCGGCGAAAACACCATGAAGGCCGACAGCATCAGGATCGGCACCGACAGCACCAGCCAGTGCCGCCGCCTGCCCCAGCGCGACGGGAACTTGTCGGAGAGAACCCCCATCGCCGGATCGGTGAACACGTCCCAGAAGCGCGCCAGCATGAAAATCGTGCCGACGGCGGCGAGCCCCAGCCCCATCGGCCCGGCATAGAAATGCGGCAGATAGACGCCGATCGGCAGCCCGAGCGCGCCGATGGGAATGGCGGGGCCCGAAAAGGCCGCAAGACGCCAGGGCGACAGACGATGACCGTTCATGGGGGGGGTGCCTCTCGAAACGAACGCGCTCAACTGATCCCGGCCAGAAAGTCCATCACCGCGCCCTTGAACATCGGGTTGGCGAGCGCGAACATGTGATCCGTACCCGGAATGATCTCCGCCCGCGCAT
>JAHBYM010000181.1 GCA_019635975.1 Parvibaculum sp. | reverse complement strand
TCGGCATATGACGCGCTCATTCGAACACCCCGTGCAGATACCAGCGCGGCCCTTCCGTGTCGCGCAGGTAAAGCCCGTCGCGATAAAGCCAGAAGCGCCGTCCCTCGGCATCCTCCACGCGGTAGTAATCGCGCGTGCGCCGGCTGCCCCGCCGCCACCATTCGGGCGCGATGCGTTCCGGCCCCTCGGCCCGCGTCACCCGATGCGTAACGCGCCGCCAGCGGAAAATGCGCGGCGGCCCTTCCGGCACTTCGGCAACCGCCTCCACAGGCTCCGGCCGCGCCAGCAGTCTGAGCGGCCGGGCAAGACTTCCCGTCAGCGCCGCCGCCATCTGTTCTTCGACCTGCGCCCGCCAGCCGCGCATTGCCGGCGTCGCACCGCGCACCGCGGGCACGGAAATGACAGCCCGCTCGGGAATATGGCTGGCGCGCGGTTCGAGCCGAACGATGCGCTCATGGCCGAGCCGGGCGCCGAGCCGGTCGATGATCTGCGCCAGCGCTTCCGCGCCGGCGCCCTCTGCATCGAAACTGTCTTGCGCGGGCGCCAGCGGGTCGGCGGCAATCGCTGCCAGCATCGCCGCTTCGATGCCGAAGCCCGCATCGAAATCGTCGCCGGCCTGCGCAAGTTTCTCGCGAAAGAGCCGCGCCAGATGCAGGGCATCATGCGAGGGCGCGGCCGTGCCGGCGAAAAGCCGCGTCACCTCGCCATCGGCACGAAACAGCGTCAGTTCGAGCCGCCGCGCCCCGTGCCGTTCATGCGCAAGCAACCGGCAGAGTTCGGCGGTGAGAAGCCGCACCGCCTCTTCGATGTCTTCGGTTCGCGTCAGCCCCTCGGCAAAAATCCCGCGCGCACGGAAAGGCGCGGGTGGACGCAGCGGCGAAATCGGCTCGCGCGCAAAACCGAGCGCTTCGTCGAGACGCTGCGCCACATGCCGCCCGAACCGCGCCGCAATGGGCGCGCGCGGTTTGCCATACAGATCGCCGGCGCGTTTGAGGCCGAGCCGCATCAACCCGTCGACCGTTGCATCGTCGAGACGCAACGCAGCCACCGGCAGTTTTTCGAGCGCCGCCGCCTCGTTCCCCGGCAGCAGGATGAAAGCCGGCGCCGTGCCATAGCGCGCCAGCGCCCAGGCCGCGCCCGGCGTCGAGGCGACAGCTACCCGCACCGTCAGTCCGAAGCCATGAAGCCGCTTCTGCAAATCGGCAACAAGCGCCGCCTCGCCCCCGAACAGATGATCGCAACCGCTGATGTCGAGCAGCAACCCGTCGGGTTCTTCGCCGATCCCTGCAGGATCGACCGCCATCCAAGGCGTGTAGCGCCCGCACCAGAGCGCAAGCCGCTTCAGCGCCACCCGGTCGGCTGCAAAATCGGCGGCCCGCAATTCGAGCCCCGGACAAAGCGTCATCGCGTCGGGCACGAGCTGCCCCGGCGCAACGCCGGCCGCCGCCGCCGTCCTGTTGCACGCGGTCACGCGGACGCCGCCCTGCCCCGGCGCGGCCAGCGCCAGCGGCGCTTTGGGTGCCTGGACCTTGCCGCGCGTCCGGCGATCCACCCGATAAAGCCGCTCCACCGGCCAGTGCGGCAGCCAAACCGCGGCAACCCGCCTTTTCTCGTCCATACGCATAGCCGGCAAGGCTCGTTAAAAGAACAAATAGGGAACAATTACTTTGGCTCAGCCTGGCCTCGAAGGCGAGTCGAATTTCGCACTGCCCTGTTTTTGCCCGAAAAAGACGTAGGATGAGCCTTGCCACACCCGAAAGGCATTCGCCCATGACGAAGCGTCCGCTCTTCATTCTCGCGCTGGCCATCCCCTTGGCGCTGGCCGCCTGCGCCGACCCGCAAGCCGAGCAGGCGCGTCTCGACGCGCTCGACCACAAGAATTGCACCGATCTCGGCTTCGAGCCCGGCACCGAGGCCTATGGCAATTGCCGGCTGAAGATGAAGGAAATTCGCGCGAAGGAAGCGGGAAGCCGTTCGCCCAATATCGGGTTTGGCGTCGGCATCGGCGTCAGCAAGGGTTTCTGATGCGCGGAGAGAGGAGTTTCGCATGAAGATCGCGAAAACGGCTCTGGCGTTCACGGCGTTTCTGGCGCTTGCCGCCTGCGCGAACCCGCAGGAACAGGCGGCGCGCGCCGCCGCCCAGACGCAGGCCGACGGCGCGGAATGCGAACGGCTCGGCTTCACGCCCGGCACCGAAGCCTTCGCCAATTGTCAGCTGAAGCTGAAGGAAATTCGCGCTCAGGAGCAAAACACGCAAGCCCTGCGACGCGCGCAGACGCCACCGCCCTTCTGGGGCCCCTGGCCGGGCTACTATCCTCACCCTTACCCCTACAGGCGCTGGTAACTCAGGCGCTTTGCCTGAACGCCACCACGCATTCCTCTGCCGCCATGGACGGCGTTTCCCTGACCACGGGCACAATCGTATCGGCGAGCGCGAAACCTTTGCCGCCCGCATGCCACGCCACGTTCCATGCGCCCGGCACCCCGCCGCGAACCCGCGCCAGCACCGCGCGCCAGCAGGATGCGCTTGCCAATCCGCCAAATTTCTCCGTACCGGGAACAATGCGGCCGGGAAGAGCTGCGATGCGCCAGCGTGTGACGGCCGCGCTGGCCGCGCCGCCGCCATGACCCGTAAACAGAAATGCCGGCGTTCCCTTTTCTTCCGCCGCCAGTTGCAGCCGCCGCGTCGCCGTCAGATCGAGCGCGGCAGCATGCCCGTCCACCTCGCCGATAACGGCGGCAAAGGCGCCGGACCGCAACGCCTCCTCCATCGCCCACAGGCAATCGGTAGCGCTGCCCGGCAGCGCAAGCACAAGCCGCGCCGGATCGAGCCCGAAAGCGGCAAGCCCCGGCCCGTAAAGCGCGCCAATGTCGAAGGGCGGTTGCACCGATTGGCACCAGAGCACGGGGCTGGACCCGCTTTCGGCAAACCGCGCGGCAAGCGCCGCCAGGAAACCCGTCGCCGCGCCCATGTCGCGGTAATCCTCAGCGCCCACTTCATGCAAGACCCCGGCTTTCAGACCGCCGCCCGGAAGGGCCCCATCGATCGGTTCGACGCCTAACGGCACGAAACGCCCGTCCGCCTCTGCAAATTCGGCGGAAGGCCCCGCAATCCGAGCCTTGAGATCGGCGACAAGCGCGGCTTTGGCATCCTGTTGTGAAAGCGGCAGCATAAAACAAAACCTTTTGTTCGTGTTTTGTTCTAATTCGTCATCGCCAAAAGGTCAAGAGCGCCTACTCCCTCGACATCGTCAGAAATTCCTCGGTGGAGTTGGTGCGCGGAAACGCCCCCTCCGGCACGGCAACCCCCAGGAACCGGCAAAGCGGCTCCCAGCCCTCGGCCACATCGAACACGAGCAGCCGCTCGGGCGCGATCATGCGCTTCACTTCCGCTTCGTGCCGCGCCAGCACATCGAGCACATGCGCCTCCTCAGTGCGCCCGCCGAAGGTTTTTTCCTGCACGATATATTTGGCCATGCCTAGCACGGTCTGCCCCGGCCCTGCGGGGGGCAGATTTTCCATTACCCTGAAAATCGTTTCCGAAATGCTTTTGTACCAGCGCTGCGGATCGCGCGTCGAAAGGATCACCTTGGCATCGGGATAATGCGCCGCCAGCTCGCGCCAAAAATGACAACTTGGCCAGTCGACGCTCGCACGATAGCCGGCAAACAACGCGTCCCAGTCGACCTTCTCGTCGCGCGCCGCCTTGTGCCAGACCGGCGCCTGATCCGGTTTGCCGAAGACTTCGACCATGTGATGACATGGCGCGAAGCCGAGCTGTTCAAGCGCCAGTTTCAGCGACAAGGTCCCGGTGCGCCCGAAACCGGCGCCGACAACCGAAAGCGACATCGGAATCTCCTCGAAATTCTGTCAGGCCTGCGCGACGCCCCAGTAATTGAAGCCCGCAACACGCGGTGTCGACGGCAGATACATCGTCTGCAGGTCGGCGATGCGGAAGCCGCCTTTCTCGATCAGAGCCGGCATCTTGCGGTTGAGGTTGCAGCCGCCGAACAGCACCTTCCACACCGGGTTGATGCGGTCCTGCCACTTTGCCACGCCTTCGTCCGGAGCCGCGCCATGCTCGCAGAAGACGAGTTTCCCGCCCGGCTTCAGCACGCGCTTCATGCCTTCGAGCGCCTTCACGGGATCGGGAATGGTGCAAAGGCTGAAAGTGCAAAGCACCGTGTCGACGCTTCCGTTATCGAGCGGGATTTGCTCGCCCGGCAAGCCGATGAATTCGACCGGAAAGGAAAGATCCCTCGCCCGTTCGCCGGCAAGTTTCCACGACGCCTCGGAAGGATCGAGCCCGATGACCTTCGTCACTTTCGACGGATCGTAATAAGGCAGATTGAGCCCGGTACCGATGCCGATTTCGAGCACCGTTCCCTCGGCCATCGGCACCACCTTCTTGCGCTGATAGCGGATCGGCTTCGTCCCGCAGGCGCAGTTGATGATGTGCGGCACGATCCGGTTTTCATAAAAGCCCATGGCAATGTCCCCTTGCGTCGAACACCGCGGAGTATGACGCCGCCCTTTCGCTAGCGCCACTCCGAAACGCCGAAGCGCAATAGCCTGTCGCCATCGACCGGCCCAACGGTTCGTCCGCGCCCCTTGAGCCCCAGTGCTGCCGCACGCAGCAGCCGCTTTTCGCGCAAGGCGCTGGCCCGCCGGACACCCGCCGAAAGCGCCTGCCAGACC
>JAHBYM010000180.1 GCA_019635975.1 Parvibaculum sp. | reverse complement strand
CTCGCCGCCCGCCGCGCCCATCCCGGCATCGTCGCCGGCGTCTCGCTCGGCAACGAGATCGTCTTCGGCAATCGCGGCAATTGGGCGGCGCTTGAGCGCGCCGTCGAAGAGATGCGCGCCCGCGCGCCGATGCTGCCGCTGACGGTGACGGAACCATTCGCGATCTTCCTTGAGCCCGAGGCCGTGCCGCTGCTCGCCGAACTCGATTTTCTGGCCGTCAACGTCCACCCGGTCTTCGAGCCGTGGTTTGCCGAAGCGCCGCCCGCCAACTGGGCCGATTTCGTCGTGCGGGTGACGGCGCGCCTCGCCGACGAAGCCTTCTGCGGCCCGATCCTCGTCAAGGAAACCGGCGTGCCGACGGGGCCTGCCGAGGAAAATTTCGACGAGGCGAAGCAGGCGGCCTTCTACGCCGAAATGGCGAAGGCGATGCCGCCGTCGCGCGAGCGTGCCTTCGCCTTCTTCTCCGCATTCGATGCGCCGTGGCGCGTCTACGACTTCAATCCAGTGCCGGGCCACCACCCGGAAGAAGCCCATTGGGGTCTCTTCACCGAAGACCGGAAGCCCAAGCGCGCGATGAAGGAACTCACGCCGATTTCGGCGCCTGCTCGCTGAGCGGCACGCTGGCCGCCGCCTTGATGAAGGCCGGCCGCGCTGAAATCCGCGCATAATATTTCACGACGTTCGGAAACGGATCGAGCGGCACGAAGCCCTTGGCCAGGTGAACGCTGTAGCCGACATTGGTGTCGACCGTGCTGAAGCCGCTCTTCAACAGGAAGTCGCGGGTCGCAAGGTGCTTGTCGACCACTTCAAGCGCTTTTTCGAGCCGCCGCGATTCGAGCTTCTGCACGACCGGCGAACGATCTTCCTTCGCGATGAAAACCTTCTGCTGCACAAGGCTCGCCCCATGCACCGCCATGGTCTCGGCATAGTGCAGCCAGATCAGCCATTCGGTGCGTTCAGGCGTCCCCGGCGCGCGATGAAGCTTGCCGTCGGGGTCGTAGTGCTCGCCGAGATACTGCGCGATGGCGCCCGACTCGAAAACCGAAACGCCGTCATCGACAAGACAGGGCACGCGCCCCAAAGGCGAGATCGCCAGATATTCCGGCGTCCTGAGGCCTTCCATACTGAAAGGCAGTTCCTTGAGTTCGAATTCGATGCCCATTTCGTAAAGCAGCCAGAGCGAGCGCATCGAGCGCGCGCCATTGCAGTGATAAAGCGTCAGCATCCCCGTCTCCTCGTCTTTCGTTTCTTATAACCCGAATTCGCTCATCAGAACCGGTCGCCCCTCCTCGATGGAACGATGCGCCGCAAGTCCCATCGCCACGGCCTTCAGCCCGTCCTCCGCGCTCACCAGCGGCGCCGTTCCCTCGCGCACCGCGCGCTGGAAGGCGAGATGCTGATAATATGAAGCGCCGTGATGGAATCCGGCCTTGAGCACCTCCGCTTGCACCGGCACATGCACCGTCTCCACCGTCTTCGGCTTTCGCTGGCCGATCACGACGTTTCCTTCCGGTATCAGGCATTCGATCTTGCCCTTGTCGCCGACCGCCGACATTTCCTCCTGGTTGCGCGATCCTTCCGCGAACATGCAGAGATCGTGCATCGCGCGCACGCCGTTCGCGAAATCGACTACGACAAAAGCATTGTCCAGAATGTCCGGCACCTCGCCGTCATAGCGTTCGTCGAGATGATTGACGTCTTGCCCGCCGCTGGCATAAACGCGCAGCGGTTCGGACTGCACCACATGCCGCATCATGTCGAAGTAGTGGCAGCTTTTCTCGACCAGTGTCCCGCCCGTGTTCCGGTTGAAGCGGTTCCAGTCGTTTACTTTCGGCAGAAAGGGATAGCGATGCTCGCGGATCGCGAACATGCGGAGCTTCCCCGCCGCACCGCCATGCACCTCCTCGACAAAACGCGTCACCGGCGGCATGAAGCGATATTCCATCCCCACCCAGAAAACGCCCTTGTGTGTTTTCGCCCGTTCCGCCGCCGCGGTCGCGTCCTCGAATGTCGTGCAGAGCGGCTTTTCGCACAGCACATGCAGCTTCGTCTCGAATATGTCGCTGAGCACCGCATTGTGCGTGAAGTTCGGTGTCGCCACGATCACGGCGTCCACCGGTGCCTTCGCCAGCATCTCGCGATAATCGGCATACTCCTCGATCTCACCCTCGGCGGTCGCGCGGCCCCACTCGCGCGAGCCCTCATGGCTGTCGGCAATCGCCGTGACGCGGGCGCCGGGTATGATGTTGATGTTCATGATGTGCTCTATGCCCATCATGCCGGACCCGATGATCCCGTAGCGGATCGTCTCGCTCAATTCTGCCTCCCGGATGCCGTTTCGGCCCTCGTGCGTCGCCCGCCTTGCCGCTAGACTGCCGGCAACGAACAGGAAACGGCCTTTTTTTGATGACCGCTCTCTCCATATCGCCCGACCCGCGCCCTCTCGGCAAGAGCGGGCTTGAAGTCTTTCCCGTCGCCTGGGGTATGTGGCGTTTCGCGGGCGTCGATGTGAAGACCGCCCGCGCGCGGATCGACGCCGCCCTCGAAGCCGGGATCACGCTGTTCGACACGGCAGATGTCTACGGCCTCGACAATGCCTGCCCCTTCGGCGCGGCGGAGGCGTTGCTCGGCGAGGTGCTGAAGGAGGAGCCCGGTCTTCGCGACAAATTCATCCTCGCCACCAAATGCGGCATCGAACCGGGCACACCTTACGATTCGAGCGAGGCTTATTTGCGCAAGGCGCTCGACGCCTCGCTCGCCCGCATGAAGGTGGAGCAAGTCGGGCTCTTCCAGATTCACCGCCCCGACATGCTTGCCCATCCCGCTGATGTCGCGGCGACGCTCACCAGGCTCCGCGCCGAGGGCAAGTTCGCCCATCTCGGCGTGTCGAACCACACGCCCTCTCAGGTCGCCGCGCTTCAGGCCCATCTCGATTTCCCGATCGCGACGCAGCAGCCGGAATTTTCCTGCTGGGCGACAGCACCGCTCTTCGACCGCACGCTTGATCAATGCATGGAACTGGGCCTCGGCGTCCTCGCCTGGTCGCCGCTCGCAGGCGGCCGCCTCGGGCTTTCAGCGGCAGAGGCCTCACGCGGGCCGGACGGCGCGCGTCTTTCCGCCCTCATCGCGAAGCTCGATGAAATTGCCGCCCGCGAGGGCACAACGCGCGAAGCGGTCGCCGTCGCCTTCGTCCTCGCTCACCCGGCCAAGATCGTCCCCATCGTCGGCTCGCAGCAGCCCGCCCGCATTGCTCGCGTGGCCGACGCGCTGAAGGTGAAGCTTTCGCGCGCCGACTGGTACGGCATCCTCCAGACGTCCATGGGAACGAATCTGCCATGAGCCACCCGGCGGAAATCTCCTGGTTCTCGGCGCTTTGCGACGACGATTACGAATTCATGGGCAAGCCCGACCCCGCGCTTGCAAGCTCGCTCGATCATTGCCGCGACATCGTCCTGCGCGCGGAAGAGGGCGGCTTCGACAACATCCTCCTGCCGTCCGGCTATGCGCTCGGCATCGACAGCATCGCCTTCGCGGGCGCCGTCGCGCCGCTTCTGAAGCGCATGCAACTTCTGGTCGCGGTCCGCTGCGGCGAGATGTGGCCGCCCCAGCTCGCGCGCCAGCTCGCAACGCTCGACCACATGCTGCATGGCCGTCTCACCATCAACATCATCTCGTCGGACTTGCCGGGCGAAACGCTCGACAGCGCGCCGCGTTACGCGCGCACGCTCGAGGTCATGGAAATCCTGCGCACGCTGCTCGCAGGCCGGCCGCTGGTCCACAAGGGCGAGTTCTACGATCTTGACCTGGCGCCGCCGCGCGTCGCACAACAGGACCGCAGTCCCCCGCCATTCTATTTCGGCGGTCTGTCGGACGATGCACGCGACGTCGCGGCCCGCGCGGCGGACGTCTTCCTGATGTGGCCGGATCGCATCGAGAATATCCGCACGGTGCTCGATGATATGCGCGAGCGCGCGTCGTCCCACGGGCGGCAACTCCGCTTCGGCTACCGCGTCCATGTCATCGTCCGCGAAACCGAAGCCGAGGCTCGTGCCGCCGCCCGCCGCCTCATGTCGAAACTCGACGATGCGACAGGAGAGGAAATCCGGAAGAAGTCGCTCGATGCCACCTCTTTCGGCGTTCGTCGCCAGGCCGAAATGCGCGACGAGGCCGACGACGAGGGCTTCGTCGAGGAAAATCTCTGGACGGGTATCGGCCGCGCGCGTTCGGGCTGCGGCGCGGCCATTGTCGGCGATCCCGACCAGGTCCTGAAGAAGATCGAAGCCTATCGCGGCCTCGGCCTCGATGCATTCATCTTTTCCGGTTATCCCCATGCGGCGGAATGCGACCTCTTCGCGCGCCATGTGTTGCCGAAGCTCGATCACGCACCGCTCTTTTCCCGTCGCGCCTGAGCGTCTACACTCCGCGCCGCCGAAGGTGCCCCGGCCGCAAAACCGGGGTTAAAAGGGAACGTCTGCGCATTCTCGCAATGTCAGGGCGGCTGCCCCCGCAACTGTAGGCGGCGAGCTCTCTTCTCAAGCGCCACTGGACCCCGTCCGGGAAGGCAGGGGAGGGCAAGGACCCGCAAGCCAGGAAACCTGCCTCGGTTGTCGTCCGTCTCCGGGCCGGGGTGTGCCGGGAGGGAGCGGGTTTCCGCGCGCGGCGACATCTCTGGGATGTGACGGAGCGCGGCGATGCGGAGAATTCTCGGTCTGACGATG
>JAHBYM010000018.1 GCA_019635975.1 Parvibaculum sp. | reverse complement strand
TGTAGCTGGCCAAGGCATAACGACCGTCGTGATACCCTAACGCAATTTCTAAATGCCCTCGGCGAGGGCATTTGGATAGGGGCCGTAAGCCAACCCACGGAAGGTATCCCCATGACACGGATGCCTTTCGGGCGAAGGGATGGCCATGACGGTCTCACCTTCTGCTAGCAGTTGGGTAACAAAGAGCTAGCATTGCCAGCAGGGTTAGATTGCATCGGGCAGAAGCACGCGCTCGGCTTGGACGGCGGGGATTAGTGCCGCCTGCCGGCGAGCAAGGGTCTCAAGGTACTCCTGGGCTTCAATGTCGGGGAAGAATGCCGCCTCGGGCGCGAGCCGCTTCACCGCCTTCTCCACGTCGTCGAGGGCCACTCGGAAAAACTCTTTGCGATAGTTCTGGCCATTTACGCGGAACCGCTCGAACTCAGTATGTAGAGCCCGCTCCAACCCCGGCGCATTGTCGCTGTAAATGACCGCATGCGTGTCAAAGAGGAAGGGAACGCTTGCATCCCCGAGCTCCCGGATACGATCGGCCGGATCCAGCCTACGGGTGAGGCCAATCTTAACGACGTCGCTTCCGAAGGATCCGATATTTGAGACGATATAGACGTACCCGGACCGTGTCTTCTCGGCCATAGCCTGCGCACGCGCGACCTTGGCATGAGCCTCAGCGAGGTCACGCTCTAGGATTTTGATCTGCTCTTCGAATGCATCCAGACGCTCACCCTCGATGCTTGCGGCTTCGGCCTTCGCCTTTGCCAGGAGCCGTTCATAGTGTTCCTCCTGCTCCTGAGCCTCTTCCATGTCACGAAGCAGTCTCTGCTCCTCCCGGGCCAGCCGGGCGGCCTCTGCGCGCTCGTCCCGCTCTGCCTTCAGTTTCTCGCGATATTCGTGGGTGAGGTAAAGTTCGTTCAGCTTCAGCTTGAGATAGTCCGATGTGATGAAGACGGCATTGGATGCGTTGAGCTTGTCGATCTGCTCCTGCGCTCGCAGTATGCGCTTTTCCATGGCGTTGACATTGTTCCATCGCGTATTCGCAATGGCTGCATCGCATTCGTTATTGAAGGCTCGCAGGGTCAGGCGAATGTTGCGGGCCGTCATTGTCTTTCCCTTGGCGGCGCTCCCGTCGACAGACCAGTTAGTGGTGCAGACCACAGCGCCACCACTAGACACCATCTCTTTTTGAGCATCCCTAGCTGTCGCGATAGCCGCCTTGTAGGTCTCGCTGTCCGAAAAATCGAAATGCGGTTCGTAGACGCCCATTTCCGCGAAGGACAGCTTCTCGTCGAAGATGGCCACTTCCTTCAGTAGCCGATCGTATGTCGCCCTCTTGTCTTTGTAGTCGCTCCTCATCTGATTGAGCTTTGCGACCTCGGCGTCTACCTGCCCCTTGATGCGGTCGAGCTCCGCCTCCGCGTCAACTGCACCGCTGAAGCGCCTCTCCACAGCGCGCCTCTTGCCCCGCTCCTTCCATGCCCAGTACGTCACGCCTATCAGCGCAAAGGGTAGTGCAAGCACAACCAAAGCAATGATTATCGACACATATTGTGGTGCAGATTCCATGAGCGCGCCCCCCTCGCGACTTATCAACCGTGATAACCAAGCGAGGCTGGAGATCCATGTCAACTGCCGAGGTCGCGGTGGGAGCCATTGCCTTATGATACCACTTTATGGTACTACATAGGACATGGCAGCGACCAAGAAACTGAAGCGCGCACATGCCCGGACGCTGGAGCGTATTCATGCGCGGCCGGTCAGTGGCACCATCCGGTGGTCGGATATCGAGGCGCTATTCGTGGCGTTGGGCGCCGAGGTTTCGGAGCGAGCAGGATCGCGCGTTGCTGTCGTGCTGTTCGATGAGGTGCAGGTCTTCCACCGACCGCACCCATCGCCCGACACGGACAAAGGCGCGGTCGCTGCCATATCGCGATGGCTTACGAGCCATGGAGTGAAGTGATGAAGAACGTGATCGAGATCGATGGCCATAAGGCGGTCGTGTCATTCGACCCCGACATTCAGATGTTCCGGGGCGAGTTCCTGGACCTGACAGGCGGGGCAGACTTCTACGCCGACAATGTGAAGGACCTTGAGGCGGAGGGCCGCCGCTCGCTCGAGACCTTCCTCGAGGTATGCGCCGAGAAGGGCATCGAGCCGACGCGGAAGTTCTCGGGAAAGTTCGTCCTGCGCGTCCCGCCGAAGGTGCATGAGGCGGCAGCGTTGCGGGCGGCAGCCGAAGGCCGGAGCATGAACGAATGGCTCGCGAAGGCGATCGAGGAAGCGGCCCTGGCCTAAGCGTCGCAACCTGCGACGCATAAGGTCGACCGAGCCCGCGAAACGTTCGGCCTATTTGTGTGCCTTTGACGTGCTGGAAGCCTTTCCACGCAACGTGTTGGGTGGTGCGAGTCAACTCGCCACACCGTATGGCGCTTTTAGCCTCCCAGCCTCGTGCACCAGTCGATCCGCCTAGGGCAGCGACCACGAGAACAGTTATAGGACATAGCCAGCCCACGCCCGACCATGATGTCGGCAACGTCCCGCCCCTGGTAATAGACCCTCGCCAGAGTGCGCCGGTATCGGTCCTTTCCGCCGGCGCGCTCGATCCGAACGCCTTGAGCAACCATCTGGCGCATGGCCGCGGTGGCCTTGTCACCGAGCGCTTTCTCGGCAGGGCAGCGCGCATCGAAGGTCTCCGGCGCGTCGAGGCCGATTATCCTGATGCGCTCGCGGTCGACCGCTATCGTGTCGCCGTCCAGCACGAGGATGCGCTCTTGGGCTATAGCAGGTAGGGTTAGGATAACCGACAGAGAAAGCGCGATTGTGGCCGCGACCTGAGCAAACCGATCTACCGTGCTTTTCCAGACGAGGTGCAATGTGGGGCTCACGCTAGCTGAATTCGCGGTCATCACGATCGGGATTCTCACGAATGAGGGAATCCCAGCTTTTCTTCCAACGCTTGTCAAACCCGACACCCGTTCCTTTCTCGTACTGGATCACATCCCGCCAGATGTCGACCACCGGAAGGCCGTTCAGGAATTCGTCGTCAAGCAAGGTTCGCCGTCACACTATCTGATCGCGGTCCGCAGCGATGAGAACGAAGTCACGATCGGGCATTGCGAGAGTGCGCAATGCGAATTTATGAGGATCGCTGACGAGGGCGGCGGCTTGGTTGCGAAGCCAGCACCGAAGCCCCAGTGGTGGTGGCTGTCTGAATGACCCCAGCTTTCACCTACCTCGCAGCGGCCCGCTCATTTATAGGTCCAACAGATCCATCAGATGGAAGATCACCGTGCCCCCACTACGCCTCTTGATATCATTTGCATCGGCTGCGCTGGGAACGGTCATGTGTCTATCAGTGCCGGCTTACTCGCAAGGTTCTCAGCATAGCGCCGCAGCACAGACCCTAATATCCATGTCGGTGGACCCTCGGTCGGACTACTCGCAAGCAGGGCGACGCAAATTCGTTCGAGCCCTTGCAGCTTACTGCAAAGAAATCCTCGCAGCCCTTCCCACGAACACCCCCCGAGAGGACGAATGGGTCCGCAATGAGGGAAAAACTTCGGACTCATCTAAAATCCGTAGACTTGTGGAATCACCGGAATATAGCCGGTCGGAGTTAAAGTACGTATTTTCAACCTGCAATGAGACTACACAAAAGCTGTCAGCAGCCTATGACGAGCAGAACAAGAATGACGTCCCGGCGCGGTATGAAGCGGCGAACTTCATCAGCTTAGCTGCGGCATTCAACAACTCTGATGACATCGAACGCTACGCTTCACGGGCGGGGGTGAACCCCCAGGCTTACGGTATTAACTTCATTGGAGCTGTAAGACAGGCGTTGCATTTTGCTGCGTTGCGAACCTTGGAAGGACGATAGGACGAAGATGAGAGGCGTACCGCAACCGGTTCCTTGGATACGATCACCCCTCGTTCACATTCCAGAGCGCCACGCGCCCCGCACCCGTAATCCGTACCGTCGGCATCGATAGCCGGCCGGAATGCTCCACCAGGGCTGGCACTTCGTCGATATCATCCGGTTGCAGCGCGTCGGTCTCCCCAATCTCCAGCCGAAGCCGCAGAGGCGGCGGGGATGGTCTAGCGCGCGGATGCGACCGAGTGGACAATTGGCCACTCGGTCCTGCCACAAGCGCCGGCAAGAGGTTTCACGACAACCCTTCGCGAAATTCCCTGAGCCGGGTCCGTCAGCTCGCTCCACGTGTTAAAATGTGTTTCCAGCGTGTTAGTCTGTTCCTGCTTTGTTCAGGGGGCGATTCTCCGCACAGACCGGATGGGGAAGCCGTCGGACACTGCGCCGTAAGGCGGCCAAGAGCCGCGAAGCCGGTGCATGAAATGGAAGACATCCCCCCTGTGCGACTTGGCGAGTTGAGGAAGGCGAGCGTCCCGCTTACCGTTAGCTGTCCGGTATGCAGCCACCGCGCAAATGTCGACCCGACAAGGGTGCCGGGGCCTGACAGTCTCGACATCAAGGAACTGACAAGCCGCTTTCGCTGTCAGAAGTGCCTTCGCCATGGCGGGATGAGCGTCAGCGCCGAGACGAAGCCATGGGTTTGGCATTTGCGCCGTGCACGGCAGTTTTTCCGCATTCCCGCTATGGCCCGGATGATCCGCGACGAGGGCGAGGATGAGTAGGCGGAAGGGCGGGATCTCGGCCTACACGATCGATCGAGAGTGGCCCGCTCAACACACAAAGGTAACAGATAGGAGGCGCTGGTGATTGCACTTACATAGGTGGCCAACGATCGGTGGACGGAAGGGGCTCTATGGGACAGATTGTCAAGTTTCACTGCACGTCATGCAGATATACAGGCGACGCAATCGTGGGCGGTGGCCTCGAGGATTCGGAATTTCGCTTACCCTTTCCCGTCTATTGCGACGCTTGCGCTAGCGTGACGGGTGCGGACCTCAGGGCGGCTGATATCGCTTGCGGGACCTGTGGCAACCGGAGGGTTATCCCTTACAGCGCAAAAGAACTGCGCGAAGGTGGAACAAGGCAGGTGGCCTCTGCTTATAGGCATGCTCTATATGATGCGGACTACAAGTGCCCTCGTTGCTTGCAGTTCAGCTTAAGGTTCGATGGCCTCCCTGTGTTCTTCGACTAACGGATTCCTTCTATGACCTATGTGATCATAATTGTGTGCATCATCGCCGGCGTGGTGGCGTGGAAATTTAGTTATCGGTACATGGAGAGCAATTACTCATTTAGAATTGCCGAAGAAACACGCGACAAGCTACGAGCTCTCGGAGAGCCCGATCACGCCATTGAAAAGTTCCTCGCGTCGCGAGAGTTTAACGCCATCACTAGAGGTGATAGATTTATCAAGCCGCCGGAGGCTGTTGCACAGGCCCTAGATATTTATCATGAGAACATCGCGCGGTGGGGAAGTGTGAATTTGCCTCCGCGGGCATGAGCCCTCTCATTGCCATAGAAAGAGCCTCGCCTGGAGTTTTCGGACCAGTACGCGCGCGCACGCGAACACGCGGACCGTTCCGGAATTTTCCGACACTGTAAAAAGGCTATTTCACCGTTTTCTAACGGGAAATAACGGGCGCCATTGCTTCCTGATAATACAGGGCAAAAACAGGGGGACGGTATCTCGCGCGCGGGCGCGTACTGCCCACAAAAGTCCGCCGCCCAACTGTAACAACACTGAGGAAACAGTCAGGGGAGATCCCTTCCGAGCCCGGGCACGTGGAGTTTTGTCATGCCCTAAAGGCCGGCAAGGATGTAGCCGCGACTGGCGTGATGACGAGTTTCTTGCTGCCCTAAAAGAGTTCGCGCCACGGTGGCGCAAATTGCCCTTTGAAAAACAATCAAAGGAAATCAAAGGTCGCCTGTCTTGTTCCGACGGGGTGCATGGCGTTTCGGAGCATGCGAGAAAATCAGACGGGTGAGGGCGTCCGATCGCCGGCCGACCCACCAAATTTCCCACTTCTGGCGCTCGCGCCGCAACCGCGCATATTGCCTGGCCAGCTCGCGTCTTTCCGTTCGCGTCCAGTGCTTCACCCGGTATTGCCACTTATGGTGCTTCCTCAGCGCCTTGTCTTTCCACCACTCGTGCGGCGGTTCAGGGCCGGTCCATTTGTCCTCGAAGTTGGCCCTGCGGATCTGCCGAAGGAGATCGGCCCGTTGTTGCCTTTGCAAGGGCGTTAAATTCCGCTGGCGCGAGGGCTTCGTCATCTCCGCCCACCACTCGTCTGCCGACCACTCTTTCTGCGGTGAGCGGCCTGCCTTCGATGTCTCGGTATCGTCGGTCACGTAGCGTCTCGCATTTGCGGGAAGAGTACTGGGGAGCGCATGCTCAGCTATGACACCCAGCGGACGCCCCGTTCCCGGCTGTAACGAGGCACGCCTCGCTTCTCCTGGAAATAATCCCGCCGGAGAGCGCGAAGCAGGTCCGCCTGGATTATACCCCGCCACCGCTCAGGATGCCATCGAAAGGCCGCGACAGACGATCGGGCGCGATGTGATAGAATGCCCCGCAGATGAGCAAAGAAGGCCGCCGGCGGGCGATTCGTTTTTGTGAGGCCGATGCACTAAGATTCCCGAGATGGGCGCCAGCGGGCCGCGCTAGCCATTGTATGAGCGTTCTGAGGTTCGCCGCACGGTACGGCAAACCCGCGGCCTTATCTATTTCCGGACAATAACGCGCGCGAGATAGATCTCCCTAGGCTGAGCTCGATCCGCCGCCCATCCGCTCAATGTGCTCACTCAGGGCATCCCGTAAGGCCTTCGCTGTGACCAGATCGAGCCGAAGCCTGGAGACGATCACCCTGTCAGCATCAACCACACCTGACATCGTGGGCGTGAACCGCGCGGCGCCTAGCGTGATGTTGATGACACCATTATATGAGCCAATCCCAAGCAGCTCGCTCGCGAAGGTGATTGGCACGTTGTATGGATCGGTGATTGGAAATTCGAGCGGAACATCGGCGCTCATATCGTGACCCCCAGTCAGTTATTAAACAGACAATTCCTGTAAATACTTACGGCCGGTTTCAGCCGGGCTTTTGGCGGTCTACTTTAGACAGAAATAGACGGCGCTGTCCGCCCACCAGCGCAGGCCGCAGGACTATTTGTGTAAGGCGAGCCTTGACACAAGGCGCGTAAGCTCGTACCTTACACCCATGCTGAAGTCGTTCAAAAGCAAGGCGTTGCGGAAGTTCTGGGAGCGCTCCGATACATCGGGCCTCCGCCCCGATTGGATCGCCCGGATTGAACGCCAGCTTGACGCCCTCGATCAGGCCACGCGCCCCGAGGATGTCGACCTACCCGGCTTTGGCTTCCATGCCCTCAAGGGCAACCTGGCGGGGCGGTATGCCCTCACCGTCTCGAAGAATTGGCGCCTCACCTTCGCATTCGATGGCGAGGACATCACGGATGTAGATTTGGAGGATTATCATCATGGCTGATACCCCGCGCCGTGACCCGAACCGTGCCCCGACGCATCCCGGCGCGATCCTGCGGGAGGACATCCTCCCCGCTACCGGCAAGACGAAGGTGGAGATTGCGGGCATGCTCGGGATTTCCCGGCAGACCCTCTACGACATCCTCTCTGAGAAGCAGGCGGTGACGCCGGCCATTGCTGTGCGCCTGGGCAAGCTCCTCGGCAACGGGCCGGGAATCTGGCTGAGGCTCCAGCAGGCTCGCGATCTGTGGGAGGCGCAGCGCGCGATTGACGTGTCATCTATCCCGACCTTGGACGCGGCGTGACGGATGGGGCAAGCGGATGGATGAGCAATCGGACGATAGCGCCGCGACGGTAAAGCCAAGCCCCCTTGTGCCGTCCGCAACCGATCTATTTTCCGCCCTCGTGGTATTTCCCGAGGAAGTCGCCACCCGCCCCGGGATGCGTTGGGAAAAGCAACCGGGGGCGGAGGCCGCGCTTCGGGACTTTCTCGAGAACCATGCAGACCCGGAGCCCGGTCACACCGCGACAGAGTGGATCGACGAGGCGGTGCGCCACGTCATAGAGGCCCTGCGGCGGTACGGTGCGCGCACGGCGCTCGCCCCCGAGTACAATCCGCGCAAGATGCGTGAGGACTACAAGCGCTTGGAGAAGGCGCTCTCGGCTGCCGTTGGCGCTATCCAGGCTTGGCGTGGCAACCCCGTGCAGGTGGCGCATGTCGAGCGGATCTTCGTAACCGACGGTGGCGGCAGGGCGGATCAAGGCAGGCGGGCGATATGGGATCGCCAATTCAAGCGTGAGGCCCCATGCCCCGCCGATCCCGAGCCCCGCGATCCAATGGTTGACCCGCTCAAGCAATTCCTGTCCGCAGTGTCCGCCGCTTCCGCGAGCATCGGCGTCAAGGGACGGCCGTCCGCGGTCCCCACACGACAGCTCATTGCGGATCTGGCTCAAGTCTGGTTCCAAGCCACGCGTGGTCGCCTCCCAACCACGACACACAACACCGACTCCCAGGAGGGAGGGCTGGCATTCGAGCAGTTCCTCGCGAGATCGATCGAAATCCTGCCTCCGGAGCTTCGTCCGAAGCCGAGCCCGGACACCATCGAAAAGGCGTGCGCGTCTCTGAGAGAATTCGCGGCTCGCTTCGGGTGAGATGGGCACTTTGGGGTAGAAAGCACACCGTAAATAAATGCTTTTCTACCCTAACCTCATAGCAAAGAGGCCCCTTAAGCTTCTCTGAGATGGTTCGGCGAGCAGCCGATTACCCGGAGTAGCAACAGGATGCCCGAGCGCACCACCTCACGAAAGATCCTTAAGACCCCGGCCGCAGCGGAATATTGCGGGATCGGGGAATCAATGCTGGTGAAACTGCGGATTGCCCACGCGGGGCCGGCCTTCATCAAAATCGGGAAGCGCCGTGTCGGGTATGACGTGCGCGACCTTGACGCCTGGCTCGATCGCGGGCGCCGCGAGCCCACCGTCGCTGAAGTCCAGCCCGAATGAAAAACCCGGCGCGACGCGCGAACGTCGGCCGGGCTAGGAGATAACCACACATGATCCCATACCATCTGGCGCCCTTGCGGCGCAACGCTTTCACACGCGGACACGCGGCAAATCACGGCATCCAGCACGAGGAGGACCGCCTCCATGCGTGATATCGTGTCCATGAAAATCAAGGTCGGGGAAGCGCCAGCAATCAAGGTCGTCGGACGCGTGGCCTGGACCTTGGACCAGCTAATCCAGGCTGGCGAGCATGGCGTTACGCCCTTGGAATACCCCGCGCCCCGCTGGAGCGATTACGTGTTCAAGCTGCGCAAGCGCGGCCTCGAAATCGAAACGATCGATGAGCGGCATGGTGGCGCATATCGCGGCGAGCATGGGCGCTATGTCCTTCGTTCCCCCATCGAAATTCTCGACGTCACCAGGCAGGGGGACAAGGCCGATGCTTGATCTGCCCGTGACCGTAAGCGAGTGGCCGAAGAACGCACGGGAAACTGTGCGCGTCCGCCTCGATGTCTTTCACGACCGCGCCACGGTCGATGTGCGCACATGGTACCTCGACGAAAAAACTCAGGAAACGTGCCCCGGCCGCGCCGGCATCACGCTTGCGGTGCGCCATCTCCCCGCCCTCGCAGCCGGGATCGTCCAGGCCCTCGAAACAGCGCGGGCAGCGGGCTTGGTCAACGAGGATCCGCAGGAATGAGTGCCCCGAACATGAAAACAATCAACGTGAATCAAGAGGGCCTGGATGCGGAAGGGAATTCCTATGACCACGTCGCGAGCCGCCGCATGGTCGATGCGGGCTACATGATCAACGAGGCCGTCGTCCTGTCTCTGCCTGACGGCCGTAAAATCGACGGGACACGCGTCCTGATCACGCCCGCCGGGCTCGAATTTCTCAAGGCGGAATGGGCGCGCCACGGTGGCGCACGTGGCGAGTGATCCGTTGCGGAATTCATGGAGATCCATTTGACACATAGGGCGCTTGACAGCGGCACCCTCGGAAAGCTCGTCCTCCTCCTGTCGTCGAGCCACGACGGGGAGGTGATCAATGCGGCCCGAGCCATTGGCCGGTCATTGCAGGCTTCCGGGTCGGACTGGCACGAGTTGGCCGATCGGCTGAGCGGCGCCGCGCCGACAGCGAAAGGCAGCGCATTCGAAGACGCTATGGCTTCCATGAACCGCTTTCTGAACATGAAAGTGCAGGAGGTCGAACGGGAGAACAGAGCGCTCCGGAAATGGCTGCAGGAACACAATGCTGAAGCGGAGAAGCGGCGCAAGGCCAGCGTCGCCCGATGGGGGGACCTGACCCGGCTGGAGCGTATCGCGCAACTCGATCTGATCGCCAAGGCCGAGTGGCTCTCCGAGAGCGACCGCGCCTATCTCGATCGCCTACGCCAGCGGCTGTTTTCTTCGCCGCACCTCCAGACCGAACGCGGGGACACGCGGTTTTTCAACCGCCTCATGGACAAGGCCCATAAGGAGGCATCGAAACAGTGATTGACCACCTACCAACCCGGCGGGCGCACATCCTCGCTGAAGTCGTACGCCGTGCTGCAGGCATGACCATGCCCTTTACCTGGCGGTCGCTGATCGAAGCGACGCGGGACGATCTGGGCATGAGCACGGATGAAACGGTGGACGAGATCCTGCCCGCAGTCGGCCTGCTGGTTCGGGCTGGCATTCTTGAACGTCGCGGGGGCGGAACCGAGCATGTCCTGATGACCGATGCGGAGGAGCTGCTGGCTCCATCCCGCGAGCTGGTATTTTTCACATGGTCGGAGAACTCGTTACTCGGTGACCCTCCGCACGATGGGAAGCCGCCGCCCGCAATCGTTGGCCCTATTCGAGCGATCCCGCGCGTAGCCATTAAGCCCCCGCAAGACCCTATCTATGGCCCCCTTGAGCAGGTCGAGGGCTTGCGGAATCACGTCAACGCATGGGTGGCGACGATACTGCGCGCACCCTCGTGGCCGAAACGCACAACGAGCCTCCTCAGCATCATCGACCACGCGATGTTCCAGCCTGAATCGTCGTCGCTCCCCCGCCTCGGCAGGGCAATGATGCTTTCAGACTGCATTTCGGCCGGGCTCGAAAAGCTCGACGAGCGCGAAATCGTCTCCCTGGAAGCCGCAACAATTTACGTCCTGTCGCGGCACCCCGCTTGGCGAGCTGCTGCCGTGGAGTTCCTGGAGCCGTGCCGCGAATGGTTCGCGCCCTGGCTGGAAAACAACCCCGAGTTCGTGAGGTTCGTCACCCTGTTGCGCGCGGAAGATCCGAGCCTTCCGGAATGGCTGGTCGAGCCCTGCCCGCCGGCCGATGCCTCCGCTGACGATCCCGAATAACGCCGTGCGGTGCGGCGAATTTCCGGGTCGCCCACTCTTGCGCAGACGCGTCGTCCAAAATCATAGAAATCTCGATCACATTTTCGTGATAATTCCAGAATATCGCCAGTCTCAATCGTCCGTGCGGCAACTATATCAAGTTTAAAGCAACGCAATACATCGCTTCACTGCAATATTTCTCCCAAATGACACTGTCATACACCGTGCTACGGTCCTTATTCGCTAAATTGAGAATGGGCCATGTATCGCGAAACATTCGATCAGTGCATCTCTGTACGAGTCCCGCGGGAATTCGCATCAGTCATAACGGAAGCGGCTGCGCGCGATTTCACGACGCCTTCCGCATACATTCGTCAGGCCATCGTCGAACGGCTGCGCGGTACCGGGCTCATCGGGCCGGCTGCCGCCGCGCCTTCCGATAACAGCACCAGGGAAAGGGGGCGGTAAATGGGCGGTGGCTCCAAGACTAGCGGCTCGACTTATCAAGTCACCCAAAACCAGATTCCTCAATGGGTCTCTGATGCGGGACAGGCGAACTACAACTTCGCGACGGATATCGCGAGCCGCCCCTACACGCCCTATGAGGGCCAGCGGATTGCGGGCTTCACTGCGGATCAGAACGCGGCTCAGGACTATCTGCGTGCGAACACGGGAGCATACCAGGGGGCCTATGACACCTCCCTGCAGGGCCTTTATCAGGCAGGGACATACCAGCCGCAGCAAGTGCAATCCCAGGGCGTAAATTACAACTACACCCCCCAGGACGTCGCGGCGCAACAGGTCAACTACAACTACAGCCCGCAGAACGTCTCGGCGCAGCAGATTTCCGCGCAGCAGGTCGGCTACAACTATACGCCCGACAAGGTGCAGGCGCAGCAGGTTAACTACACCTATAACCCGAAAGACATCTCAGCGGAGCGGGTCTCCTACAACTACACGCCTGAGCAGATTGCGGCGCAGAAGTTCACCGACGCCAATATCGACGACTATATGAACCCGTATATCCAGAACGTCGAGAACCGAGCGATCGACAATCTGGAGCGGTCTCGGCAGATCGCCACGAACCAGATCGGCGACGCGGCGGCGGCGGCTAAGTCCTATGGTGGCTCTCGGCAGGCGATTCTTGAGGGTGTGCAGGCAGCAGAGACGGCCCGAGCATCGGGTGATCTATCGGCACAGCTTCGGGCGGATGCCTACAACAACGCCGCTGGCCTGATCCAGGGCGACCAGAACCGCGCGTTGCAGGCGGCTCAGGCGAACCAAGCCGCCGGGTTGCAGGCTTCGCAGTACGGCCTCCAGGCAGGCATGGCGAACGCCTCCAATGCCCTCGCTGCCTCGCAGGCGAACCAACAGGCAGGGCTCCAGAATGCGGGCCTCGGCTTGCAGGCACAGGGGATGAACCAGAACGCCTCGCTCCAGGCGGCGATGGCGAACCAGGGTGCTGGTCTACAGGCATCGCAATATGGTCTCCAAGCCGGCATCGCTAACCAGAACGCGGCTCTCCAGGCGGCACAGTCGAACCAGAGCTCTGCGCTGCAGGCTGGCTTGGCGAACCAGAATGCCGGGCTGCAGAATGCCTATTACGGCCTTCAGGCCCAGGGCATGAACCAGAATGCTGCCCTGCAGGCGGCTCTCGCCAACCAGAGTGCCGGGCTCCAGAACGCGCAATATGGCTTGCAGGCCGGCATGGCCAATCAGGACGCTTATCTGCGCGCGGCACTCGCCAACCAGAATGCCGGCTTGACCGCCAATCAGCAGCTCATTCAGGCGGCCGGCGCGGGCGCACAGGTTGCAGGCGCCGGCCAGAACGCCTTCTTGACCGACTACGGCATGCTGATGAACCAGGGCGCTCTCCAGCAGGATCAGAACCAGCGTTATCTCGATCAGAATTATCAGGACTTCGTTGACGCTCGGGATTGGGATCTGCGCAACCTCGGCATCCAGCAGTCCGCGTTGGGCCTCACTCCCTACAGCACCACGCAGACGAGCTATGGGAACAGCACCCAGAAAACATCGGAGGGCTTCAACCCCGCCGCGCTGATCGCCGCGGGCGGACAAATCGCTGGCAAAGCGATCATGGGATCGGACGACCGTCTGAAGACCGACATTCAGAAGATGGGCGAGGCCAAGGGCGGGCTCGGCATCTATGCATTCCGCTACCGTGGCGACCCGAAAACCTATCCGAAGACGGTCGGCCTGCTCGCATCTGAGGTGGAGAAAACCGATCCCGATGCAGTCCTGAAGATGCCGGGCAAGGATGGCATGCGGGCGGTCGACTACGGCCTTCTCGCCCGTCGCTCATCCGCGCCGGAAGCGCCCAAGAGGCGCAAAGTCACGAAAGCGCGGAGGGCCGCAGCTTGAGCGCCTTCATCCAGGACGTCATTCGCAGATCGGCGGAGCGCTACGGCGTCCCGCTGGGCTTCATGACCCGTACCGCCGGAATCGAGAGCCGGTTCAACCCGAACGCTTACAACAAATCAGGGGCGGCCGGGCTCTATCAGTTCATGCCGGGGACTGCCCGCCAGTACAACCTCACCAATCCATACGATCCCGCCGCGAATGCGGACGCCGCTGGGCGGCTCACCCTCAGCAACCAGCAGCACCTCCGCAAATCCCTGAAACGCGAACCTACGGAAGCGGAGCTTTACCTCGCGCATCAGCAAGGCGCGGCTGGCGCAACAAAGATCCTTTCGAACCCGAACGGGCGAGCGGTGGATACAGTCGGGCGCCAGGCCGTGCTTCAGAATGGCGGCAACGAGGATTGGCGCAATAGCCAGTTCAGCGATCATTGGGCGCGCAAGTATGCGGCTGAGCCTGGCCCGACGGTTGACCCGACGCGCGGCATGACGGGTGCGGGGCCGGGGCTCCTGTCGTTCGGCATCAGCGGGACGGTCCCGACTGATGGCGAGAGCGAGGACGACATAAACTTCCGTCGCAACCTAGGTCGTGGGCTTGGGCGCGACGCGACAGACGCGGACGTGGGGCTTGCACGTAAGTTCGACACGCGCAAAGCGCTGGCGCTCGGGGAAAACCCTGACAGGAACGTCATTGATGCGCTGGCCCCGACCTTCCTGAACGACAAGACCAAAGCGGGGGATTTTGTCCGCCAGCATGGAGGCACACCCGATATGTCCGCCGGCGCCTTCGTCGGGGGGCTCGGTGATCTCCGCCAACCCTCCATGGCGGGAACGGGCGGCCTCTTGGCGCAGGACGTCCCGATGGAGATCAACCAGGGCCGCGTTGGTTCTCTGCCATCCATGGCGGCCCTTCCGGGCACATCCCGCTATGGCCTTCTTGCAGAGCCTGAAACCTCCCAGGGCCTCGGCATCTACGGGAAGGTGGGTCCGTCGAACAGCGGCAGCGGGTACGGCACGAGCGGCCTCAGCGGCGGCGGCAATGGCATGGGGACCGGCGGCTTCGGCTTCGGCGGCTTCCGACCACAGGAAGCGCCTATGGAAATCAACCAGGGCATGAATTCAAGTCTGCCCTCGTTCTCGCGGCCCGGTGCGCCGCAATTCGAAATGGAAGGCACCACCCCGACCGGGGGCAGTGGGCTCAACGCCAGCGATATCGTCGGTGCACTCGCAGGTGGGCTTTCCAAGGCCTTCGGCAGCGGAGAGAGCAAGGCGCCCAAATTGGAGATGCCGAAGCCCGGCCCCTTCGTTGTGAATACGCCCCGGCCTGATGGTCCGGTCACGCAATACATGCAGCAGCCGCAGGCTAACGGGGGGCTCCTCGGGCGCCGCCGCTACCGCAATCCGCTGTCGCTCTTGGGATAAGGATCAAAAGCAATGTCAGGTGGAAGTGCACAGCCCTCCCCGGATGTCCAGTTGATGGCCGATGCATCCGGCGTCGATGTCCAAGAGATCATGAAGTGGCAGAAGGCCCACGATGTCGAACAGATCTTCAACGCGGTTGCTGGTGCTGTCGCCCCACGCGGTCAGCAGGGCGCCTACATGAACGCCGCATCGCAGTCATTCAACCCGATGTCCCGGTTGAACGATATCGCAAAGATGCGCCAGCTCGTCTCGATGCAGCAGCGGCAGAGACAGCTTGACGCGAGCCTTCCCCAGATCTCCGCGCAACTGAACATGCCTGTCGAGCAGGTTCGGTATCTTGCGGCAACTGGCAAGCTGGATGGCATCCTCGGTCGTCGCGAAGTCGTCGAAGACCCTTTCAAGGGCCGGCAGGTTCTCGACCTTGGCACGGGAAACACGATCGGCTCAGGTGTCGCGGGTCAATCACCGATCGCGCCACAGTGGGATAACGGGCAGCTCGTGGGCGGTTTCGATCAGCGGGCCGGCAGGTATGTCTCTCCCGAGGCAATGGGCGCCCCGTCGCTGACGCAGCAGGCGGGCGATATCCCTCCGGCGCCTCCTGGCGTCGACCCGAAGCTCTGGCGGAGCAAGCAGACGGACAGCCTCTTCAACCGCACCGCGCCGGCAGGATCCGAGGAAGTCACCAGCCTGCGCAAGGAGGTCCAGAATCTGCCCTCCTACAAGAACCTGGCGCAGGCGGTGCCTATCTATCGGTCCATGCTGGAAACGGCCGATCGCGATAGCAAGGCCTCGGATCTCAACCTGATCTATGGCCTCGGCAAGATCTATGATCCGACGTCAGTCGTGCGAGAGGGTGAGGCGCAAATGGTCGCGAACACTGCATCGTGGCCTGATTGGCTCATCGGCTCGCTCAATGCCGTGAACGGTGGACAAAGGCTACTCCCCGCCACGCGCGAGGCGATCCTACACGAAGCCTATGGGCGCACCAAAGGCTATCAGGACGCCTACGCGCAGGACGCAACCCAATATACGGGCATCGCGCAGCGCCGGCAGATGAACCTTGCCGATGTCCTCCCCGACTTCGGAGAAATCAAACCCTATGAGCGCTCCCAGGCGAAGGCTGGCAACAAGGATGCCCCGCAGGCATTTCCGGCGCCTCCTGCCCCGGCGATCGAGAAGCTACGGGGCAACCCGCAGCTGAAATCGGACTTTGACGCGAAGTATGGGCCGGGCGCGGCCGATCGGATCCTCGGAGGTCGCTAGATGGCTAATGCTTTTGACGAATTCGACGCGCCCCAGAACGCCTTCGACGAGTTCGACGCGCTCGCCAATGTGCCCGTGGTGGACCATAACTCGCGGAACGAGCTGAAGGCCTTCGCCCGAGGCGTCCCGGTCATCGGTGGTGCGCTGGACGAGATGAACGCGGCAACCAACGCCGCACTTGATCCCGTCGTGCCGCAAGCTGTGTCGGACTTCTTCGGCTGGCAACGCATCCCCGGCAACAACTTCTCGGAGCGCTACCAGAACGAGTTGACGCGCCAGCGGGGCGAGGATGCGGCCTATGACGCGGCCCATCCAGCCGCTTCCACGGCGATGCAGACCGCCGGCGGCATTGCGGGAACGCTCGCGGGCCTACGGGCTGGCGTGCCCATGCTCGGAGGCTCAGGCGGTCTTGCCCAGCGGGCAGCGGTCGGCGCTGGTGTCGGTGCGGGCATGGGGGCCGCTGATGGCTTCACCCGTGGCGAGGGCGGGCTGCAGAACAGGGCGGAGAATGCTGGCGCTGGAGCCGGCATCGGCTTCGCCTTAGGGGGCACGGCTCCCATCCTTGCAGCAGGCGTGGGAACGGCAGCCCGTGGCGTCATGAATGCATTTGACGGCGGGGCGACGATCCCCGGCGTTAGTCGAGATATCGGCCACGCCCTGACGAGGGCGGCAGATCCCGGCATGGTCCAACGAGCTCAGCAGCTCGGCCCGGATGCAATGTTGATGGATACAAGCCCCTCGATGCAGAGCCTTGCAGCAGGCGGCGTCGGCTATCCCGGCCCCGGCCGCGCCATCATTGCAGGCGCCCTCAACGCCCGCGAGCAGGGCGCCAACCAGCGAATCCAGCAAGGCATCAATGCCGCTCTTGGCCCGGCGCCAGTGCCATCACAGTTGGAAGCTGTCATGCAGGCTTCGCGGCGGTCACTCGGCCCAGACTATCAGCAGGCCCTTGCGGGCGCCCGTGCTGTCGATACGCGCGGCCTGGCTGACAACCTGGACACGGCGATTGTCGATCAGCGCGGGGCCGGGCGGGCGGCGGTGCAACGCGTGCGTGACATGCTGAACATCCACGGCACAGATCAACTGGACCCATCCCCGCAAGCGCTACTGAACACTCGCCAAGCCATTGACGGGATGCTCGCCAAAGAAACGGACACGAATGCACAGCGCTTGCTCGGCACCGCCCGCAAGAGCGTCGATGACGAGATTGCGCGTTCGATCCCGGGCATCAAGGATGTAGATGCGCGATACGCTGAACTAGCCCGCCAGTCCGAGGGGTTGCAGGCCGGCGGCCGTGTTCTCGATGGCGGCAAGACTGCTATCCGACCGTCCGAACTTAACGACATGATGAACCAGGGCGTGCAGCCCCAGGGGGCGTTCGTTGGCCCATCTGGCGAGGCCTTCAGGCTCCAGCAGGGCACCCGCGCTGAGATCGACCGCCTCGTGGGCACGACCGCCAATGATCGGATGGGCCTGAAAAAGGCCATCCAGGGCGATGGTGACTGGAACCGCGCGAAGCTGGAGAAGATTTTCGGCAATGACCCGACGCAGCAGTTGCTGCGCCTGGCGGATAGAGAGGCGACTTACGCGGGCACTGTGAATAGCGTCATTGGCAATTCGCAGACGGACGCGAGGGCAGCCGGCCGGGAGTTCTTCGGACCAGCGAGAGCGCCGGAGGTCAACCCTGCATCCACGATGACAGGCTTAGCTGCTAACGCGGCACAGAAGGCATGGCGGGCCATTGGGAACAACGCGGCTGATGCGATTGCAGACGGGCGCCGCGAGGATCTTGCCCGCCTTCTCGTCTCCACCGGTGACATGCGGGACATGCTCCTGCGCCATCTTGCGGGCGCTCCGGCCCGGCAGGAAGCGCGGCAGGCGACGGCGAACGCTATCGGTCGTGGGGCAGGTGTGAGCCTTCTGGGCCTGCCTGAAGATGAGATGCGCGAGCGCGTGCGGCGTTCCGGCGGTCTACTAGGTATCCAATGAAAATGAAGGTGCAGCCCCAGAGGACGGCCAAGGGCAGGAAGATGCTGAGGGGCAACTGGTTGGATAGGTGAACCGCGCCCCAGGTCAGGCCGAGCATGATGGCCATATACAGGATGACAGCAATGGCTTGGATCGTTGTGCGCACCGAACCGACGTTCCACCCCCAGATCAGACAGAGATGGTAGCACATGCCGAACGATTACGCCGAATTCAGGCGGATCATTGATCAGATGTTCACCGCAGAGGAGCGGGAGGCCGCGCTCGGTTTTGACCCGTCGTCAGAAGCCGACATCCTGGCGCTGGTCGCGGGTGCGCAGCTGCTCTGGCGCTGGGCAATCGATCAGCCAGAGGATGCCGACATAACGGACGTTCTGGTGCGGATAGATACGGCCATCGATCGGATATACGCGGCCCCGCTTCGCTATTCGTGGGATCTCCCGGTGAAGCTTTCGTTCCTCGGCTTCAAGGGGCTCCTTATTTCGGAGGTTGAGGCGCGGGACATTGCCATGCTCCGCGGCCTCGCTTCGGAGATCATCAACGCCAACATCGGCGTCAATATCGGGGAAGTGATGTCGCCAACCATTCACTAGCCGCCTCTGGGATACTGCCAAGTCTACGGAAGCAGTGCCAATGCCTGCTCCCGATCGGTTTTGATGGACATCATCTTGTCCGGGACTCCATCGCGCTCCAAGACGCCGTGAATCAAAACGCCTGGGACTGGATTCGATAGTACAACTTCCGTATTATCGCCGATATCTACCTTTAGGTAGGCATCTGCCCTCTGATAACAATAGTAATTTTCGATGTCGATTTTATTATCGCTCCCATCGCTCAGCATCAACTTTGGTTGGTCATAGCTAATCAATCCGACGAGAAAAGACATATCTGGCAATTTACGAGGTACTCCTCCTTTTCCTACCTGCCATGCATGGAAATTTGGTCCTGTGATTTGCGATATGTGATGGGTTATAGCACTCAGGTCTAATTTTGGGCTAGTCGTGACCGCGCACTGATATAGCAAGATCACGTCAATCGGATCTTGCGGATAATTGGTAAAATGCCATCTGGCCCATTCCCGACACTTGGACATTGACGCGGTATTAGACAATCTCAATATGATCATACGGCAGACATCATCGTCATTATCGCTCGATGTATGCTTATACAGGTTATCACATCCCTTACGGATGGCGTCCTCAAAGTTCGCTTGTTCGTTCGCCGAGAATGGAGATATTATTCGTAAACACGAACTTACCTCGTGGGCACTTAAAATACCGTACTGATCTGCCATGCCTCGAAAGGTAATTCTATAGGGCCGGTCGATCACTCCGCCCTTTTTTTGCGCCTTAAGCTCTGCCAAGCATTTGGCGATATCAGCCTTTAATTTTTCGAATAGCCCCTCGTCTAGGTACTCCGAGGAAATGATATTGGCCTCCACATCCCTTAAGCCATGAACACGAAGTTGGGCCTGGAATTCATCATCGACAGCCTTCGCAGCATCTTTGAATACTCGTTCGCGACTCGACATCCCATGGTTCTTGATGGAGACAAGAACACGGGAGCCGTCATTTAGGGCCAATGTTCCATCAAATCCAGGCTTCGACTCTGGAGCAGGTTCGACCCGGCAAAACTGCCGCGAGAATAAATTGAGAGCCAAAATCTCAAAAATGGCTCCCGCCGACTGCCCTTCGCTCCCAGTCATAATCGTGCGGACCTGACCGCGAAGCCAGGCGGGATCTTCCATGCCAAGCCGCTCTATCGCATAGCCAAAATTTAGGAGCTCGCAAGTGGCAAGGGCATCATCCCGCTGCCAAAGCCTCTGAAGAGGATGGCTTGCTGTGGACGTCAGCCATTCCTCACTGAACGCTTTCGCTATCGCCTGCAGTTTATCGTTCATTTCCGATGCCGGCATCTGCACCGTATTCTGGCGCCCAACTAGATAATCTTTGAGCATTCCCCCCTCCTGGAGCCCGACGATATCCATTGCGGATCTGCGATGGAATGTATGCACTCCGCACCGCCGGATCTAGATAGCTCGCAAATTGGGGGGCTGGGAGCAGCCGACAAAGAGTTTACATGTGTCATGTAGCTCATGCATCGCCATTTCCCTCCGCATCACTGGAAATGATGAGTGCAGGTTGAGACGCGTCGTTCCCGCCTGCCCCTTCTTTCTTCGCAGAGCTTATTTTTCTTGTTGTATCCGTGGGGTTCGCGTTTTTGAACCCTATAGCGGCGGACTCTGGCGAACGCTCGGCGAGAGAGCCTTCAAGCGGCGCAGGTTGCGCCGCTTGAAGGACGGCTTTAGCCCTCGTCTTCAGCCAAGCCCGCCATTCGGCAGACACCACGCGGATGATGTTCGTCTCGTTCTTCTGCCCCTGCCGGCGGCGCTCCTGGACCGTCACGAGGCCTTCACGGGCCGCGAGGCGCACGGCGTTCTGCACGGTCGTGCGGCCCACGCCAGCGCGGGCGGCAATCTCGGCAATCGAGCGGTCGCACTGCCCTTTGGCGCGCACCTCATCTGCTATCACCTTGATAGCAGACAGTTCGCTTGTAGTGAACATGGCAGCCAGGCGCGGCGGCATTGGCCCAGAAGCCGCGAGTTGCCGGCGCCGTAGCCGCGATTTCTGCCGGTCTGTCGGGATCTGGGCTTTACGCGGTGGGAATATGGACGGGCGTCCAGGCGGTAGACCAACCGGCACATAGGCCGCTCGCGTCTTGCCGCGGCTGGCATGGATGCGCTCCGCCAGGTGCTGCGCGTCGTCGTCCGACACAGCCCCGGATAATACCGCCTGCCATATCGATTTCGACAGGTGGTCGAGTTGCGTCAGCGTGCGCGCACCATCAATGGCCGCGCCAAGTCGTTCTGCGAACATATCAGCCCTTTCCCAAGGGCCGTGCAGGCAAAGCTATCTCGACCGGAGAAACGGCAATTTCTCCGTTGACTCGTTTTCAGAGCCATGGGACATTCGCCTTGTCGGGGTGGCGAAAGTCCCTCATTCGAATTCAGAGGCCTCCAGGCGGCAACCTGGGGGCCTTTGGCTTTTCTGGACCCTGCTCGGCTCTATCCTCTCCGCAAATCATCCGAATCTCTCAGAGACTCGATCAACCATTCCGCCCTTTGGCGCGGTCGAAGTCAAATCTGGGGCGATGTTGATCCGCGCGCTTGATTTCGGCGGCGCGTCTTGTTCTCCTCATCTAAACAGCCTCCTTCCGATAGGACCCTCCCACCAAATGCCCCACGATGCGGCCGAGAGCACCGAAGACGGCTCATCCCTAATTTTGTCGTACCTAGTGCGCGTCGAGAGGGATTTCCTAGCTCTTTTTAAGAGCCGTTTGTCGAACCAAGGTTATGTTGGGCGCCGTCATTTGTATGTCCTAGGAGCAGCACGCAGAGCGCTGGCTCAATCAAGAGCATTCAGACAGTGCGTTGCGGACGGGAACCATTTGGTCGCAATCGCTCTTGTCCGCCTCCAGCTTGATACGGTGCTCCGACTCTATGCTCTCTACTGGGTGGACAATCCCGAGGACTTCGCGACGCTGGTATTCTCCGGGAGGCAAATAGACCGTATCGCGGCGTCAGACGGCAGCCTTATGAAGGACAAGTACCTGATTGAAAAACTCAAAGACAAGAATCCTTGGATCGAGGACGTATACAAGAACACCAGTGGCTTAATTCATTTCTCTGAGCGCCACATGCATGCCGCTATACGGCTGCCGGACGACGCGAGCGGCGAAATGGAGTTTTTCCTGGGAGCAACTGACCCGCGATATAAGCTCGCCGATTACAAGGAAGTTATAGGGGCATTTTTTCATTGCACCTCCATGATCTTCCACGTGGCGGACGAATGGCTCGTTCTTCCTCCCCTCAGCGATGAGAGTGAAAAGCAAAGCCATCCCTTCTTGGCGACCACTGGGGAGAAAGTGACGCCTTGATCTGACGATTTTTCGCCTCCTTTGTTAAGCTGCTACAGCACCTTTACAGACACCCCTCGCCGTTGTTAATCTGCGTCGCAGGTTAACGGGTGATTTGGGGTTAACATGGCCGTCTTTGGGTACATTCGCGTCAGCACGACAGCCCAGGCGGAGGAGGGCCAGAGCCTCACCACGCAGGAACGGCAAGTCCGCTCCTATGCCTCGATGCACGGGCATGAGGTCGACCACATTTTCATCGAACGCGGCATCTCCGGTTCTACCTACCTCGCTGAACGTCCCCAGGGTGCGGCACTGCTGGAGGTCGTGAAAGCCGGCGACATGATCGTTACCCCGAAGCTCGATCGCATGTTCCGTTCGGCCGTCGACGCACTCCGAATGATGGAGCTGCTGCGGGACCAGGAGGTCGGCGTCCATATGATCGACCTGGGCGGCGACGTGACCGGCAACGGGATCGCCAAGCTCGTCTTCACGATCCTCGCTGCCGTCGCAGAGGCGGAGCGTGACCGGATCCGCGAGCGCATTGCCGACGTGAAGCGTGATCAGAAACAGCGCGGGCGCTACCTCGGTGGATCGGTGCCGTTCGGCTATCGCATCGGAGACGATGGCGCCCTCCTCCCGGATGATGACCAACAGGCGGCATTGAGCGAGGCCCGCACCCTGCGAGCCGCTGGCGCTTCCATGCGCGAAATAGCGCGGCACCTTGGCGCCATGGGCCACAAGATTTCCCATGTCTCGATCGGCCGCGCGCTCAGCGCGGATCTATGAACGTCAGACGCCGGCCTTATCCATCAGCTGCGCAAGGCCTTCCCAGTACGACAGTCGGCGATCCTTGCAGTAGGTAATGAACCGGTTCGCTACCGATAGCGGTGGGCGGATGGAGAGAGGGACAGTCGCCTCCTTCTGAGCCTCACGCTTAAAAAGACGCTCATTGGCCTCTCGGCTCACAAAGCCGTGGCGCTCGCCAGCGGCATCCACCTTGGAGATCGGCGCGGCGGGTGCGTTCGTCTCATCCGGCTTCACGTCGTTGATACGGTCGAATCCAAAGCGAGTGTTCACGCTGCCGCCCTCCCCTCGGTCAGAATCTCAACCAGTTCGCCGGCAAGCCGCGCGGCATTCTCTCTGGCCTGAACCAGCCCGTTGACTTCGGCCGGGTCGAGTTCGGTCAGATCCTGGCGGTAATAGAACATTGCCCGATACGGCATGCGCTCGTGCAGATGCGTCGAGAACGACGGGATGCCTGCTCCAGCCAGCTCGGATGAAATCGCTTTTTCGAGGCGGGTCGGGATCTGGGGCGATGTCCGTGTGAACAGCACGCGGAACGGGATGGACCGCTCGAACGACTGTTCCTCCTCGCGGATCAGCTGCACCGCCCTCGCCGCTTGCTCGGTGTCGACGGCGCTCGCTTGCAACGGCACGATGACCAGGTGCGCGCGCGACAAGGCGCGAGACGTGAGCCGGCTGGCGGTGCCCTCCAGGTCGACCAGTACGAACTGCCGCTTGGTCCGGTACTCGTCGAGGATCGAGACGACATTGCTCTCGGTCACGTTGTCGAGCACTTCAACGGCGTTCGCGGTGCCGCCCTTCTTCCACGACGATATCGGGCGATTCGGGTCGCAATCCAGGATCGTGACGCTCGCCCCCTGCTCCGCAAGAACGGTCCCCAACACCAGCGTTGCCGTGGATTTCCCGGCGCCGCCCTTGGGGTTCGCAACGACAATGACGGGCATTCGCACTCTCATCAGCTGATGGAAGGTAAGGCCGGAAGCTGCCTTAGATTGGTTGCCAAAACATTACGACGCAGCATCGCGGCAGCGCGTGGCATAGCGTGCCTGCTGTTGCGCCATGATGCAATCACATCAATGGGCATCCTTGAGGAAGCGCGTTAATGCCATAAAGAGGAAGCGAGTTAATGCCGAAGGAAGCGCGTCATTCGCGGCAGGCTGCCGCAATTGAAATCCAGCCCGTCGATCGGTGCCTTAAAGCTTGAGATCTAAGCGCTGATAACCTGGCGATCCGGGCTTAAGGGAAAAGGAAGCCTGTTCGGGAAAGCCGGCAAAGACCAGATCATGGTCCGTCAGTCTGTCATCTTCAGTGCCGCCCAGCTCCTGGCGCGCGACATCCGCGAGGTACCGGGCCATCATTGCGAATACCCAGCACGCGCCATATCGCGGATCGAGATAGTCCGTCGCGGCCTCCAGGGCGTCGGCGCCGGTTGAGACACAATTCTGGTCCCAAATCGGCTTTATTACGAGGTAGCCCGCATCCCGCAGGTTCGCCGCAGCGTTGCGTGACCCCTTTTCGGTCGCCACCGCAAAGGCGGCCTCGGCAGCAGGACGGACGAGCGCGCGGATCTCCTGGCGCAACTCCTCTGCCGCCTTCCCCCAGCTCACACGGTGCCCCTGGCGTGCATAGTGCGCCTTTGCGGCTGCCTCTATCGCTCGCTCCAGCTTCGTCATTGCATGCCCCCCTAGCCGCGAAATCGTAGCCGATCCTAGCGTGGACGCGGCCGAAAGATAGGTCCGCATCCTGCTATCAGATCACACCCCGCTATCAGTGATAGCCGTGACCGTGGCCCATGCGGGATGCTGGCCAGACGCCCCGAAAAGGGAGGGGAGGGCGGTCTCGATAGTCGCATACAGATCGAGCAGCACCTCGTCAGATCGATGCTCGGCAATAGTCCGGATGGCAGGATCAAAAAGACGATCCTCCGGAGCGTAGGCAGAGCCAGATACGAACCCCGCGAAAACAACCTCCAGGGCGAGCGCCCCAATGCGGGACTGATCATCCGGCGGCAAGCCCTGCCATGCCGCGGCAGCGTCGAAGGTGGATAGCGGGTTGGCGGGGTCCAGGGCATCAATGGTCATGCGTGCGTTGTCCTCGATTACATCAGCACCCCCGCTCCCGGTTTATACCGGGATTTAGCGGTGAAATTATGTGAAATATCCTTGCCGGCGGGAATGGTTGTGGAAATGATTGGCGCGTTACCGCGACGCGCTATCGGTAGGCCTCAAGCGTCGTGCAGCCTAGGCTTGCTCACCCCCAGGAACGTCCGAAGGGCCTTGTCGAGAATGTCCATTCCCTCAAAGAGGCTCGATGAGCCGTCTTCCAGATGCTCCCCTAGCTCTTCCGAAAGGAGCTGCCACAGCGCATAGGTGCCCGCTGGGCTTCGGGGCTCTGTTGTCATGGCTGCACTGAAGGTATCAGTCGCGTGCTCCTCGCAGCTCTCCACTTCATCACGAGCCGTAATGTATCCTGCAGCTTCATGGATTGGCTGCAAGCGCTCGATCTCGGCATCCAATGCCGCGTGATGAGCGGCCTTCCTGGCGTGCAAGCCTTCCAGCGCCTTTCGCCCGAACATCCCCACATGATCGCGCTGGCACGAGTAGAACGCATCGATTTCGGCATGGCTGCGGGCCATTATGGGCCGGATGACAGGCTCCCCGTTCTCATAGTCCCTCATCGTCGATAGTTGCACGCACGGCAAAAGCTCCGCACCGGCGTCGCGTACGGCGATAATGGCCGCATCGATCTTGTCATAGGCTCTCGCAGCATCCGCTCGCGCAACGCGAACGGCCTCCACAGCCGATAGGGCAGGATCGTCTACGGGGGCGGGCGGCGGCTCAGCAAAGGCACGCGGCGCTGCAACGGCACCCATGGCGAACGCGGCGGACATAACAGCTCTCCGCGACAGATCAACCATTGTTCGCTCCCGTGGCTGGAGCCTCGACGCTCGCGCCGGAATAGAGCCCGACCACGCGACCGAGAATCTTCTCCTCCAGGTGGCCCGGCTTGTATGGGCCATCGACTACCGGTACCTGGCGCCCGTCGCGAAGCCAGTCCAACAGATCATCCGCAGAGCGGGGCCGGTTGATCGAGCGTGTGCACCAGCGCTGCCCGATCGCCGCGCCGCACTCGACCTTGTACGTTTCGGCAATGTCAGCCGTGCCGTTGGACCGCACCACGAGGAACAGCTCGCCATCGATCGGCTCGACCTCGTGCTTGTCGACGAGCACACGCTCGCCACGGCGCAGGTAAGGGAAATGGTCATCATTCGTGACCGTCTCCACGACGTGGCCGACCGGCACACGGTCGAAGAACATTAAAGCGCGAAAATCAGACATCAGTGCCTCCAACAAATAGCGGCAGCCCTCAGCGAGCGCCGTGGGTCCAGCGCGCCCGGTAGGTGTTGCGGGCGATGACAGCGACCTGGGCGGCCGAGACGCGGGCCGGGTACGGGTCGACGGTTTCGAAGGGAAGACGGCGAACCGGAGCGCCGAAGCTCGCAGCCGCCTTTTCGACGATCGAAGCGAGAGACGGACGGGCCGGGGCCTTGGCTTCCGCCCAAGCCTTCCGCAGGGCCTCGCTCATGCCGGCACCCGTCGTGCGGCGGATGACCCAAGCGCGGGTCATGATGGCGCGGCGGTCGAAGGAAGCGGGGGAAACTGGCGCGGCCATCTCTTGATCCTCAGCGCATGACTTATTATACCTAGAGGATAATTAGATGAACTTATGGCGTCAATACCTCTGGACTATTTTTTTATCCCTGGAGTATAAATGATCACAGCAGAGCAGCTAAGAGCCGCGAGGGCGATGCTTCGATGGGAGCAGAAGGACCTAGCCGAGAAGGCCCAAGTGTCATTGCCGACCGTGAAGCGGCTGGAGGCTATGTCCGGCTCGCTTATGGCCGTGCGGGTCGATACGATCGAAGCCCTGAAACGAGCCATCCAAGCCGGCGGGATCGAGTTCATCCCGGAAAATGGAGGAGGGGCGGGTATTCGCTTCCGGGATCGCGAGGCGCCGCCCTCCGACGAAGGCATCAAGCCTGACAAGCTCACCAGCGAGAACGACGGCTGAGTCGAGTGGCACGGGTCGATTCCCGCGCGGGAGCAATAGGGGAGGGCTGCAATATGCAGCTACCCCCCGAAATCCACATAACGATCGGAAATCCCTACCGATCTTAGGAGGCTAGACCTTCTCCCGTCGCACTCTGTGTGGCAAAGTGCACATAGAACAAATGAGGTACAACGTAATGCAAGAAAGCGTTTTGCCTGTGCAGCCTAATACCAGCGCCGCAGCCGTATCCGCCTCTCTGTCGATGATTCCGCTCGACCTCATAGACGACGGCACACGCCTGCGTACCGTCGACGAAGCGCAGGTTGGCGCATTGGTCGACAGCATTAAGGAGGTCGGCCTCCTTAATCCCATTACGGTCTACCGCCGCCAGGTGATCCGGGCCGATGTCTTCGTTGACGGATACGGGATCGTCGCTGGTGCCCATCGGACAACAGCGGGACGGCGCCTTGGGTGGACAGAGATTGCTGCCCACATCGTCGAGCTGAGCGACCTTCAACGGCAGATCGCTGAGTGTGATGAAAACCTGCAAGGGCCGAAGCTCACCGCCAGTCAGAGGGCGCTATTCACCCGCCGCCGCAAAGAGGCATATGAGGCGCTTCATCCCGAGGCGCGGCATGGTGGAGACCGGAAGGGTGATCAAGTGGCCAATTTGGCCACTCGGTCATTCGCAGAAGATACCGCCCTCAAAACCGGAAAGTCGGCACGAGAGATAAGGCGCGACGCCACTCGCGGCGAACGTCTCGGAGATGACGCCGAAAAGCTGGTCGGAACTTCTCTCGATAGCGGCGTTGAACTGGACGCGCTTGCCAGCATGACGCCAGAGGAGCGCAAGCCGATCATCGATCGGGCGGCAGCGGGCGAAAAGGTGACGGCTCGGAAGATCGGGGCGGAAAGCATTTCCGATTTGCCGACAGCAGATGGAGGCCCGCAATTCCCCGCCGATCACGCTATCGTGCGGATCGATGGCACCGCCACACCCGCGCCGATCGAGGCCCAGGAGCAGGCAGAGCGGCGGCAAGAAGCCCTGGCGGAGGCGGCCGACCTGATCGTTGCAGCGTTCAAGGGCGACACGGATAAGATCGTCTCCCTGCTCGAACAGGGGCAGACGGAGATGAATGGCTTTGCCTTCATGATCCGGTCACGAGCAGCGCAGTGGGCCGAAAGCTTCGCACCCGCCACGGCCCAGATGGTTGAGCCAACGGAAGCCCCGGCAGCTACAAGCGGACAGCTGTCACAGGTTGTGACAGCTGTCTTGTCTGACGAGGGGCTTAAGGAAGCGGACGTCACGGGCAAATTGTCCGCCACGTCTCAGCCAGAGTCCTCACCCGCAACGCCCGCCCCGCTCTCAGTCGTCCCGACCGCGATAGTTTCGGGCAACGTGACCGAAACTAGCCACCCCGCCTCGAAGATCACCCACCTCATCGCAGCGAAGCACGCCCCCAAGAGCTACCCGGGGGCAGGGGAGGGCTGGAAGCAGCGCCACGGCCGGCGCCATTAAGCTCTGAGCGCCGACACCGTGACAGCCGGCGCAACTTTCGCCGACAGTCAGAACAAACCCCGAAACATGCAACATCAAGGGGAACGGCAGAACGTTCCCAGAAAAGGATCTGCCATTGAGCAATACCGGAGAGTTCTTCGCTATCGATCGCCGCGTCTGGGCATTCGTCTGCAATCTCGGAATGAACGCCGCTGCCTCATATCTCGTCATGGCCCGCGGCACAGGGCGAGACAACCGAACGACGAGTTGGTCAGTCAACGCCATCGAGAAGTACACCGGCCTTGGGCGACCGCGCGCCAAAAAGGCGATCCAGGCCTTAACCGATCATCACGTCATCTCTGTCACTCGCGGGGGCGCGAAGCCCCGCTATCATCTTGCGCCGCCCCAAGAGATCCCAAACTGCGAAGGCTGGGCAGCGCCCCTGTCACGGGAGCAGCAGGCTGTCGCCTCCCAGATCCGGCTTGGGTTTACCACCGTGCCGAAAACATCTGCCTTCAACGGACCTTGGGGGTGTGGCCGACCTTTCGACGTAGCCATGCAGTTGGCCAGGCGTGGATTGGTGAAGCACCAAGGCGGCCAGAAGTTCTCCGATGCCGCCAGCGAAGACCAATCCGTTCCAGACTGGATATGGATCCCGAATGCGGTGGTTGATGGTGCTACTGGCGAAGCTCCACCAGTCGAACGCCTCCGTCAGATCGGCAATATCTTAGCTCTTCGAATATTCTGCGATCTGTACCACGCTCAAGACCTCCCTTCAGACGGTGGCCTCCCATGGCGCCGCGGCGAAATGATCCAGAAGCCTTACGAGCGTATCGAGGTAGGCCGCCGCGGCCCGTACGTCATCTGGGGCTTCCGGCCCAACACCACACAATCCTGGAGCGATAGCCCGCTGGTTAACACACGCGTACAAGGCAAAGACCGGCAGCTGCTTGGTGGCGGCCAAATTTTCTGGGACGCATGGAATATCCTAGAAGCGGATGGCCTAGTTCACTTTGTCACCCATCTCGTGGAAAGCGAAGGTGGGGAAATATTCCACCCGCTACCGATTGAGAACGGCGAACCTGCGGAGCAGGCAATTCGAGATGCCGCGATTTCTGCGTCTTGGGCCATGGTTAGCCCCGACCAGTGGAAACGCGCCACCACGCAAGAAAAAATCCAAATGACGGCGCCAGTCCTCGCTAAATACCAGCAGGTTCAGCTCGTTGGAATCGCCCGCCTGCGCTATCGCCCCAATACGATGGCAACCACAATTTGGTACGACCAGGCTGACAAGTGGCTTGAGATTGCTGCGAAATTCCAGGCCCTGGCCGCCGAAGCATGTCCGACCCAATATGCAACATCAAGGTAAATCAAGGAAGATAAAAGGATGTCAAAGGGGATCAAGAACTAGCTCCCCGTAAAGCATCTATTCCGCTTCGCTTCGCTCAGCGGTGTCCGATCGAAGACCGGACGCGGAATGGTAAGAGACCGATCCTGACCTATGAGATGAGCGCCCATGCCATATGCAGCTGGCGCCCTCTCCATGAGAGGGGGCAGCCCTTCATGAGCTGTTGCAAGAGGCATCCGAGGGGATGCGCGATAGAAACGTTGTTGCCTAATCATGTAACCGTCGCATCATATGCACCCTATTCCGTGTAAAAATCGGCGCAATATAATGCGATGTACGTGCATCCTGATACTATATGTTGTATATTTTATCACGTAGCGGGCCGATCGCTGATGGACGGGGCCGCGCCATAGCCGATAGGTGACATATGGCCGAGAAGCGAATTCGGAAAAAGCCATGGAAAGACCTTGGCATGACTTATTTTGACTGGTGTCTCATGAGGGAGCGCGAGCGGAGGGCGAAGAACCCGACGCTGCGTGAGCGCTTGGGTCCGGCTCTTTATGCTCCGATCGAGCAAGAGCCTATCCCGATGCCGCAGGAGGACATCAAGGCAATCCTCAACTGGCTCACGAACGGCGCGCGCACGCGGCAGGTCTGGCCACCAGTGCAGGCAAGCGCGACTGAACGCCCGCGTCGTAACCTTGCCGTTGATCGCGTCGAGGAGACCGAGGGCGGCTGCGACATTTATTGGTTGGCGCGGGCCTGACGGAGAAGGCGGGATGGCGGACGAATATGTGACGAGGCTCAGCGCAACGACAGGCGAGGAATGGCGTGAGCATCGCCTTTACCAGGTGGGAACGGCGCTGCGGGACCTGCGACCATACCTGTCCTCGATTGCTGCCATACACGACGATCGGGGGAGGCTTTATGTAAATTTCGACACGCCTCGCCCGACAGTGCGTGATGTCCAGTCGGTCTGGAGGGTTTGGATCGACCAGAACGAGGCCATCGTCCATCTATATGCCCAAGGAATCCCTTTGCTGGGTGCGGATCCTGCGGGGCCATTCGTTCGAACGTTCACCCCAAGCGACGAAATCGACTGGCCTCATGTTTTAGAGGGCCTATCATTCGCCACAGACGACATTCCCCTGACCTTCTCGCCTTCATGGGATCCGGTCATCTGGTACCGGCCCGAGAACGCGACCGCAGTGCGCAAGATGATTGGAAAGGTCAAGCGTCGCGCTGCAAGGGCCGGCGCCCGCGATTACGGCCACCCCTTAGCACGACTTTCAACGCTGGCGGCCCTCCTCGAGGCAGGCTTATCAGCGATGGACCACCCGAGCGGGGGGTTGCTCGTCGAGCACCGGTTCGTCGTGGCACCTCAGAAAATGCGCTGGCGATATGCCGGCAACGGTTCTTGGCGGGACTATGCCAACAACGAGGACCTTCTAACGCAACTGCGCGCCACCTTGGCCAGAGGAGGGGAGTGGAAGAACTCGTATCGGCCAAAGCTGTCCAAAGACATGCAGAAGGTGCTGGTTGCGATTGCGATCGACACCGATGGCGGACCCGCCGACTACGCCTACGAGATTGCTGGGGTCGAGCGAATGATGAAACTCGGCTTGGTGAAGCCTGAGATGCTGACAGGCTCCGCATCCCCGTGGGGTCCAACCCAGCCCTTTACTGCATGGCGGATCACGGAATATGGGCGAGATTGGCTAGTCGATGCCGGTCACTGGTGCCCGAGAACCAACCGCGATCTGACGAATTTCTACTCGCCGGAAGTTTACACGAAGCACTACGCCCGCTCACGGCGAACATACCGTGTGGAGCAAACCACCGGAGACAGCACAGTGTACCGCCTGGGCACGGCGCCAGCGTTACAACACCCAATCACCGATGCTGTAACGCACGGTAACGCAGGCGGCGCGTCCGTCGTCACATTCGCCAGGTTCCGGAAAGCGCTCTGATGGATCCCCGGATGGGTGACGCATCCGACATTGCCGCCTTCATGGAAGATATCCGCCGGGAGCGCGATCAGAACCGTGAGGCCGTCCGCGAGGTCGTGGCAGCCATCAGGGCAGGTGACGCGGGCCGCGCATTGCGGGCCATCTGCCGCGCCGCCGATCTCTACATTTGCCGAGAAGCCTTCGTAAGGATCGCACGGCTGCCGCCAGCGGCTCCGGAGATCCAAGACGCCTTCCTGGCGCTGTTCACTTCGAGCGGCGACAGCCTGCGCTCCATGGTCAACGACGACCGCGTTCTCGCGCGGGGACTGCGTGTCCTGTTGCCCAGCTACACCGGGCCGGCTGTACGGCTCTGGCGGGGCGAGCTGGCGGCAAATGCGCGATACCGTCGCTATGGCGCCTCGTGGACGGCCAGCCGGGATATCGCGGAAGCGTTCGCCCAATCCGAGATCCGGAGGCAATCGCGTGGCGGAACGGTCGTGCTTGAGACGCTGGCGCCTCCGGATGCGATCCTGTGCGCCCGTACCTTACATCCTGACCATCTGGAATCGAACGAGCAGGAGTTCATCGTCGACCGATGGAAGCTGGACAAGGTGCGGATTGTCGCTCGCTTCAAGCCGTCCTGATCAAGTCGCCAAATTTGCGACTTGATTTCCGATCGCCAAGTTTTTTGCCGCTGTGAAAGAGCCCTGATCCGTATGGTGATTTCGGCATAACCTGCCCCAGGGTCAGGTTTCGGTCGAAGCTATGACCATGACGGTCTCACCTTCACTTCATGGCGGGATCGCAACGGCCCCCCTATGCTTTGCATGAAATAGGCGCCCTTGCTTTACTGCCGACCGTCAAAGCACAATGAGCACGGGGCGGCGGATGAAGAACGTTAGCGGGCTGCTGGGGATCGTCGGAAGCGCTGCCGTGCTGGGGAGGTTCGGGGCCTGGGTCATTGGGCTCCTCTCCCCCTCTATGGGCATCCTGGCTGGTAGTGCCCTGGGTGTCCTTATCGTGGATTTCCTGAATGACGTCTGATCGGCCACGTGTAGATTGCTCCACCGTGGGGCGAACTCTGATTCCATTGCCAATTTCGGCTTAACCTGTGTGGCGCTCAGGTTTTCCCGCCCGGCAGCCGGCGACAAGTTGGCGGTGGCTCAAATAAGGGAGTGCTCCCGCCGCGGAGTGGCCGGTTTGAGCGTTTTTGCGCCAAAATCGGGCTTAACCACTCTGAAAACATTGACGAAATCGGGGTGGCCGGTTTTGAGGT
>JAHBYM010000179.1 GCA_019635975.1 Parvibaculum sp. | reverse complement strand
CAGACGATCGAAACGCTGCTTTCGGAAATCGAAGCCGGCTAGAGATCGGCCAGCAGCGCCTTCAGTCCCTCGCGATAGGTCGGATATTGCAGCGTCACGCCGAGTTCCTCGCGGATGCGCCGGTTGGAGACGCGCTTGGAATCCGCATAGAAGCTGCGCGCCATCGGCGTCAGTTCGGCATCCTCGAACGGGATTTCGGGCGGCGGGTTGCGCCGGAGCAGCTTCGCTGCATAGGCGACCACCTCCTGCGGCGGCGCCGGTTCGTTGTCGCAGACATTATAGGCGGCACCCGGATGCGGATGCGCGATCGAGGCTTCGAGCACGCTTGCGATATCCTCGACTTGGATACGCGAGAAAACCTGACCGGGTTTGACGATGCGTTTCGCCGTGCCGTCGAGAATGCTGCGAAGCTGGTTGCGGCCCGGCCCGTAAATGCCGGCCAGACGAAAGATGTGAAGCGGCGCGGCGTTGCGTTCGGCAAAGGCACGCCAGGCCCATTCGGCCGCGAGCCGGCGGCGCCCGCGCCGCGTCCCCGGCGCCAGCGGCGTTTCCTCGTCGACCCAGCCGCCGCCCTTGTCTCCGTAAACGCCGGTCGTCGAGAGATAGCCCATCCATTCAAGCTGCGGCGCGATGCGGGCGATGTCGGCTTCATGCGCGGCAAGTACCGGGTCGCCCGTTTCGTCCGGCGGCACCGAGAGCAGCAGATGCGTCGTGCCGGCCAGCGCCACGGCCGGATCGGCGAGGGGCGCCGCGCCGAAAACGAAAGCCTCCACACCGCCGGCGCGCAAAGCCGCCGCCTTTTCCGGCGTCCGGCAGGTCCCCGCCACCTCAAAACCGCGCGCCGCCAGCCGCCGGCCCAGCACCGCCGCGCTGAAGCCGTAGCCGAAGCAGAAAAGACGCGGATGCAGGGTCATGCGCCAGTCTTGCCGTTGTTTCACTTGCCAGATTGTACAGCCTGAACGAGGCTCATGCGCATGAAAGCCACATCGATCGTCTTTTTCCTCGCCGCCTTTGCCGCCGCCGCGTCCGCCGTTCGGGCCCAACCCGGTTATGAGGCTTGTGTCGACCTTGCCGCCAGCGATCCCGAGGCGGCGCTCAACATGGCGCAAACGCTGAAACTGATGCGTGGCGAGGATGAGGCCGGCGGCATGCATTGCGAGGCGCTGGCGCTGATGACGCTGGACCGCCCGGCCGATGCCGCGCCGGTCTTCTACCGTCTCGCCGAGCGCATGCTGGGGGCGAGCGACGAAATGCGCGCGCCGGTTTATGCGCAAGCCGGCGATGCATTTGCGATTGCCGGGAATCCGGCGCAGGCGCGGCGCGCCTATGATCAGGCGATCGCGCGCATGCCCGAGGAAGCGCAGTACCGCGTCGGCCGGGCGCGGATGCGGGCGCTGGAGGAAAACTGGGAGGGTGTGCGCGAGGACGCCGCCGAGGCGCTGGCGTTCGATCCGCATCTCATCGAGGCGATGCTGTTGCGCGCCGCCGCCAATCGCGTCCTCGGCTATCCGCAAGCCGCACTTGTCGACGCCAACCACGCGGTCGAGCTTCGTCCGCACGACCTTGAGGCGCTGGTCGAGCGGGGTCGTGTGCATCTGGCGCTGGGCGACCGCAAATCGGCGTGGGCCGACTGGCAGCGCGCACTCGACTATGCGAAAGCAACCGGCCGCGACGAGGATCCGGCGGCCGCCGCCGCCCGGCAATATCTCAGCCGGTAAAACGCCGCCATTCGTCGCACACACCCTCGTCCGGTTCTTCGCGAAGCGCCGTCGCGGCGCGTGCGCGCAGCTCGCCGCCCGCGCCGAGTTCGCCGAGCGTCCAGAGCGCCATCGCGCGCACCAGCGGCGAGGCGTCGTCGAGCAAGGGCCAGACAATGCCGGCAAGCGCCGGCATTTCCGAGTTTCCGATCGCGATCAGTACATTGCGCACGAAGCGGTCGCGGCCGATGCGTTTGACCGGCGAGCCTGAAAATCGCGCGCGAAAACCCGCATCGTCGAGGCCCGCCAGTTCCGCCAGCAGCGGCGCGCGCAGATCGTCGCGCGACACGAACGCCGCCTCGCGCGCGGATTGCGCGAATTTGTTCCACGGGCAAACGGCCAGGCAGTCGTCGCAGCCATAGATGCGGTTGCCCATGGCTTTGCGAAACTCATGCGCGATATGGCCCTTGTGCTCGATGGTCAGGTAGGAGATGCAGCGCCGCGCATCGAGTTCATAGGGCGCCGGGAACGCCTTTGTCGGGCATATGTCGAGGCAACGGCGGCATTCGCCGCAGCGGTCGTCATGTCGCGCGTCGGCCGGTAAATCGAGCGTCGTGAAAATCGAACCGAGGAAGAACCACGAGCCGAGATTGCGCGAAACGAGATTGGTGTGCTTGCCCTGCCAGCCGAGACCAGAGGCTTCCGCAAGCGGCTTTTCCATCACCGGCGCGGTGTCGACAAAGACCTTCACTTCCGCGCCGCTCGTCTCGGCCAGCCAGCGCGCCACTTCCTTCAGGCGCTTCTTGACCAGGTCGTGATAGTCGCGGTTTCGCGCATAGACCGAGATCGCCGCGCGGTCGCGCCGCTCCAGAAGGTCGAGCGGATTTTCGTCGGGCCCGTAATTCATCGCCAGCATCACGATGCTTTTCGCTTCCGGCCAGAGCGTCGCGGGCGCGGCGCGGCGCGCCGCCGTTTCCGCCATCCAGCCCATATCGCCGTGGCGGCCCTGCGCCAGCCAGCGGTCGAGACGCTCAGGGAGATCCCCCCGCGCATCGGCGCGCGCGATGCCCGCATCGTCGAAGCCCGCCTCCTTTGCGCGCCGGAAAAGTTCGGCGCGCAATTTGTCGAGATCGATTTCCGCGTCAGAAGTCGAGATTGGCATAGAGTTTTGGCGGCGGCATGCCGGGGATGTGGTCGGCGAGTATCTGCCGGAAGCCGGGGCGCGACTTGATGCGCACATACCAGTCCTTGGCGCCCTGATACTGGCTCCACGGCACATCGCCGACATAATCGAGACAGGAAAGATGCGCGGCGGCCGTCAGATCGGCCAGCGTCATTTCCTCGCCCGAAAGCCAGCTCCGCGTCTCCATCAGATATGAAATATAATCGAGGTGGTAGCGCAGATTGTGCAGCGCTGCCCTGACCACCGGCATTTCCGGCGCACCCCCGCCCTCGCCCGCGCTCAGGAAACGGCGCGTCACTTTTTCGAATATCAGCCCGTCGCTGACTTCGGTGGCGAACTTGCGGTCGAACCAGTCGACGAGGCGGCGGGTCTCGGCACGCTCATGCGGGTCTTTCGGCAGCAACGGCATTTCGGGCGCGGTCTCTTCGAGATATTCGGCGATCGCGGTCGCGCCGCAAATCGGCCCGCTCTCGTCTTCCACCATCACCGGCACCTCGCCCGCCGGATTGAGCGCCAGAAATTCATGGCGGCGCTCCCAGTCGCGCTCCTCGACAAGCTCGAAGGCGAGGTTTTTTTCGGCCAGCACCAGCCGCACCTTGCGGCAGGCGGGCGAAATCGGAAGATGATAAAGCTGGCGCATCGGTTCTTTTTAACTCGCGCTGGCGCGCCTGAACTGTCCGGTGCGGCGGAAGCGATAGAGATAAGATTGCAGGATCGCCGCCATCGCGGTCGGCTGGATGCCGAGGCCTTCGAGCGTGCGGCCTTCCGCCTTCGCCGCATCGCTCACCACATTGTCGACGGCGAGCATGCGCACCTGGTCGACGGTCAGGGGCGGCGTCGGCAACAATTGCAGGAATGCGGCCTTCAGGCGGGCGGCGGCGAACGGCACCGGCACCAGCAGCCGCGCGCGGCCGATCTCGCGCAACAGGCGTTCCATCAGCTCACGGAAGGTTTCGACTTCCGGTCCGCCGATTTCGTAAACACGGCCGGTGGCGTCACCGCGCGTCAGCACGGTGGCGATCGCCTCGGCGACGTCCTTCACATAGACGGGCTGGAAGCGCGTCAACCCGCCGCCGATCAGCGGTAGCACCGGCGACAATCGCGCCAGCGCGGCGAAACGGTTGAAGAAGTCGTCTTCCGGTCCAAAGACGATCGAAGGACGCAGGATGACCGCGCCCGGCAGGGCGGCGCGCACGCCCGCCTCGCCCTCGGCTTTCGAGCGCGCATAGGCGGACGGGCTCTCCGGATCGGCACCGATCGCCGAAACATGAACGAACGAGGCGATGCCAGCCGCCGCCGCGGCGCGGGCGACACGGCCCGCACCCTCGGCTTGAACGGATGTGAATTTCTGCTTGCCGCTTTCGTGGAGAATACCGACCAGATTGACGACCGCGTCGGCGCCTGCCAGCGCGGCGGCCACCGAGGCGTCGTCGCGGATATTCGCCTGCATCGGCTCGACCTGGCCGACGGCGCCCATCGGACGCAAAAACTGGGCTTCGTTCGGGCGGCGCACCGCGACGCGGACGCGGTAGCCGCGCCGGGCCAGCGCCTGAACCGTGTGACGGCCGAGAAAGCCCGAGCCGCCGAAGACCGCGACGGTGGCGCCTGCGCGCAAGACCGGTCCGCCGGACTCGTCCGTTGCGCCGGGATTCACGCCGTTGTTCGCGCCGTCTCCGCTCATTTTGCCTCTCGTGTCCGTTTCCGGGCCGTTTTGCCGATAACCGCTCCCTAGATAACCTATCGGCGTCCGGCGGCAAAGGGTTTGCCGGGCTATGGACGGATGGCCTCTCCCGGTCTTTCTCCATTGGCCTCCTCCATTGACCCTCCTCCATTGACAATGTGTGAGCCCCTATTTAAGCAACGCAGCAAGTGCCCAGG
>JAHBYM010000178.1 GCA_019635975.1 Parvibaculum sp. | reverse complement strand
GGCTGTCGCAGGCCTTGTAGTCGCCGTCGCGACGGTGGTCAGGCTTCTGGACGAAAACCCTCCGCCAACAGGCGAGAAGAACGTCGCGATATCAGGCCGACACTAAGTGGCTGCTCTAGCCGAGATCAGGAAATCGTCTCCTCGAAATCAAAGATGCGCTGTGCTTCTTTAAGCAGCCAGTCGGCATGAGCGGCGCCATCATCCAACTCCCAGCCATTCGCTTTCGCTAGTTCATACCCAATGCAGTCGCGTGCTTCAGACCACGGCCAACTCATTGCCTCCATCATGCGCTTGACGGCAGCAAATGCTTCAATCACGCGCGAACAATGATTCTCGTAGTCCTCGATAGCTTCGATTAGCGGCGCGTTTGCAATTGCCATATCGGTGGCAGTTTCAAAATCGATCTCATGTGGCGAGTGAGGGACTGCGTCTCCGACGAGTTCTCGCAGGTCATCAAGGGTCAGGCTTTGCTCACCGAGTCCAGCCCTGCGCCGCTGAAGCTCAGACACTACGTTGCGGCAATCATGGCAAATCAGAACTTGACGATATGAACCGATGATTATTTCGCCTGCTGCATCGATGCGGCGTCGAGCCAAACTCCCTTCGTCGTCCTCCGGAAGATATTCAACGATCCGATGGATGCGCGCTGTCCAGAACCCGCGTTTCGATTTTCGACAGATTTCGCGCTTTGATCTGGCGCAACACGGGCAAAGCCAATCGGAATCGGCAAGCGCCCATGTCTTCGTCTCCTGCTGCGCAGTATCCACATCGGCAAATTCAGCATCCGTCGGCGGCTGCACCCTCGGTCGACGCTTCGGCTTTTGGGACCGGCCAGCACCGTCATTGGAGACCGAGCGCATCTCGATGCGCATGCCTAATTGGTGACGATAGCTCGATGGCATCGCCGTTGCGAAGAGACGGTAGATAACATCGCGGTCTTGGGTCTGCCTATGAACTCGCTCGCCTAGCGCAACTTCGCGGCGGTGGCGCCCACTCGCGATGCGCTGCGCCATGCGCGCCGTGAAGTCGATCCGATCGGCAAAATCATCCTTTGCGGCAAGCCAAGCTAGCCGGGCCTTTTCAACATCGACCTCGTGGACGCGATTCGGGGCAACCGTGATGAAGGTCGCGATCTCCGATGGCGTGAAGGTAAAACCACCCGCTACCTCTGTCGCGAGTTCTACCTTTGCCCTGCCCTCCGCAAGGTTGCAGTCCATACAGATCAGCGTCCGCTCGAAACGCTCAATGAATAGCATGAGCGCATCTTTCGCGCGGCTAACCTGAATATTGATCTCCTGGTCCTCGCTTGGTGGATTGTGCTTGCGATAAATCCGCTTGGCGAGATCAAGGATATGATCATGGTGATATTCGAGACGACAGAGCAGGACACTGCCGGAACTCATCCTGGCGATCTGCGGCTTCTCCCGTCGGCAGCACGGGCAACACCATCCTGTCCATGTCGATGCCCAGCTACTGTTAAGGTCGAGCTTTGTCGTCCCGAATTGTTCTAGCAAAGCTTTCGTCTGGGCGCTCCAGCGACCATCGCGCATGTGGGCGATCTCGCTCAGCTCATCATCCGACAGGCTATCAATAACGGGAACCCTGATGGTCACCTCGATGTGCTTTGCTTCGCTCATCTCAATGCCGTCCCTCGCCCATGCATGGCTGGGTGCTGTTGGGTGCCCCTCACGCGCGAAACTCCCTATGCTGCTTTGCGGTGACCTCGGACCCTCAGTTTGGATGCACCCACCAACTTTCCGCGTCGAATTACACTTTCATTCACCGCTATAGACAATGCTTGTCCGGGGTCAACCGAACCATCGGGCCCAACAACGGATATCAATGAAATAGAACTTACAGTCTGCTGTTTGGCAATCCGAAGTGCACCTCGGGCTGCAGCAGCCCATGCAGAGGCGGCACCGGCCGACTTGGCTCGCACTCTGATATCTTCCTTGGCAGAATTTCCATCTCGGAAGGTCACCTCCCATTCATCTCCATCACCCGTCCATCCCGAGTCGAGGAATTCTCTACGAAGGGCCATCTGCAGCGCGAGAGCCCGAGAAGCATTCCACTCGTTTTCGGGATTGAAACAGAAACCAGGAAGATCGAAGCCGACATGAAGCCATGGCTCAGGGTTGATTGCCGAATAGAAACTTTTGCTGCCAGTGCCCCAATGGGCTCTGAACAGCATTAGAAAGGTCCAATTAATCGGAGCAAGCATAGGAGCGGGCCCCAATCCTCGTATGCGGGCATCCAAGGCAGAGAAGGACTGGCAAGCCATCTCTGCGCGATTCTTTACTTCAGCCAGCTGTTCGCCGGCCAGAGGAGCGTTCTCCGGAAAACAATTAGCGACCCAATTGACAATGTCATCGGGTGTCGTGGTTCGCCGGTTATAAAGCTTCCGTCTGCCCGGCACGACGGTTTCCAGTCGAACGTGGGTGAGGCCATTCTCGGGGAAATTCGACAGCGCATAGAGCGGGCGAACGGCAGTGTCGAATTCGCGCACCAGATTCATGGACTCTTCGAACCAAGCCACGTCTTCGTCGTTCAACCGCAGGCCAAGTCTCTCGATCATCGACCAGTCGACACCACTACTCTCACCTGTTGGGACTAAAGCTTCCAGCAATGTTTCGGCAGCAGATGCCTCGATGCTGAACTCCCTAGCCAAAAGCGCGATTTGAAACTCTCGGCGTTCAGTTGCAGCTTTAGGCGGCAACATTTGATCTGGGACACCGCGTTCAGGTGCCGCGCGCGTCGTACGTAGGAGTTCAGACCAGTCGCCATAGCCCATCAGCCGGGCAACAAGTTCCTGGGCACGAGACAGCTTGATGTGAAAACCCATCAACGCAACGATCTCAATAAGCTTCTTGGCCTTTTTTTTGGCCGGAGAATCGGTGAGAAGATGGTAGGTGTGCAAACGCATGGCTTCCTCCATTGATGAAGGGACAGACCCCGACGGAAGAGGGTACAGTCCTGATTTTTTAGCGTTGGCCGGAAGCCTTCGTCATGAATGACAGGGTTTCGCAACACCCAAGGTTTGAAGATTAGACCACCACGCGCTACCGCTCAAGCATCATTCGTGCTCCACGTGTGCCGGTCACACCCGACGGGGCGCGACGCCGATGGTATAACAGCGACCGCCACCCGCAATCCGTGCCCTTCGTTTCTGCTACCGCTCCCGACGCAAACCGAACCTATGCAACCTCCGGCCCTCTCTGCCTCCCGATCGTCCACGAGACCCTCCCCTCCCTGACGATCCCCGAGACCTGCTTGCCGATATGCCGCTCCAGCACCGGCCGCCAGGGCACGAGCGTGAACTCGCGCGATCTTTCGATCACCGCGAAACGGCCGCTGGCGAGATCGACATGCCGGCGATAGGTCCCGGTCACCTTTTGGCTGGATTCGGTTTCGGCGTAGGGCAGACCGAGTTCGCCGGAAAGCTGCCCCGCCACACGCAGCAGCTCGCGTCGGCGCAGGATGCCGAGCATGTTTGCGCAATAGACGATACGGTCCTGCTCTTCCCGCGCCAGTTCCTGCCCGACCAGCCATTGCCGGCGCAGCGCGAGCGCGTCGCGGACTTCCCCGCCGAAGCCAGACTCGCGCAAGGGCTCAGGTTTCTCCGCCACCAGCTCACGGTCTAGCCAGGTCGCGCCATTGGCGGTCACCTGCCGCTCAAGCGGCCAGGCGGACAGCGTCTCGACAATGACCGGGCTTGATCTTGCCTGGCTGCGCTCGAAGGACTTGGCGCGTTCCAGATGATCGGGCGCGATGGCACAGCTTCCATCGGGGGCGAGCTCGACCAGTCCGGCGACCCGCCTCATCGCTTCCAGCCGCCTGACATGGGTTTCGGCGAAGGCGCGGGACGCGGTTGGGTCGTGGCGGAGATGCGCTTCGATGTCGTAGCACCCGCCATTCGCGGCCGCGACCGCCGCGATCGTCCGGTCGACAGTCCTCGGCCCCACCGGCTTCGGCGTAATCGCGACGATGGCGCCGTCCGGCAGCACTTCCACAGATTCTGACCGGCCGATGTCCACGTAATGTGCGCGGCCGTCGATCCCGTCGACGATCAGATAGTGACGGTCGTTGAGTTCATCCGAAAGCCCTCTGGTGACAAGACGCCCGACGACGCGTCGCTCCTGCCCGTCGGCTGGATCATGGACCGCATAGTCACACGGCGCGCGGGGGAGCCCCTTCCCGGTCATCTCGCGGTGAAGCGTCTTGATGATGTCGCCGCGCTCACCCATGCGGCGGAGCGCCGGTTCCAGCTCCGCGTCAAGCTTCCAACATCCGGGCGCGATTTCCTCAGCGAACCCAAGCCGCTTCAACTTTTGCAGCCGGCCCGCCCGCAAGCTCTGCCGGAAGGCGTCGCGGGCAAGGGCGCCAGAGCGCAGGACGCCTTCACTGTCCGCCTCTTTCAACAGACTGCGATCGATGCTCGTGAACCGTTCCTGCTCGACTTCCTGCGTGAGCTTCGTCTCTATCTCGAGATCGCTACGGGGACCGAGATCGAGGGTGACGATCTCGGCGGCGCGTTCGCGCATGCCTGTCGACAGATAATCCCGCGCGATGACGAGGTCCTGTCCGCGCTCGTCCTTGCCTCGCAGCATGATGTGGGTGTGGGGGTGGCCGGTATTGTAATGATCGACCGCAACCCAATCGAGGCGTGTTCCCAGATCCTCTTCCATGCGGACCATGATGCGCCGCGTGAAACCCTTCAGTTCCTCATACTGAGCCGAGTCCTCAGCGGAGACGATGAAGCGGAACTGGTGCCGGTCGCCCTCGCA
>JAHBYM010000177.1 GCA_019635975.1 Parvibaculum sp. | reverse complement strand
CACAGCTATGCCGAAGCCTTCGCCCGCACCGGACGACTGCTGATCTAGAGCCGCCATTCTCTGGAACGGGACGCCCCGCGCGTCCTCATTGTCATTGGATGGAGTGCTTCGCGATGTTTCCGAAAATTTTTACCGACCCTGCGCGTCTCCTGCGTGGACGGACTATTTCCATCCTGGGCGCCGCCCTGCTCTGGGCGCTGCCCGGCGCCGGCCCGGCTGTCGCCGGTGAATATGACCTCACGGTCGAGACCGCGCATGTCGAGATCGGCGGCCGGATGGTCGAGAAGATGACGATCAACGGCGGCGTTCCGGGCCCGACCTTGCGCCTGCGCGAAGGCGAGGATGCGACGATTACCGTCACTAACAAGACCGATGAAGCGACATCGGTACACTGGCACGGCATTCTTCTGCCCGGCATCATGGACGGCGCACCGGGCTTCAACGGCTTCATGGGGATCGCGCCTGGGGCATCTTATACCTACACTTTTCCCATCCGTCAGAGCGGCACCTATTGGTATCACAGCCATTCGGGCACGCAGGACCAGACGGTGCTCGGCGCGATTGTCATTGAACCGGCAAAGCCCACGCCCTTCAGCGCGGACCGCGATTACGTCGTCCTTCTCGGCGACGCCACGCCCGAGGATTCCGATCGGGTCCTGCGCAATCTCAAGGCCGATCCCGGCTACTACAACTACAGCAAGCGCACGCTGCTCGACTTCTTCGCCGATGTCGGCAGAGAGGGCGTCGGCGCCACCGTCCAGGACCGTCTCGACTGGGGCGCCATGCGGATGGATCCGACCGACCTCGCCGATGTCACCGGTTACTCTTTCCTCGTCAACGGCAAGGCGCCCGAACGGAACGAGACCTTTCTCTTTCGCAAGGGCGAGCGCATTCGCTTGCGCCTGATCAACGGCGCAGCGATGACGCTCTTCGATGTACGGATTCCCGGCCTCAAAATGACCGTCGTCGCGGCGGACGGCAATGATGTGAACCCGGTGCCGGTCGACGAACTCAGGATCGGCGTCGCCGAGCGCTACGACGTCATCGTCGAGCCGAAGGAGGATATGCCGTACACGCTATTCGCGGAGTCGATCGACCGCGCGGGTTACGCGCGCGCGACGCTCGCGACCTCGGAAGGCGAGGCGGGACCGATCCCCGAGCGGCGTCCCCGCGCGCTGCTCGGCATGGCCGATATGGGTATGGCGCATGCGGGTCACGACATGGGGGCGATGGATTCCGGCGCCATGGACCACGGCACGATGGACCACAGCACCATGGATCACAGCGCAATGGGGCAGACCGCCGCGGAAACGGACGCGCCCGAAACCCGGCCGGTCGGCTGGGCTTCGGGCTTTCCGCCGGACGCGAAAGTGCTGGCTTACAGCGACTTGCGCGCGCTTCGCCCCAACGTCGACAACAGCGAGCCGACCCGCACCATCGAAATGCGCCTCACGGGCAACATGGAGCGCTATGTCTGGACGCTCGACGATGCGCGCCTCGCCGAGGCACGGCCGGTCCGGGTGCGCTATGGCGAGCGCGTTCGTCTCACCTTCGTCAACGAGACGATGATGGCGCATCCGATGCATCTGCACGGCATGTTCTTCGAGCTCGAAACCGGCAGCAAGGATCGCCGCCCGCTGAAGGACACCGTCATCGTGCCACCGGGTCAGTCGGTCTCGGTTGTGTTGACGGCGCGCGAGGTCGGCGGCTGGCCGCTGCACTGCCATCTGCTCTACCACATGGTCTCGGGCATGATGACGACCTTCATCGTCGAGCCGCCGGAGACAGCCGATAACGCAATCACGCCGGATGGCGCGGTCGTGCCGATCGGCGTCACGAAAGACGGCGCGGCGCACGGGGCGCATGCTGGCCATGGGAGCATGTGATGAAGAACATTCTTGTCCCCACGCTCGCGCTCACCCTCGCCATCGCCATCCCCGCTTTCGCCCGCGCCGAAGAGCCGGCAGTGCTACACGACGATCACGGCCCCGATCTTTTCAACATGATCAAGCTGGAGGTCGATTATGCCGACAGGCATGGCGGCCTCTGGAACGGTCATCTCGACGGCTGGATCGGCGGCGACGTCGAACGTCTCTGGATCCGCGCCGCCGGCGAGATCGCCGACGGCGATGTCGAAAAGGCGGAACTCCAGCTCTTCTATGGCCGGAATGTCCATCCCTTCTGGGACCTGCTGGTCGGTATCCGGCAGGATTTCGAGCCGCGCGGTGAAACATATCTCGCTGCCGGCGTCGTCGGCCTCGCGCCTTACTTCTTCGAAACGGAAGCGACCGCTTTCCTTTCGACGGAAGGCGATCTGTCGGCGCGCTTCGAACAGAGCTTCGATCTTCCGATCACGCAGAAACTGATCGCCGAACCGCATGTCGAGCTGAACCTCTTCGCGCAGGATGTCCCCGAACGGGGCGTCGGCGCCGGCTTCAGCAGCATCGAGGTGGGTCTTCAGCTTCGCTACGAAATTGTTCGGAAATTCGCGCCCTATGTCGATCTCGTCTGGGAGCGCGATCTTGGCAAAACGGCATCGATCACCCGCGCCGCCGGTGACGATGTCGAGGACACGACCTTGCGCATCGGTGTGAGAGCCTGGTTCTGAAGGCGCGCGGACGGCGAAACGGGATCGGTGCGGCGACGCATCGTTCAACCTTCAAGAAGCTGTAAAAATGAAACACGCAATCAACCCTCAAGGAGCTGTAACAATGAAACGCACAATCCGGAAATCGTTTTTGATGGCGGCGGCCCTCGGTCTGTTGACGGGCCCGGCGGTCGCTTCGGAAAAGGGTCACGACCACGGATCCATGCCGGGCATGACCCATGACATGAAGGGGATGATGGGCGAGATGGACCGGCAGATGGCCGACACCTCGGCCTTCGGCCACCGGGGTGAGCCCGCGCAAGTCACAAGGACCGTCGAGATCGAAGCTGCCGATATCAGGTTCGGCACAACCGAGCTGAATTTCAATGTCGGCGAGACGGTGCGTTTCGTGATCGTCAACAATGGCGAACAGCCGCATGAGTTCACGCTCGGCGACACGGCCTATCAGGAAATGGCGCGCGAGATGATGAGGCACATGACCGAGATGGGAATGGACCCGGTCTCGCCGGAACATGCGGCGATGCACGCCGCGGCCGGCAACACTGTCACGCTCGATGCCGGCGAAACGAAGGAGCTCGTCTGGGTTTTCACCAAGGCGGGAACCTTCGAATTTTCCTGCAACCTGATCGGTCATTCCGAGGTCGGCATGAAAGGCCGGATCGTCGTGAGCTGAGATTTCAGGCTTGAACGAGATCCATTCGGGACCGACGCCATATCGACGGTGTCGAGACAAAAAGGAGAGTGGCTATGGACAAGACAGGACGCATCGCGATGGTGCCGCTGGGGATGACCCTCGGCACATTCCTCGTCGTTACCTACATACTGTGCGTGCTCTTCGGTCTTCTGGTGTCGGATCCCGGCATGCACCGGCTTCTGTCCGACCTGTTGCCCGGTTTCACCTGGATCACATGGCCGAGCTTCTTCATCGGCCTTGTATGGGCCTTCGTCTTCGGCTGGTATATCGCGGTTGTCTTCGCGCCGATCCATAATTTCTTCATCGGCTTCGGCCGCAAGTCGGGGAGCGCATAAAAATGTCGAAGAATAATCGCTCGGTAAGCTCTCCTCACATTGAAGAAGAGCCGGCACGAAAGCTCAAACACCTGCTCTGGTTCTGTCCGCTTGTCGGGCTCGTTGCCGGAGCCGTCATTCTCTGGCTGTACGGATTCTCGCTTTGGGCAGCGATTGCCATCATTTTTCTCGTCGCGTGTCCTCTCATCATCGTATGGGTGCTGATGATCGAACGGTCGCAACACCCTTCATCCAGGAGAAGACCATGAAAAATAGCGTTGCGGCAGGCAATCGTGAAGCTTCGGCTGAACGAACGGCCCGCCTCGTTGTTCCCGGCATGGGCAGCGATCATTGTGCCGGGCTTGTCTCCACTTCGCTGAAGCGGCTCGACGGCGTCGCGGATGTCGGCACCAACATCGCCAATCATCGTGTGACGGTCCGCTTCGATCCGTCGCGAACCGACACGTCAAGCCTTCGCGCCGCCGTCGAACGTGCGGGCTACGAAGTGGCGGCGGCGTTGGACGAGACCAGGCCAGCCTCGGCCGCCGACGAGAGCGATTCCGAGGACCGCTACCTTGCTCAGGCTTCGAAACGGCTCTGGATCGCCGCCGTCCCGACATCGGTGATCATGCTGATCATGGTCCCGCACATGTTCTGGCAACCGATCCCGTTCTATCTGGCGATCGTGGCCGTTCTGGCCTTCCCGGTGGTGTTTCTCTATGGCGGCTTCGCGACGCATCGCTCGGCCTGGCTCTCATTGACCAACCGCACCGCCAACATGGACGTGCTGATCTCGATGGGCAGCCTGCCGCCCTATCTGATCGGCCTTGTCGGCTTCTTCTATCCGATGACCTCCTTCATCGAGATGGCCGCCACCATCATGACTTTCCACATGCTGGGCCGTTATCTGGAAACACGCGCCAAGGGCCGCGCCAGCCAGGCGATCAAGCGGCTGATCACCATGGGTGCCAAGACCGCCGCGGTGCTGCGCGACGGCGCCGAGGTCGACGTGCCGATCGCCGAACTCGTCAAGGGCGACATCATGGTCGTGCGGCCGGGCGCCAAGGTCCCGACCGATGGCGAGATTGTCGAAGGCGCAAGCCATCTCGACGAGTCGATCGCGACGGGCGAATCCGTGCCGGTCGAGAAGGGGCCGGGCGATCCCGTCATCGGCGCCACCATCAACAAGGAAGGTATGCTGAA
>JAHBYM010000176.1 GCA_019635975.1 Parvibaculum sp. | reverse complement strand
AATCCCTGACGATGGCCGCGACGGTTGCCGTCGCCGCTCTCTCGGTTGCCGGCGTTGCGCACGCCCGCGACCAGATTCAAGTGGTGGGTTCATCCACCGTGTTCCCGTTCACACAGGCGGCGGCGGAACAGTTCGCCAATGAGACGGGTGGCGCGGCGCCGGTCGTCGAGTCGACCGGTACCGGCGGCGGCATGAAAATCTTCTGCGGTGGCGTCGGCACCGCCCATGCCGACATCACCGGCGCCTCGCGCGCGATGAAGAAGTCGGAATACGAGCTCTGCACGTCGAACGGTGTCACCGATATCACCGAAGTGCTGATCGGCTATGACGGCATCGCGATGGCGGTCTCCCGCAAGGGCCAGGCGATCGACCTGACCAAGGCGCAGCTCTTCCAGGCGCTGGCCGCCAAGGTCGAGGTTGACGGCAAGATCGTCGACAACCCCTACAAGAAGTGGTCGGAGATCGACGGCTCGCTGCCCGACACCGCAATCGTTGTCATGGGCCCGCCGCCCACCTCCGGCACCCGCGACGCCTGGGTCGAACTCGTGATGGAAGAAGGCTGCAAGGAATTCCCGGCGATCGCCGCGCTCGACAAGGACGCGCATAAGGAAACCTGCCAACGCATGCGCACCGACGGCCCGTTCATCGAAGCCGGCGAAAACGACAACCTGATCGTCCAGCGCCTCGAATCCGACTCCAACGCCTACGGTATCTTCGGTTACTCGTTCCTCTATGAAAACACCGACAAATTGCAGGCCGTGACGGTCGCGGGCGTCGGTCCGAGCATCGAAACGATCGCGGATGGCTCCTACAAGGTGTCGCGCCCGATCTTCTTCTACATCAAGAACGCACACCGCGGTGTGATACCCGGCCTCAATGAGTTCATCGCCGAATATGTCAGCGATGACGCTCTTGCGCCCAGCGGCTATCTTTCCGAACGCGGCCTGATCTCGCTTTCGGACGACGTCCGCAAGAAGACACAGAAGAACGCCATCGACGGCGTCAACATGACGGCTCCCACGAGCTGATCATCGAACCCCGGTTCTGGCGCCCCTTCGGGGGCGCCAGCGACCGCCCCGAAGACCGAACCCGTTCGTCCCCTGTCAGGACTGCCAATGTCAGCCTCGATCCTCGCCGGAGTTCTTCTGACGCTTTGCCTTGTCGGCTATGTCTGGGGGCGTATCAAGTCGGGAGCGTTGAAAACCGGCGGTATGCCGCTGCATTCGATCCCCGCTTATCACGGCTATTTCGTCGCATTGTGGTGCGGAATCCCGGCCTTCCTGCTTGTGCTGATCTGGCTTGCCGCGGAAAATGCGGTCGTCGACGCCCTCGTTATATCGAGCCTTCCTGCCTACCTCACCGCGGGCGTCGATGACGCCCGCATGTCGCTCGTCATCAGCGAAATCAAGAGCATCGCTGGCGGCCGCATTTTCGGCACACCCGATGCCGCACTGCTTGAAGCCGCCGAACGCTATAATGCCCTACGCGAAACGGCGTCGCTGGCCATGTTCGTTTGTGCGCTCGTGGTCGCAACGGCTGGCCTTTCGTTTGCCCGCGCCCGTATCAGCCCTGAATTCCGGGCCCGCAACAATGTCGACGGCATCCTGCGCTGGATCCTGATCGTTTGTTCGGTCCTCGCGATCTTGACGACGCTCGGCATCGTCCTGTCGCTGGTGATCGAGAGCCTCGCCTTCTTCAGACGCGTGCCTGTCACCTCATTCCTCTTTGGCATGGAGTGGAGCCCGCAAACGGCGATGCGTGCCGATCAGGTGGCCGCCGAAGGGGCATTTGGCGCCGTCCCGGTTTTCTGGGGCACGATTTTCATCAGCGCTATAGCGATGTTCGTTGCCCTGCCGGTTGGCCTCCTTTCGGCAATCTATCTGGTCGAGTATGCCGACGAGAGAGTGCGGTCCACGGTCAAACCGCTGCTCGAAATCCTCGCCGGCATCCCGACAATCGTCTACGGTTTCTTCGCCATCCTGACCGTAGCCCCCTTCATCCGGGAATGGGGTATGTCCATGGGGCTGTCGGTTGCATCCAATAGTGCGCTCGCGGCCGGCGGTGTCATGGGCATCATGCTGATCCCCTTCATCTCATCTTTCTCCGACGATGCCATTTCAGCCGTCCCGCAATCGCTGCGCGACGGTGCCTATGCGCTGGGCGCGACCAAGGCGGAAACCGTTCGCCAGGTGCTGCTGCCTGCCGCGCTGCCCGGCATTGTCGGCGGTGTGCTGCTCGCCGTCAGCCGCGCGATCGGCGAGACGATGATCGTGGTCATGGCCGCAGGTCTGACGGCAACGCTTACCGCCAATCCGCTCGAGGGCGTGACCACCGTCACGGTGCAGATTGTCACGCTTCTGATCGGCGATACCGAATTTGACAGCCCCAAAACGCTTGCTGCATTCGGTCTCGGCCTCGTTCTTTTCCTCTCGACCCTCGCGCTAAATGTCATCGCGCTGCAGGTCGTCAAGCGCTATCGGGAACGCTATGAGTGACAAATCCGCCGCCGCATCCCGGACCGGCACCTGGTACGAACCGGATGCCGGCCTGAAGCGCCGCTATGCTGCCGACAAACGCCTGCGCATATATGGCGTTGCCGCCATCGTCTTTGCGCTCGGCATGTTGGCAATTCTGGTCGGCACGATTGTCTCCACGGCGCTGCCCGCCGCGACGCAGACCATGGTGACGCTCAATGTCGACCTGCCCGCTGATCGAATCGACACGTCAGATCCGCGCGGCGCCAGCTATCAGATGATCCTGACCGATGCGATGGCGAAGATATTCCCCGAAGTCGACACGCCGCGTGAGATGCGCGAACTGCGACAGCTGTTCAGCAATGGTGGCCAGTACAGGTTGCGCGACATGGTGATTGCCGACCCTTCGTTGATTGGACGGTCCGTTCCCTTCACCTTCCCGCTTGCCGATATCGGCGATCAGTTGCACAAGGGGTTAATCGATCGCAATACGCCCCGCGAACAGCGGCGCGTCAGCGACGAGCAGATTTCCTGGTACGACCGTCTGGTCGAGCAGGGCCGCATCACGACGCCTCTAAATACCGGCATGATCTTCAATGCCGATAGCCGCTTTCCCGAACTTGCCGGCCTCAAAGGCGCGCTCGTTGGCTCCTTCTTCGCCTTGCTGATCTGCTTTCTGATAAGCTTCCCGGTCGGTATAGCCGCTGCCGTCTATCTTGAGGAGTTTGCGCCGAAGAATCGTCTGACGGACCTGATCGAGGTCAACATCAACAACCTGGCGGCGGTTCCCTCCATCGTCTTCGGTCTGCTGGGCCTTGCCGTCTTCCTGAATTTCTTCGGCATGCCCCGCTCCGCACCCATCGTCGGCGGCCTTGTGCTCTCGCTGATGACGCTGCCCACCATCATCATTGCGACGCGCGCCGCCCTGAAGGCGGTGCCGCCGTCGATCCGCGAGGCCGCTATCGGTGTCGGCGCTTCGAAAATGCAGACGGTCGGGCACCATGTGCTGCCGCTCGCCATGCCCGGCATTCTGACGGGCACGATCATCGGTCTGGCGCAGGCGCTCGGCGAGACGGCACCTCTGCTGCTGATCGGCATGAACGCCTTCATCACCGCCGCACCGGATAGCATGTTCAATCCCTCGACGGCGCTGCCGACCCAGATCTACATCTGGGCCGACAGCCCGGAGCGCGGCTTCACCTCGCGCACTTCGGCGGCGATTATCGTGTTGCTCGGCTTTCTCATAACAATGAATGCAATAGCGATTTACATGCGCAAGCGGTTTGAAAGAAAGTGGTGACGGACATGACAGTAGTGGAAACCACCGATGCGTCGGGAATGGTCATGACGAAGACAGCCGAAGGTGCCGAAGTGCTCGCCGAAGCGGCCGTACCTGCCGCCGGTGCGCATGATGTCAAGGTAGCAGCCAGCAAGGTGTCCGTTTTCTACGGCGAGAAGCAGGCGCTGTTCGATGTGACAATCGACATTCCGGCGCGGCAGGTGATGGCCTTTATCGGACCGTCGGGCTGCGGCAAGTCGACATTCCTGCGTTGCATCAACCGGATGAACGACACCATCGACATCTGCCGCGTGACGGGCAAAATAGAGATCGACGGCGCGAACGTGTATGACGCGAAGATCGACCCTGTATTGCTCCGCGCCCGCGTCGGCATGGTTTTCCAGAAGCCCAATCCGTTTCCGAAGTCGATTTACGACAATATCGCCTATGGTCCGCGCATCCATGGCAAGGCGAAGGCCGGTTCGGAGATGGATGCGATCGTCGAAAAGAGCCTGCGCCGCGCAGGCCTGTGGAACGAAGTGAAGGACCGTCTGAGAGAGCCCGGCACCGGTCTTTCCGGCGGCCAGCAGCAGCGTCTCTGCATTGCCCGCGCCATCGCGGTCAATCCCGACATCATTCTGATGGACGAACCCTGCTCGGCGCTCGACCCGATCGCGACCGCCAAGGTCGAGGAACTGATCGACGAACTGCGTGAGCGCTACACCATCGTTATCGTGACGCATTCGATGCAGCAGGCCGCTCGTGTGTCGCAGCGCGCGGCTTTCTTCCATCTGGGCCATCTGGTCGAGGAGGGAGAGACCGAGCGCATGTTCACCAATCCGTCCGACCAGCGCACCCAGGACTACATCACGGGCCGCTTCGGCTAGAGCCAACAGGAGTGACGGACGTGACCCAACACATCGTAAAATCCTTCCAGGAAGAACTCGACGCCCTGGCTACCAGCATCGCACAGATGGGCGGCCTTACCGAAGCGCAGCTTTCGGCATCGATTGAGGCGGTCGTCAGGCGCGACGCACAGCTCGCCGAGCGCACGATTCGCGAGGACCAACGCATCGACGCGCTGGAAGCTGAGATCGAGTCGCATGCGATCCGCCTTATCGCGCTGCGCCAGCCCATGGCCGCCGAC
>JAHBYM010000175.1 GCA_019635975.1 Parvibaculum sp. | reverse complement strand
GATGTCGGCGCGGACTTCGTCGGGCCGTCCGCTATCGCGGTAGCGCCAGGCGATCTCCTGCACCGAGAAAGCGTCGATGCCGAACAGCTTTTCATTGCGCGCGACGACAAGCACCATTTCGGCATCGATGTCGCCTTTGGCCGTTGCGGCGGGATCGTTTGCGGCGCCTGTGAGATGCAGCGTTGCCAGCGGCTGTACCGAGAAGTGCGTGTCGGCCCATGTGCCGAACGCAAAACGCGCGCCGGCCTTGATGCGCGTCAATCCGTTTTCGCGGAAGTTCATGCCGAAGAAATCGGTCTTGTCGGCCGCCCAGGCGGCTTCGCCGGTCAGCGTCAGGCGCGCGGTCAATCCGTATTCGGCATAGGGCGCGACTTCGATTTTCGTGTAGCGCGGCTTCCACTGCCTTTTGCCGCTGCCGTCATATCGTTCGCCGGCCCTCATGTGAGTTACAGGCACGATCAACTCGCCGGTGCCGGGCGCAAGCGGCCAGCCGCCGCCTTGCGCATTTCCCGCGGCAAGCGAGAAAGCGACGACGAGCGCCATAACGGTCAGGTTTCGATGTTCTGGCGGTTGCCCCAGCCGCAATTTTCCTCCCCACCCCGGAACGATGGTGGCCGATGGCCTTGCCCCTGTAAAGCGATGGACCTAAGTAGGAGGCTGGCGCCACCGTTTCAGACGCCCGTTCATGCAAAGGATGCCGCCTTGGCCTGCTCGCCCGAAACCATCGAATTGCTGCTGACGCGCCGCTCGACCAAGGCGCTGACCATGGTCGAGCCGGGGCCCGATGCGACGGAGCTGCAAACGATCCTGCGGATCGGCGCGCGCGTGCCCGATCATGGGAAGCTCGCGCCGTGGCGGTTTGTGGTTTTCCAGGGCGAGGCGCGGCGTGCCTTCGGCGCGATCCTGAGCGAGGTTTACGCGCGGGTGCAGCCGAATGCCGGGGACGACCAGATCGAGTTCGAGGCGGGCCGCTTCATGCGCGCGCCGACCGTCGTGGCGGTGATTTCACGGGTGACGCCGGGGATCAAGATACCCGAATGGGAGCAATTGCTGTCGGCGGGCGCCGTCTGCCAGAACATGCTGGTCGCGGCAACGGCGCTCGGATATGGCGCGCAGTGGCTGACCGAATGGTATGCGTTCGATCCTGAGATCGGGCAGGCGCTCGGGTTGAAGGACAACGAGCGCGTTGCCGGTTTCATCTATCTCGGCAGCGAGAGCGTGGCGAAGGACGAACGTCCGCGCCCGGTGCTTTCCGAGATCGTCTCGGTGTGGCCGGGGAAAGCGGAATGAGCGCGGCAGATGGCTTGCGCGGCGTGCTGTTCGACAAGGACGGGACGCTTTTCCAAGACGATGGCTGGGGCGCACTCTTTGTCGAAGCGGCAGAATTTACCGCGAAGGGGCGAAGTGCGCTTGTGCCGGAGATGCTTGCCGCGATCGGCTACGATCCGGCGACCGGGCGCTTCGCGGCGGGCAGCGTCGGCGGCGCGGGCAACACATTCGAGCTGGCCGATGCGTGGATTGCGATAACCGGCGGATGGGAGCGGCAAGCGCTTGTCCGTGAAATGGATGCATTGTTCACCCGCCTTGTGCCGCTGCGGTTTCCGCCGGTTACAGATTTGCCGGACTTGTTCTCGACGCTGAAGCGCCGGGGGCTTTGCCTCGGCATCGCGACCAACGATGTGGCGGCGTCGGCGCTTGCGACGATCGAGCACTTCGGCCTTGGTGAATTTATCGAGTTTTCGGCGGGCTACGACAGCGGGCATGGCGCGAAGCCCGGGCCGGGGATGGCGCTTGCCTTCTGCGCTGCGACGGGGATCGCGCCGCATCAGATCGCCGTTGTCGGCGACAACAGGCACGATCTCGAAATGGGCCGCAATGCCGGGGCCGGGCTCAATATCGGCGTGCTGACAGGCACCAGCGCGCATGACGATCTGGCGCCCTTCGCCGATCACGTGATCGAGAGCATCGTTGCGCTGCCGGCGCTTCTCGACGGCCTCAAGCACTAGGCATCCCAGATCGATTTGAAGTCGCGGTGCTCGCCGAGCAGGCGCTGGGCTGGCGTTTTCTTGTCGATGTGGCCGATCAGGTTTTGATAGGTGCCGAAACCGCAAAGGTCGCGCAGGCGCGGCTCGAAGGATTTCACGAGGTCGAGCGGGATACCGAGCTGCTGGTTCTCCTGCTGGCGGATGTAACCGGCGCAATAGTTCATGGCGATGCCGACACGACGCTTGTTCGACTTGTTGGCGCCGCCGCCGTGCCAGAGGCTGCCGTGCCAGATCAGCACCGAGCCTTTCGGCATTTCGGCGGGGATGCTGTCGTAGTGCTGGCCGTAGGTGGGCGAGCGATCCCATTTATGCGTGTCGGGGATGATCCGCGTCGCGCCGTTTTCCTCGGTGAAGTCGGTGAGCGCCCACATCGAATTGCACACGAAAGGCGCGTGCGGTTTTGCGACCGGCATCACCTGGTCGTCGGCGTGGATCGGCTGGCCGGTTTCGCCGGGATCGATGGAGATGGAGGAGAGTGAGGAAACGAGGCAGCCTTCGTCGAGCACGCCTTCGATGACGGGCAGGACGTTTGCGTGGACCGGGATGCGCTGGAAGACGGGCGCGAGCGCCAGCAGGTTGTAGATGCGGACGGTCTTGTGGCCTTCGAAGGTGTTTTTGGCCGGTACGACGTTCATGTCGCGTTCGAGGCGGAGCAGCGTGTCGTTCAACTCGTCGATCAGGGCGGGCTCGATCGCGTTTTCGACGATCGTGTAGCCGCGGGCTTCGACTGCCGCGACATGGCGGGCCTTTTCATCTTCGGTCATGCGTCTCTCCCAGCGTCTTCTTGCTTGCCGGGCATGATACGCACACCGCAGCCGCCGTCCATACCGTGCCTTTGCCGGGGGGTCAGTCGCGCCAGCTTGTCGGCTTGACGTCGAAGGCGAGGCTGATGCGCTGCACATCGCCCGAAAAGGGCAAGGTGCGGTGGAAGAGATAGGACGGGAAGAAGAGGGCGTCGCCTTCGCGCGGCTCATAGGCGATGGTCTGCGGTTCGAACTTCGCGTCGAACTCCGGCGGCGGATGGCCGAATTCGATCCAGCCGTCATGCGCGTCGTCTTTTCCCATCGCCGGCGGAAGCGCGACATAGTAGACGCCGCTCATCCAGCCGCCGACATGGATATGCGAATGCTGGTGACCGCCTTCCGAAAGCAGCGTGCCCCAAAGGTCGAGCTGGTAGGTCCGCGGCACCTGGCGGCGATAGGGATGGCCCGGCTCGCGTCTGATCGAGTCGAAATGCGCGTCGATGGCGCGGCGGAGGGTTTGCTCGAAGGCGATGAAAGGTTCGCGCGGATTGTCGAGCAGCAATCCGGTCTGCCCGCCCTTGCGCGTCGCCTTGCCTTGCGGCTCCCACACAACCGTCGGGTCCTCGCGCAGCGCCGCCGCCAGCGCCGCGTTGAGCGCCTTGATGCCGTCGAAGCCTTCCGGCGGCGTCAGCGTGGCGCGGGTGACAAGGTTGCCGATCTCGGCGCGGTAACCGGCCGGCATTTCGCCGAATTCCTGCGCGCGGGCGAAAGGCAGCCATGCGGCGGCGCGGCGCTCCGGCCCCATCCGCGCCAGTGTGCGCTCGAAAATTTCGGTGGCTTGCCGCGCCTGGCCAAGCCGCAATTGCGCGAGACCGAGGCTGACATAGGACATGCTGTCTTGCGGGTTGAGCGCGACGGCCTTCTCATAGGCTGCGGCCGCCGCTTCGATGTTGCCGCGCTTCTGCTCGGCATTGCCGAGATTGCCCCAGGCGGCCGAAAGGTTCGGGTTGCCGGCAATCGCGGTCTGGAATGCCGCGATCGCTTCCTCGACGCGCTCCTGCCGGAGCAGCACCATGCCGAGCGATACGTGGTGTATGGGCCTCGGATCGGCTTCGAGCGTGCGGCGGTATTGCGTTTCGGCTTCGGCGAAACGGTTGGCCCGCTGCAGGAGCTGACCATAGGTCGCGGCGATGGCGGGATTGTTGGGGAAGACCTGCACGGCGGCTTCATAATGCGTGAGCGCATCGCCCCAGCGGCGCCGCTGCTGGAAGAGCCGGCCAAGATTGAGCCAGGGCGTCGGCTCCATCGGTGTGATCTGCAGCGCCCGTTTCAGGAGCCGCTCGGCCTCGTCGAACTCGCCCCGCTCGACGACGATGGAGGCAAGCAACGCCATCGTGTCGCCGTCTTCGGGCGTTTCGGCCAGCATGGTGCGGGCCTGCTTTTCGGCGATCCCGCGCTTGCCCTGCTTTATCAGGTCGAGGACTTGCCGGTAGCGTTCGGGAATTTCGGGCGTGGCTGGTTGTTCGTCGGCCAATTTTCTTTCCGGTTCCTGCTGGTCGCGTTCAAGGACGGGCTCAACCTGCACAGACAGGCCGCGCCCGTCAATCATGTCGGCCGGGCTGTATCCCGGCCGACAAGGTGGCATAGTCGGATAGCCCCTCCCACCCGCTGACCACAGGCACGATTAACGATATGGCCGACTTGCCCGCCGTCACCTTCGTGGAAGCCTTTCGTGTCTGGACAAGGATCGGCTTTCTGAGCTTTGGCGGCCCGGCAGGTCAGATCGCGTTGATGCACCGCATTCTGGTCGAGGAAAAGAAGTGGCTCACCGAGCCGCAATTCCTCCATGCGCTCAATTTTTGCATGTTGCTGCCGGGGCCGGAGGCGCAGCAGCTTGCGACCTATGCCGGTTGGCTGCTGCATGGCATCCGGGGCGGGCTCGCCGCCGGACTGATGTTCATTCTGCCCGGTGTCGCGGTGATACTGGGCTTGAGCATTCTTTACGCGGCCTATGCCGATCTCGGGCTTGTGGAGGCGTTGTTCTTCGGTATCAAGGCGGCGGTCTTTGCCGTCGTCATCGAGGCGCTGATCCGGATATCGAAACGGATGCTGAAATCCG